>JAJYKQ010000114.1 GCA_021788495.1 bacterium | reverse complement strand
GCCTTTTTTATAGTTGACTTTTTTATAGTTGACTTTTTTTTAATTTTTTTATTTTGCGGTCTTTTAAATAAATTAATTTTATTATAAAATGTAACTATGCTGGACAAGAAAAAGATAACCGTCGTTATGCCCGCCTATAACGCCGAAAAAACGCTTAAAAAAACTTACGACGATTTGCCTGACGACGGAATTGTGGACGATATAATACTCGTTGACGATTTCAGTTCGGACAAAACAGCCGAAATTGCAAGCTCTCTCGGCATCAGAACTATAAGGCACGACAGAAACAAAGGCTACGGGGGCAATCAAAAAACTTGCTACAGGGAAGCGTTAAAGGGCGGCGCGGATATAATAATAATGCTGCATCCGGACAGGCAGTATTCTCCTAAACTGGTTACAGCTATGGCGGCGATGATTTCTTCCGGCGAATACGATATAGTCCTTGCTTCGCGCATTACAGGCAAAAGTAACGCGCTGACCGCAGGAATGCCGCTTTATAAATATATATCCAACAGATTTTTGACGTATTTTGAAAACTTCGCTCTCAACCTTAAGATGTCGGAATACCATTCGGGATACAGGGCGTTTTCTAAAGAACTGCTTGCTTCCCTGCCTTTTGAAAAAAATTCCGACGACTTCATATTCGACAACCAGATAATAGCTCAAGCGCATATTTCAGGATACAGGATAGGCGAAATTTCATGCCCTACGAAATACGAACAGGATTCTTCGTCGATAAACTTCGGTAGAAGCGTGAAATACGGTTTCGGCGTCATAAGCACGGCGCTGCAGTATCTTATGTGCAAATTAGGAATATACAAAAGCGGCTATCTTTCAGGGTGTCTGCGTAAAGAAACCGCTAAAAACCGCTAAAAAAATAAATTATTTCGGAATTATTTTAATTTTATTCCTTTTTTATATACCAGAATTACATAGGGCGGCATAGTATATCGACCGTCCGGCCTTCCGTATGCCCTGCCGATAGTTCCCTGAAAATCCTCCGTATAAACTTCAGACGGCTTTCCGAATGTTTTAACGGCAGATTTCATATCTACATAGTCATATATAAAATTCTTCGAATATATTATAAAAAAAGCTTTCTTTTTATACCAGTTTTCTTTTGAAACCCAATCATACGGCAATATTTTCATATAAAAGTTTGTTCTAACCTGCCTGACTTTTACCCTGCCTTTCGACGTCAGGGTAATTATGCCCGCATCCATATAAGGTGCGTATCCGTATGTCAATTTGTGCTTTTCGAGCCATCGGGACAGCGGAACGAAAGGGCTATTCGGCGCTACCGCTCCGGCGTTGACGGTGAAAGAAGCCGCATAGACAATAAATATGAATGCCGCCGCTATCTTTAATTTTAAATTCATGAAATTTCTGCGAATAAATTTAATATTTTCTATATTTCTGAAAGCAAGCAAAAAACCGAAAATAACGACAGGTATCAGATACCTCGCTGACGCTTTGCTGACTGCCATCTGACTGAACAGAAAAGCTATAACCAGAAATAAGACTCCGGATAAAAGCATTAAATCTATAAAATCTTCAGGCTCAGGATTTTTAATTTTTTTCAGCCCCGAGACTATTCCGTATATAAAGACTAAGATGCCCGACATTTTAAGAATGGCGAATAAGGATGCAACCGAAAACAGATTTTTACCGAAAAAATATACTCCTAATATTTTTAAAATTCCGTTAAAAAACAGATAAAAATTATGAGGCAGATTCGACATGCTGACGAAAGCTATAGGAAGTCCCGACGGCACGGCTATAAACCCTCCCCATTTTCTTATCTCAATTAAGATTATCTTTTCTATAGCCGCGGACAAAACTGTCAGCGATATAAGCAATAAATAAGGCTTGCTTTCGGCAAATATTTTTGAGCCGGCGCCTCTTGCTCCTAAAGCCTCATACTTTTTATATATTAAAAATATATAAAGCAAACTCGCCGACAAAACCGGCAGTATGCATATAATTATAAAAAGTCCGCTGTTCATTATAAAAAGCGGCATCAAAAATAAAATTAAAACCGGAAACACTAGGAAAAATGTTTTAAAAGAGGTGCCGCCGCGTATGCCGCCCGCCGTTTTTTCTAAAAGCATAAACGTCAGCATAGACATAACTACCGACGAAAGATGAAGTTCCTGAAGAATCCAGAACGCAAAAGCCCTGCCCGGCATGGCAAAAAAAACCGCTATCATAAAAACCCTTACCGAAAAAAATTTTTTATCGCTTTCGGCATCCCCGGTATTTCGGACTAAAAATATAGACGTTATCAGAAACGCCATAAATATTGCCATAGGAGCCAGATGTATTACGGACATGTTAAATCCGAAAATTTTGACGAAAACAGCGTTTAAATATATATCGAAAGGAAAATAAGTAACGAGCGACGAAAGATAATATCCGTGAAGAAGAATGTTGCCGTGAAGAACGGCATTTCCCGTAATTGCAAGAAAAGCGTTATCGGAATCTCCGCTCCACAGATAAGATATGCGGAAAAGCCCGAATATCAATAATAAAAATGCCGCCGTCCAAAGCGGAACTGCTATTTTCATAGAAACAGCCTTAAATTCTTTTTTTGTCCTATCCATTCGATATTTGCCCGTTTTAATAATTAAACTTTGCTACTATGGTGCTTTTGTCTTCATATATTATGCTTAAAATACCGTTTCCGCCCGCAGAGTATTCTCCGTTTATTTTTTTTAAGACGTCCGAGGTATGTTTCTTGCTCCAGCCGTATTCGCCTTTAAGGCATCCTTTGCATATTACTATATAGCGTATCCCTAATTTTTTAAAATATTTTAAATTTTTTTTGAAATCCTCAGGATTGCCGAGCCTTGAAAGAACTATCTGGTTTATTCCGTTTCCGCGGTAATGCATGCCCTTCAGGCCGTAAAATCTTTCGGGAAGATATCGTCTGTAAAGGTTATGAAATCCGAACCTTATTACGAATCCGCCCGCCATAGGCTTTTCGTAAACCGTCTGAACGAACATAGGATAGCCCCAGTCTATTAAGGGGGGATTATACATTACGGCTCCCTTCGACGCGTCCTTTTTTAACGCGTAAGCCCATGCAGGCACGCGGTGCATTACCGTATCGAAAGGATACGCCGAGTATCCTGCGGCGGTTCCTGCAAATATTAATATTACGGCGACAAATA
>JAJYKQ010000113.1 GCA_021788495.1 bacterium | reverse complement strand
AGGGGAAATAAGGCGGTATTTTTTATTATATTAACAAAAGAGGCCTATATCCAAATCCGGCCAGTAAAAATGCCCAGGGGTAGGCTCTTCATTATAATAGACCAGTATATAGAATGGTCTATATAAAGTCAAATGCAAAGAGTTTATAATTCCAAAGGGTGGTTTGTATAATTTTCCAATAAATTAATACAACCTTCATAGGTAATCGAAATATGCAAATATCCAGAAATTACCTCTAGAAAATAATAAATAAAATATAAAATACGGCGATAAGGCTTGCCTCCCGAAGAAACTAAGACCATTTCCGACACGATTTACGGTTTCGATAAAAAAGCGGCTATTTTTTTATTCGGCTCCATAACCGATGAATCAAAAAAAAGGAGGCGACATCGATTTATTAATAATATCAGGCAAAATTATTTTTGTTCACGCTTATTATTCACAATCTAATTTTTCGTCACTATTCTTTATTTTGTTTTTAATTCAAAAAAATTATATCATAATATATAATTAACAACTTATTCGTTTCTAATTTATAATTAAAACGACGCAGTATAATTGATGAATTATAAATTATGCACCTTTCTATACTATAGATAAATATGGAATTTGTACCTGAAACGGAAACAATTTTAAACGCAAGCGAAGAAATACAGATTATCGAAAAAAAGATTAAAAAGCTTGATATACAAATTGCTTTATTGACCGAATTAAAAACAAAATATATAAATAAATTAAATCTTATAGTAAATAAAAGTGCGGAAAGTACTATATCTTTTTCAGAATCGTCTATCGGCTACGCCTGCCATTCTTCAGATTCCGCCGTTTCATCTTCAGCTTTAAAAGATTTTTTAACCGCAGACGAAAAAATTAATATTTTTAAAAATTATTTTATGGGCAGAGACGATTTGTATGCCCGTTTATGGAAAAGTCATAAAACCGGAAAGCAGGGATACAGTCCCGTATGCGGAAACGAGTGGATTCCGGCTCTTTGCCGTAAACCGAAGGTAAAATGCGCGAACTGTTCCAATAGGGAATTTCTGCCGTATGATTATTCCGCTGTGAAGATGCACCTTACCGGAAAACATATCGCAGGCATATATCCTCTGACTAAAGACGAAAAATGTTATTTTCTATCATTCGATTTTGACGGGTATAACTGGTTTGAGGACGCCGTTTCCCTAAAAACGACATGCTTAGAAGAAAATCTTCATTCCGCAATCGAGAGGTCGCGCTCCGGTGAAGGAGGGCATCTCTGGATATTTTTTAAGGAAAAGATACCTGCTGTCACCGCAAGGAAGCTAGGAACATATATTATAACGAAAACAATCTCTAAAAAATTTAAATTCGATATGAAAAGCTATGACCGGATGTTTCCGAACCAGGATACAATGCCTGAAGGAGGCTTCGGTAATTTAATAGCATTGCCTTTTCAAAAAGAAGCTGTATTAAACGGCAACAGTGTATTTATAGATGAAAATTGCTCACCCTACGACAATCAATGGAATTTTTTAAGTTCCGTTAAAAAGATAAGTCTTGAGGATGTAATGGAAATATTAAACAAAGTGAAAGAAACGGACAATATTATCGAAATAAACAACAGTTCTGTTTCTGAAGGAGAATCTTGGAATACGTTAAGTATATTAAATTTAAAATCGGAAAAAGCAGAAATTAAAAAACTTAAAACTATCGAAAATCTTCCGGAATATGTAGAAAGTATTCAGTCTAACCGCATATATATCAAATCCGTCGGCATCCCGTCCCCGTTACTGAGCAGCCTAAAAAACCTCGCCTCTTTTCAAAATCCTGAATTTTACAAAAAACAGAAGTTAAGATTATCGACCTATTCTACGCCGCGCATAATCTGCTGCGCCGAATTAACGAACGAATACCTTTCTTTGCCGAGAGGATGCTTAGAAGGCATCGAATCAATTTTAAAAGATTATAACGTTAAATTAAATAATCACGATAAACGATTTAAAGGAAAAAAGATAAAAGCGGTTTTTAATGGAATGCTTACCGACATTCAGCAAAACGCTCTTAACTCTATCTTAAAAACCGATTCAGGAATATTAGTAGCCCCTCCTGGAATCGGAAAAACGGTGATAGCTATAGCCGCTGTTGCAAAACGAAAAACATCGTCGTTAATACTTGTCCACCGGAAACCTTTAATGGAACAGTGGCGGCTGCAAATATCCACCCTGCTCGGAATAGATAAAAAAGAAATAGGCATAATAGGCGGCGGGAAAAATAATCCGACCGGAAATATAGATATCGCTACTATCCAAAGTTTAAACTCCCGTATGGGCGATAATAATCATATATCGCGTTACGGTTTTATTATTATAGACGAATGCCACCATATTGGGGCTTTTTCTTTCGAAAAAGTATTAAACAAGACTGCCGCCAAATATATCTTAGGCCTTACCGCAACTCCTTACCGTAAAGACGGTCATGAAGCGATAATCAATATGCAGTGCGGCAAAATATGCCATGAAATTAAACAAAAAGATATAAAAGAAGATTTTTTAAAGGTTGACGTTATTATTAAAAAAACGGAATTTTCGTATGCGCCTATATTTAACGGATACGCCCCGCCCGCTGAAAACATTAAAAATACGGATATAATGAACATCAACAACCTGTGGAACAAATTAATCGAAGATGAAGATAGAAATCGGTTAATCGTCGAAGATATTGCCTGCGCTTTAAAGAAAGGGCTTTTCCCGCTTGTATTAACGGAAAGAAAAAAACACATCGATATTTTAGCAGGCATGCTGAAGAATGAAACTGATTTTATAGCGACTTTTCACGGCGGAGCAGGACATAAAAAAAACAAAGAAACACTGAATAGGTTAAAGAACTCTTCCAAAGACTTGAAAAGACTTGTTCTTTCTACCGGCTCCTATATAGGCGAAGGTTTCGACGAACCCGAATTAAATGCTCTGTTTTTGGCCATGCCGGTATCTTTCAAGGGGAGAATAGTTCAATATACGGGAAGATTATCCAGAAATTATAAAGATAAACAAAATATTTACATTTATGATTATTTGGACGAAAATGTTCCGCTTTTAACTGCAATGCACAAGAAACGGATTAAAACTTATAACCTGCTGGATTATAATATTTGCGGTTAAGAGTCATTCTTCCAACGCCTCCGGAAACTTAATTCAGTATTTATATTTTTTTA
>JAJYKQ010000112.1 GCA_021788495.1 bacterium | reverse complement strand
AATCGAAAAAAGATTTGCGGAAGCAAGAGCGCTCTTGGAGCTTACTTCAAATAACGAAGAGATTTTAAATACGGCGGAGGACATATCTAGAACCATTATTTCCGCATACGGTAACGGCGGAAAGGTTTTTATCGCCGGAAACGGCGGGTCGGCGGCGGACGCCCAGCATATCGCGGCAGAGCTTGTTTCGAGGTTTTACAAAGAAAGAAAAGCTCTCGCGGCGGAAAGCCTTACGGTTAATACCTCTAATCTCACGGCGATAGCAAACGATTACGATTTTTCGGTTGTTTTTTCGCGCCAGCTCGAAGCAAACGCGCGCAAAGGCGACGTTTTCTGGGGAATATCGACTTCGGGCAACTCCAGAAATATTCTATCGGCAATTAATACGGCAAAAGATATCGGCATGAAAATAATAGGTTTTACCGGCGGGGACGGCGGAAAAATGGCGGAACACGGAATGTGCGACCACCTTATTAAAATTCCGTCTAAAGACACCCCTAGAATCCAGGAAAATCATATTTTAATAGCTCATATTATATGCGAGATAGTCGAAAACAGCCTGCTTATGTAATTTCAAGCATGCGGAGTATCCGAGAAACTCCTCGCGTCGAACAGCGACGAATACAGCTTCATTGCATACATATCGGTCATTCCGCTGATGTAATCGGCGCACATAACTTTAAAACCTGCGTTTTCGTTTTGAGCTTTTCCGAATCCGCCGTAAAATCCGAACTCGTAAAGTTCCTGAAAGTCGTCGGGATAAAGTTTAATATTTTTAATGTCGGAAAAAACCGAAAAGAGCTTTCTTACGATATTTTCGGCCTTATACCTGTTTAGAAGTATTTCCCTGTTTTCCATAACGAGCCTGTAGGAAATCTCCTTGAGGGCGCTGATTTCCAAATTGACTCCGTTTTTCCATATCAGGGCGTATTTATATGAATCGTCGTTAAAATCTACCGGGGCGTCTAAAATAAAACTGTTTTCCTTTTTCTTTAATCCGGGTTTTGATTTCATTTTTGCAATGCCGCCTTGTCTTTCTTCCAAGTCTATATTTAAAATAAACTTTGAAATATAATTGGAAAAAAACTCTTTCAGGTCGGTCTTGACTTTTATATGATACATGAGTTCTTTTTCTTTGCTTTCCGCTATCTTAAAAATATTCCTGAGATTAAGAAAGAAATTATCCACCTGCGCCGCTATTTTATTTACGGAATCTTTTCCGACCCGGCCGCTTTCTTTGAGATATTTGTTTACTTTGAAATGCCCGCCTATGTCTATAAGCTTAGATTCTACCCCGTCTTCTATATCGTGGGTAGCGTATGCGATATCGTCGGCGGCGTTTAATATCTGGCATTCTATGCATCTTGAAAATTCGAAAAATTGAACTTTGGCAGTTTTATTTTTTTTATCGTTTAGAAATCCGGAATATTTCTTCAAGTAATTTACAAAATCTTTTCCGTGAAGTTTTTCAAGAATAAATATATCGTTATCGTAAATGAAATGCTTGTTTTTATCGGACAACGAATAAGGCAGTTTATATTTTAAAATTCCGTCGATAGTCTTAAGCGAAGGATTAATTCCGTATATTTTATTGTTTTTTGAATCGTAAAACTTTTTTTCGAGAAAATTAAGTATCCTGATATTTTGGGCGTTGGCTTCAAATCCAAATTTTCCGCCCGTAGCTTTTTTTAATTCCTCGTTTATAATATATTCGCCGAGATGCCCGAAAGGGGGATGGCCTATATCGTGCGCCAGCGAAACGGCTTCTACGAGATCCGCGTCTATAGTTAAGCCGTATTTTTTGTTTAGAATGGATGTTATAGCCCTTGCTATCTGCGATACTTCAAGAGAATGGGTAAGCCTCGTCCTGTAATAATCAAGCGTAAAAACGCCGAAAACCTGAGTTTTATTTCTCATTCTCCTGAAAGCGCTGGAATGTATTATTCTGTCCCTGTCGATTTGAAAAAGCGTCCTTATGCCCTTCTCCTTTTTTTCCTTGCCGGCGTATCCGTAATCGAAAACTCTTTCGTTATTCATTAATATGCCTCCTCTATCCCCTAACTTTTAATCTTGCTTTTAAATCTAATTAAATATATACTATTCAAAAATTTTTAAAAAGACAAGTTATATAATATTACGCGGGACAGATTTCAAATCTGTCCTCGTCACAAAATGGATAAAACGGAGGCTTTTATATATGAAAAACAAAAATAAGGAAAATAAGGACGAACAGGCTTTTTCGCCGGCGGAAATAGAATCGGCAAAAAAAACGTTGATTAAAATGAAAAAGGACATTTTTAAAGAAATAGATGCGGGCATAAAGGAAGGCTCTTCAAAAGACTCGACTGAATACCGCGGCGATAATTACGACATCGCTTCCAGCGAAAGAGACCGCGAACTTATGTATATGCTTGGAGACAGGGAGAGAAAAAAAGTAAGGGAAATAGACGGCGCTCTCTTAAAAATAAAAGAGGGAACATACGGAGTCTGCGATGAGTGCGGCGAACCTATTTCAAAAAAAAGGCTTAAAATAATTCCTTACTCCAATTTATGCATAAACTGCCAGTCTAGAGCGGAAGAAGAAGAGAAGAAAAGGATGAGCGAAGATTATATAGACCACTTAAGCACTCTTTCTTTAATCAGCGACGACGAAACGTTCAAAGATTCGGACGAGTAAAAGATATAGACTCCATGGATTCCATAAGAGTTTTAGAGTAAGGGTGCGCCGGAGCGTTAAAAAAAACGTCCGTTTCGGCAATCTCCATTATTTTTCCGCCGTACATCACGCATACCCTGTCGGCAAGATGCCTGACTAATTTTAAATCGTGAGTGATAAATATATAGCTCATTCCGTTTTTATTGCGCAAATCGGTCAACAGATTTAAAATTTGGGCTGATATCGAAACGTCTAAAGCCGAAACAGGTTCGTCGAGAATAAGAAGTTCCGGACGGACGGACAGGCATCTCGCTATTCCGACCCTCTGCCTCTGTCCGCCCGAAAGCATATGAGGGTAACTGAAAGCCGTACTTTCGGGCAGCCCTACGTTTTCAAGCTGTTCAGCCGCAAAGTCTATTCTGTCTTTTTTTTTGTTTTTTATAACGCCGTTCTTAACGGCGGGATAAGATATTATTTTATAAATCTTTTTTTTGGGATTAAGCGAAGAATAAGGGTCCTGAAAAAGTATCTGGATTTTTTTTCTGAAATC
>JAJYKQ010000020.1 GCA_021788495.1 bacterium | reverse complement strand
TCTCTAAGCCCATATAAAAAACGATGTTCACCTTTCTTAAAATTACATCTTTTCTAAAACGGGAATACACAACAGATTCAAGACGGAAACTAAAACCGTTTTAACAGAGGACAACATTGTAATCCTAGGCTTTAAATAATTATAATCTCTGCCTATAAGCCTGTAATTTTGATAATATTTGTTAAAATGCGAAGCAAGGTCTAAAGCAAAAGAGCTTAATACCGACGGCTCGTTTTGCTCGACCGCCGAATGAAGAGCCGTCTTAAATCCATAAATTTGTTTGGCTATCAAAAAAATATCGTCAAAATCTGCATCGCTTTTTGAAAACGAAAAACTTTGAGCGTCGTTTTTTAAATTCGTTTCATTTCCGCTAAGTCTGTTTAAAAGACTGTTTATTCTTGAAACGGTATATTGAAGATAAGGTCCTGTCTGACCTTCGAAAGACAAAACGTTATCCCAGTTAAAATTTACGTCGGTAGTCCGTCTTGTTTTTAAATCGTTAAAAATAACCGCCCCTATGCCTACTTTTAAAGACGTTAAATATATCTGCTCCTTTTCGGTTTCGGTTAGCTCATTTTTTCGTTCATGAATTAAATTAAAATTATCTTCTAAAATTTTCAGTCTTTCTTCAAGTTTTTCTTGAGCTTTAAGGCGCGCTTCTTCTATATAGTCTTCCAGAAAAACTAAATTGCCTTTTCTTGTCGACATGCCGATAATTCTGCCGAACTTTACATGAACCAACCTGCCGTCTATCATAGAAGCAAAATATTTAAAGTTTTTACCGTCTTTTATTTTCTCGGCGTCTTCTTTCAATATGCCGAATATGCCGAATAGCTGGCTGAAATGAAGGGCCTGTTCGGAGCCTACGACGTAAATCATCTTATCGAAATTATATTTTGCCATTCTAGAAACCGCCGTAACTATATCCCTCGAAAGGTAAAGGGACGTTCCGTCGCTTTTAGCAATCAGGGCGGGTGCTTTAATGCCTTTTACATTCACTATTACTGCACCTTCGCTTATTTCGGCTATGCCGCTTTCCAGCAAAATTTCTTTAATATCTTTTGAAAATTCCGCGCTTTCGGCTTCTCCTTCATACGAGTCGAACTCTATTCCTATAGATTGATAAATTCTTTTAAATTCTTCTATGCTTAGTTTTCTAAAAATTTTCCATAAATTATACTGCCCCTCCGCGGTCCCGCAAAAAAAATTTTTATTTTCTTCGGAAAGCATTATGTTTTCCGATGCATTGGCGGCATCGGTTTCTGCGGCTAAACCGCTATCGATATTTTTCGTCATTGTATCGTCTAAACCGTTTATTGCGCCGAGATATTCTTCAAAACTGCGTTTATTTACCGACATAAAATCTTCAAGCGTTTTAAACCTGTTTTTAGCCTCTTCTTCGACGGTTAAATCGGTTTGTTCGTCTTTGTGTATTCTGACGTAAAGTTCGTATAAAACTTTTACCGGGTCTTTTTCAAATTCGGAAAAATTTATATCGCCGTAACGGCAAAACGCCGCAATAAGTTTTCCGAACTGAGTTCCAAAATCGCCCAGATAATTTATCTTTATAACTTTATGTCCGCAAAATTCATAAATTTTCGACAGACTCATCCCTATTACCGTAGAACGCAGGTGTCCGACTCCAAAAGGTTTCGCTATATTAGGGGACGAAAAATCTATAACGACTGTAAGCGGTTTTTCCTGAACGTCTCTGCCGTAATCGAAACCCGAATCGACTGCTTCCTTAAATACTTCCGAAACAAATATTTCTCTTTTTACAAAAAAATTGACGTAAGCACCTTTTATTTCTATTCTGTCGAAAAGACCTGCTATTTCGCTAAACCGACCGCTACATAAATTGTATAAATCGACGGCAGCCGTTTCCGGTTTGCCTTGAAATCCGTAATTTTGCATATAATAAGCCGCAAAACAATAATCGCCGAAAGAATCGTCCGGCGGATTTTTGATTAATTTTTCGGCTTGCGGCTTTGAAACGTCTATTTTTTTCTCCGCCTCAATAACGTTTACGATGAAAGTTTTCAGGGTTTCCTTAAATATATCCATTTTTATTCCTTATTATAAATAATTTTAATTCATATTAATATTATTAATATTAAATTATTAAGAATTGTTTTAATTATAACAATTATACCAATTAAAAGACTTTAAAAAAATAATTAATTTGATATAATTAAAAATAGATGAATTTATTTCTTAAGGATATTGATTAATTATGGACAGCGAAAATAAAGATAAATATGTATGCGAAGCGTGTCCCTATATTTACGACCCCAAAAAGGGCGATCCTGAAGGCGGAATACCGCCGGGCACGCCTTTCGATGATATACCGGACGATTGGCTGTGCCCTATATGTAAAGTAGACAAGACTCATTTTAAAAAAATAGACAAATAAATAAACTAATTTAATTGATTAAGATTTAAAACAGGAGATTTTTAATGGCTTCAACTGAAGAAATTGCTTTGCCAAAGTACCAGTGCGACGTTTGCGGATATATCTATGATCCTGAAGTAGGCGACTCCGTAGGAGGAATAGAGTCAGGAACTCCTTTCGAAAAACTTCCGGACGATTGGGTTTGCCCCATATGCGGCGCAGACAAAACTCATTTCCATCATTTCGCAGGTTAAATTTTATTTACATATAAGATAATAACGTCCATAGCGATATTGACATTATTCATAAATATGATAAAATTAGGTTATGCGTTTAATGAAGTTAATTTTTTTAACGGTTTTAGTCTTTGCGGCAGTTGCTTTTTCGGCTCAAAATTATGCCGAGGCGATGCCATACCGGAATTTTGTCAAAAAAGTAAACGCCGACAGGCAGATAGGCAATCCTAATGCGGCGGTAACTATTATTGCATACACGGATTTTCAGTGTTACTGGTGCAGAAAATTTGAAGAATACGACTTTCCCTACATATTAAAACATTATATTAAAAACGGCAAAATATACTTAGAATTCAGGGATTTCCCCCTTACCCTTATACATAAATATGCTTTTAAAGGAGCCGAATATGCCGACTGCGCCGCTCTTCAAGGAAAATATATGCCTGTAAGGAGCCTTCTTTATAAAGACCAAGACTTTTGGAGCAGTATAGGAGATATTTATTATTTCCTTAAAACGCATGCAGGAAAAATAATCAATATGTCTGAAGAAGAGTCCTGCGTTAAAAGCGGACTGCCGAAAAGGCTTATTAAAAGCAATATAAATTCCGGTATGAGCGCAAAAGTAACCGGAACGCCGACTTTTTATATATACAGAGGACTAATTCTTTATAAAAAAGTAGTGGGATATAAGCCTCTGCCGTTAATGATTAAAATTCTTAACGGAGCATTGCAATAATAATAAAGAAAAAGGTGTCAGATTAATTTTACGCAAAATCTTTTATCGTTGATTGTTCTTTTTCGAATGCGTAAAATTAATCTGACACCTTTTTCTTTTCTATATATTCCCCGTAATATAATTTATTTTTTCCTGCGAGTTATCCTGAATTTTTTTAATATCTTTTAAAATTTTAGAAATAAATTTTTCCGTTTCGGCGACGGCGGATTCCATTTTTATTCCTAAAGCAAGATATGACGCCATACAGCCTGAAAAAGCGCATCCGGTTCCATGCACCTGTTTTCCGATATTTATTCTTTTGCTTTCGTATATATAAAATTCGTTTTTTGAGTTTAAAAGTAAATTTTTTATAACATTTTCTCCCGATTCTTCGTTAATATGCGAACCTTTAATTAAAATATTTTTAATTTCAGGAAATTTTTTTCTTATAATTTTTGCCGCATTTTTCATTTCTTCCAAGTTTTTAATTTCCGTTCCTGAAATAAGTTCGGCTTCTTTAACGTTGGGCGTGATTACGGATGCATGTTTAAACAAAGGTATTAAAAAATCGGGATAGCGGTTTTTATTCACTATTATAGAGTTGGAAGTGGAAACATATACGGGATCGACCACTAAAATTTTTACGCCGTATTTATCTATGAAACCGGACAGCATAGAACTCTGTCTATCGTCGTAAATTAAACCGGTTTTTACCGCATCTACTTTAAAATATTCAAATACGGCTTCCAGCTCCGCCGAAAAAAAAACGTCGGAAACCCGTTCTATTTTATATATTTTATCGGGATTCTGGGCAGTCATAGCCGTAACGGCGGATAAACCGAAAATTCCAAGCTTAGAAAAAATCTTAGCATCGGAAGTTATACCGGCTCCGCCGGAACCGTCAAAACCTGCAACGGATAAAATTTTTAACGTCAAAATATTTTCGCCTTCTTTTTTTTAAAATCCCTTATGCTCGTTAAAATATCGTAAACTTCCGAAGCGCTCCCCGTATTTAAAATATCCGATTTTTTTGCCCAGCCTTTTCTGGCTATACCGATTCCGTAGTTAACGAAGCGTATTCCTTCTGTTTTGTGTGCGTCCGGATTAATTGAAAGCATAACGTTTTTCGATAAAGCCGATTTTATATGCCTCCAGTCGATATCCAGCCTTTTCGGATTAGCGTTGAGTTCTATAACGGTTTTAAACTCGGAAGCGAAGTCTAAAATCCGCCCTATATTTAAAGGATATTCTTTTCTTTCTAAAAGGAGTCTGCCGGTAAGATGTCCTATCATAGTCGTGTAAGGATTTTTAATTGCTTTAACTATTCTTTCCGTCATAAGAGATTCCGTCATATTAAAATTAGAATGCACGGATGCTATGACGAAATCGAGTTTGGACAGGGTTTTTTCATCGTAGTCCAAATTGCCGTCAGGTAAAATGTCCGATTCTACGCCCTTAAAAATTTTAATTTTATCCGCATATTTTTTATTAAGCCTGTCGATATATTCGATTTGAGATTCAAGTTCGTCTGCGGAAAGCCCGTTGGCATAATGGGCGGATACCGAATGATCGGAGATGCCGGCGTATTCGTATCCGAGTCTTATACATTCTTCTACCATAGCTTCCATACTTTCTTTTCCGTCGGTATAAGTAGTATGAATATGAAAAACTCCGCGCAGGTCTTTTTCTTCTATAAGAGCCGGTATTCCGCCGTTTAACGCCGCATCGAGTTCCCCCGCTCCTTCCCTTAATTCCGGCGGAATATACTGCATCCCGAAAACTCCGTAAAATTCCCTTTCGTCGTTTACTTCTATTTTATTTGTTTTGCTTTCGGAAATATCCGCGCCGGAGTCTTCGTTTTTATTCCTTTTAAATATGCCGTATTCGTTTATCTTGTAGCCGTTAGCTTTTTCTAACAACCTTAACTCTTCGTTATGCATTTTGGAGCCGGTAAAATGATGAAAGGCATAAACGAAATCTTCGCGGGGTACTATCCTTAAATCGACGCGTATGCCGCTCCTTAAAATTATGCTTGTTTTAGTTTCTCCGGAAGATTCCGTTCTTAAAATTTCCGGATATTTAAACAGCCTCTCGAAAAACAGCTGTTCTTTCCCTGCGGCGACGGAAAGCACTATGTCTATATCTCCGACGGTTTCCATTTTTCTTCTTAAGGAACCAGCCGTCTGAATATCCAATATAATTTTCTGCGGCGTATTTTTAAGATAATATTCAAGCATTAGCGCTTGATTTAAAGCGTCCGGATATAAGAATCTGGTTTTAAAAATATTAAATTCTTCCACAGATTTTTTTAAATTTTCTATAGACTTTTCTCCGAAACCATGGATATCTTTTAATTTGCCTAATTTTAAAGCATTTTCCAAATCGGCCGCGCTTTTAATATTAAAATTTTCATATAAAAGCATTGCCTTTTTAGGCCCTAATCCCCTTATTTTTAAAAGCTCGAATAAGCCGTCCGGCACCGATTTTAGAAGTTCGTCGTAATAAGCAAGGTTTCCCGTTTCTACAAGCTCCTTTATTTTAAGATGCAGGTCTTTCCCGATACCCGGGATATTTAAATTTTTTCCCTCTATAATAATATCGGATAAATTTTCTCCCAGCCTGCTTATTGCTGCCGAAGCATTTAAATATGCCCTTATTTTAAAAGGATTTTCGCCTTTAATTTCCAGTATTTCGGCTATATGTTCGAAAATTTCGGCAATTTCCGCATTAGTCATAACTTTTTATTTATATATAATTTGTATATGCTCATTCAATTATGTTATATTATATATTAAATTTAATTAAACTAAAACTAAAACTATGGATATATTGCTGCTTAAATTTTTAACCGACGTTATAGATGTCGCGAAAGATATTCTTTATATATATATGTGGGTAATCATTATTAAAGCCCTGCTTTCGTGGGTAAATCCCGACCCTTATAACCCCATAGTCCGCTTCATTAACGATATTACCGAACCGGTACTTAATAAAGTAAGGCTAATACTTCCCGTAGGCTCTTCTTTTGCTTTCGATTTATCTCCTTTAATAGTCATACTAATAATAATAGCCTTAACTCAGCTGCTAAATTTTATAGAATACAGATATATTATGCAAAATATACCGTTTATAATTTTGAGGCGCTGACTTTTACCTTTTTATATTTATATATTTATATATAATTAATCGATTTTAACGCAGGAGTTAAAATTATGGAACTTTCTCCAATAGAAATAAGATCGCAAAAGTTTTCAAAAAAAATTAAAGGATACGACGTAACCGAAGTCGAAAATTTTCTTGAAATAATAGCAAAGGATTTAGAAAAACTTTACGGAGAATACTACGGACTGAAAGAAGAACTCGTCAAAAAAAATCAGGAGATTGCGGATTACAAAGAAAAAGACAAGTCTATAAGCGAAGCAATACTTATGGTGCAGTCGGTTTCAAACGACATCAAGAAAGCGGCTATTATGGAAGCGGAATCTATAAAAAACAGGGCGGTTTCGGAATCCGAAAACATAATAAAAGACGCAAACAAAAAATATGCCGAGATTGCCAAAAATATCGAGGAACTGTTAAACAAGCGGATAATTATAGTAAATTCTTTAAAAAATCTACTGCAGACTAATATTGATATAGTAAACAGGGAATCGGAAAAAAAACTCGAGATTTCTTTACCGGAAGAACCGATAAAAATAGACGCTTCCTCCTATATTAAGGGCAGTGCGGAACTTAAAGAGGACTCTTCCGGTAATACCGCCGAAGTAAAAAAAACCGGCGAAAATTACGACCTTGCAGATTTTCTAAAAAATAGCGGAATAGAAAAAAAAGACGGTGAAGAGGAAAAAGAGGAAAGTTCGAAAACGGAAACCGGCGAAAAAAGTATGGAAGAAATGCTGGGCGATATTAATAAATTTTCTTTCTAAGACTTATATTTATTTATATTATGTGATATACTTATTATATATAAAGTATCCGATAGATATTAATTACATGAATATGCGCCGCATTAAATTATTTATCGTTAATTTTAATTAACATTAATCATCTAGAGGTAGAGGTGAAGAAATATGAAAATATTGCTTATTCAACCAAATAATACAAGCACTATAGGATTAAATAACGTATCTATAATAGAACCTACAGGATTAGAAGCCATAGGCGGAAGCCTTCTCAGAGACGAGCACATAGTTAAAATAGCAGACTTAAGAGCCGTAGATTACGACCCCGACAAATACTTAGAAGATAAAATAAAAAGTTTTAAACCGGATGCGGTAGGTTTTTCATGTTCGTTTACTCCGGACGTGTACAGGACTATCGAACTTGCAAAACGGGTGAAAAACGAATTCGGAATCCGCTACGTTTTCGTCGGCGGACATCACGTTTCGGTATATCCTTACGATTTTAACGTTAAAGAAATAGACGCTATAGTAATAGGGGAAGGCGAATATACCGTTAGGGATCTCGTCGGAGCATTTTCTTCGAATACGCCTCTTTCAAACGTTAAAGGCATAATATACAACGAAAACGGCAATCAGATAAAAACGCAGGAAAGACCGCTTCTTAAAAACATAGACGACCTTCCTTTCTTTGCAAGGCATCTTACGGAGGAATTCAGAAAAAAATATTATCTGGGCATCAGGACTTCGCTGGCATGCTTAGAAACGGCAAGGGGATGTCCCTTTAAATGCGATTTTTGCAGCGTTTGGAATTTTTACGGCGGCTCTTACAGATCTAAATCGCCTGAGCGGGTAGTATCCGAATTAAAAGAAATTAAGGAAGATTACATACTTGTCACCGACGATAACTTCTTCAGCGACGTTAAACGGGCAAAAAAAATAGCCGAACTTTTAAAAAAAGAAAAAATATATAAACTATATACTATACAGGCAAGGAGCGATACGATAGTCAAGCATCCCGAACTTATATCGCAGTGGAAAGAAATGGGGCTGTCAAATATTTTTATCGGGTTCGAAAGCATAGACGACGATAAACTTAGCAGTATAAATAAAAGCAACTCTTCGCTAAACAATGAAAAAGCATACTATATTGCAAAAAAACAGAATGTCGCCGTAACCGCTTCTTTCATAGTTTCTCCGGATTTCACTAAGATGGATTTTAATAAATTGATGGGCTTCGTTAAAAGGCTCAAGATAAGCGTGCCTGTATTCTCCGTACTTACGCCTCTTCCTGGAACAAAACTTTATAACGAATTAAAGGATAAATTAACCGTTAAAAACTATTCTTATTATGATCTGTTCCATCCTGTTTTAGAAACCGTCTTATCAAGGAACGATTTTTTTAAAGAATTTTCAAATCTGTATAAAACTTCGTATAAAAGTTTAAACTTAAGGGCAAACGATATTTTTTTCATTATCAAATACATACTTTCCGGAAAAATGCCGATTACGCATATGTTTAAACTGAAAAAATCTATGAAAAATATTTCGACCCCTATGACTTATATAAATTCATTGCTTCTGGAAAACAAAAATTAATTATTGCAATTTTTATTTTAAAATATTATAATTTTTATTTTAAATAATAAAAGGACTTTTAAGGAGGGTTTTATAATTGGCTAAGAAAAATTTTTTAAAAGAGATCGTTCACGAATTTTCAAAAAAATACGAAACCTTAATTATTTTAAATCCTGATACCGACGAATCGGGTTTAAATAAATTGATCGATAAAATAAAAGACGTTATGTCTAAAAACGGCGCCGAATTTATAAATTTTGAAGACTGGGGCGCCAGAAAACTTTCATACGACATTAAAAAGTTAAACAGAGGCAAGTTCGTACTTATCCACTTCAACGCAAAAGGTTCGTTTATAAAAGAACTCGAAAGAAACTTAAGGATTTGGGACGAATGCATAAGATTTCAAACCGTAGTATTTACTAAAGATATAGAAACAAAAAAAGAAAACGCGGAAATAATGGAGGAAGCCGTTAATGAATAATTTCCAAAATAAAAAAAGCTCTAAACCGGCAGGAGCAGGTTTTGCCCGCAGAACATATACCAGGAAGAAAATATGCAGATTCTGCGCCGACGAAAGTTTAAAAATAGACTACAAAGATTCAAGGCTCATGAGAAATTTCGTCTCGGAAAGAGGAAAAATTATGCCTAGAAGAATTACCGGAAATTGCGCGTATCACCAGAGAAGAGTTTCCAAGGCTATAAAAATGTCTAGAACCGTTTCGATAATGCCCTACACTTCCGTTAATATTTAATGTTAACGTCAAAAAAAATTATTTTAACAGTACTCCTTTCGATTTTATTGTTTTTATTTACATTAAATTCAATAAACGAAGGAGTATACTCTTTTATAAATCCTTTTTTTTACTTGTATTACGGAATTACCGTAATACTTTTATTTTCGACGGCAGGCTTGCTTTCATCAGCCGCAATTTTTTTTTCATTCGCGGCGGGAATGATTTTTTTAATATATTCGGGGGCGGATGCTTTTCACGGCTATTTGAATCACGCATTATTCGGCAATTTTTTTATATCGACGGTACTTATTCAATTTTTAATTTTCTTAGCAATTCCGTTTTTCTTTTCTTTTTTGATTTTAAAAGGCTATAAAATTGCAAAATCTATTTATATACCGGTTTTAGCGATATTTATTGTTTTTTATTTGATAGCGGCGATTTATATTTATAATCACGGCATAAACATAATTGAATCCGTTAATTTTTTTTCCGTCCTTATGACTAAAAAACTTATGTACACATATGCGAAAATGGGAATGAAATATTTTACGACGGCAAAAATGCAGGCATTAATTTCAAAAACGTTAAAAATTATACTATTCCTCCTACCGTCTATATTAATTATTTTTTCATGGATGAGCATATGGATTTGTTTTGTTTTTTTAAAAAAAATCTCAAAAAAAACAAATTTATTTTTTTACGGTTTAAAAGAAAATTTACTGCTTTGGAGGTCTTCGGACTATTTTTTGCTTGTTCCTATAACAGGAATAATAATTTCTATTTTTTCTGTTGGAATATTTAAATTTATAGGATATAATATAATTTTATTAGCTTCTTCGGTTTATTTAATTCAAGGATTAACTATTATTTCTTATTTTTTCGGAAAATTTAATATTAATGTTTTTTTAAGAATACTAGGATATGCAGTAATTTTTATCTTCAGCAATCCGCTTATTATATTTATTATACTAACCGGAATTTTCGATATGTGGTTTAACTTTAGAAAAATAGACACTAACAAGAAGGAGGTTTAGCGTTTAACATGAAAGTAATACTTAAAGAAGATGTTCATAATTTAGGATTTATGGGGGAAACCGTTAATGTTGCGGACGGCTACGCAAGAAATTTTTTAATGCCTAAAAATCTCGCAATACCTGCAACAAACGCAAATATTAAAACGGTGGAACACGAGAAAAAAATAATAGAAAAAAAGAAAATCAAAATAGCCGCCGAACTTACCGAAATTAAAAATAATTTAGAGAAAGCGGATATTACCATTCCCGTTAAAGTAGGAGAAAACGAAAAAATTTTCGGCAGTATTACTTCTATGGACATTGAAAATAAACTGAAAGAAGCCGGTTTTAATATAGACAGAAAAATAATCGCTCTCGAAAACCCCATCAAAGAGCTTGGCGTTCAAACGGTTAAAATAAAATTATCTAAAGATATTGCGGCAGACGTAAAAGTTAACGTCGTGCCGGAAGTTTAAGATTATTGCCATTATAACGTTCATTTAGTTTTCGCCGATTTTATTATATTATGCAGAACAATGAAAGAAAAAAAAGGTTAAAACAAAGTGAACAAATAACTTCTATGAATAGCGGCATTTCTAAAGACGGTATTTTAAACATAGTGCCGCCGAATTCCATAGATGCCGAAAAAGCTTTGCTTTCCGCAATACTCATCGATAATTCTCAGGCAAATTCAGTTTTAGGAATTATAAATCCGGAAGATTTTTACGACAGCGTTAATGCAAAAATATTCCGGATTATATCTAAATTAAGCGAAAAAAACGAGCCTATCGATATTATCACTATTCTCCATAGTTTAGAGAAAGAACAGGACTCGCCGGACAACTCTTCGGACTTTAATTACGGAAATTACCTGACGTCTCTTTTTGAGCTGCCCGCTGGACTTTTTAATATCGAGCAGTATTCAAAAATAGTAAAAGAAAAATCTACGTTAAGAAATCTTATTAACGCTTCTAATAAAATCAGGCAGAAATGCTATGAGCAGAACGAAGATATCGAAAATATTATAGATTTTACGGAAAAAACAATTTTTGACGCTACGGAAAAAGATGCGCCTAAAAACTATGCGGAAGTTTATCCGCTGATAATCGATTACTTCAAAAAACTTACTTCAAAAAAAAGCGACAACGACGTAATTACCGGTATTCACAGCGGTTTAAACTATTTAGACGAATACACCAACGGATTTCAGCCGTCCGATCTGATTATAATAGCGGGAAGACCTTCTATGGGGAAAACTGCTCTTTCTCTTTGCATAGCAAAAAATATAGCAGTAAAAAAAATACCGGTGGCGTTTTTCTCTTTGGAAATGTCTAAGGAACAGCTTGCAACGCGTCTTTTGGCAATGACCGCAAAAATAGATTCTTCTTTTCTTCGCAGAGGCAAAATACATAACCCCGACATTGAAAATATTCATAAAGCGCTTGAGATTCTTGAAGACATACCGATATACATAGACGACAGCGCAGGAATAACCGTTACAGAACTTAGGGCTAAAACGCGCAGGTTAAAAAGAGAAAAAAACATTGAATTAGTTATAATCGATTATCTTCAGCTTATGCGGGCTTCACACAATATAGAATCGAGAGAGCAGGCTATAGCCGAAATATCGCGCTCGTTAAAAGGCCTTGCAAAAGAGCTTAATATTCCGGTAATTGCTCTTTCGCAGTTAAACAGAATGGTGGAGTCAAGGCAGGACAGAAAACCCCAGCTTGCGGATTTAAGGGAATCCGGAGCGATAGAACAGGATGCGGATTTAATTATGTTCGTTTACAGGGAGGAAGTTTACAAAAAAGATACGGAAAATAAAGGCGTTGCAGAATTAATAATAGGAAAACAGAGAAACGGTCCTACCGGCATAGTTAAACTTTCTTATATAGACAAATATACGTCTTTTGAAAATCTTGCATATGAAGATGGAGAGGCTTATATCTAACCGTCTCTTATTTGATACAATGAAAATATCCTAAACGGATGAAGATAATGCGGCGGCGCCGATAATTCCGGCATATTCTCCTAAGGAGGATCTTAATATCTTAAGGTTCGACGAAGATGCTTTAAGAGACCTTTTAAGCGTTTCGGCTCTTACTATGTCGAATAGTTCCGGAATTCCGTCTAAAACTCCCCCTCCTAGTATTACGGCGCAAGGACTTAATAAATTTACTGCGCTTGCCACGCCGTCGGAAAGATATTCCCCTGTTTCCTTAATTAAACGGACTGCTTCCTTAGAACCTGCCTTATATGCTTTTGCTATAGATTTTGCGGTTATAGATTCTATAACGCCCCCGCTTTCGTTTATGACGTCTTGAAAAGCAGGGCGGTCTGCATAGGCTCTTTCTATGGCTATCGACGCAATGCCGTGTCCGCCGGCATATGCCTCCAAACAGCCATAATTGCCGCAGGTACACTTTCTGCCGCCGGAAACTATCCTTGTATGCCCTATCTCTCCTGCCGAATTAAAACATCCTGTATATAGACCGCCGTTTATAATTATACCGGAACCAATACCTGTCCCAACAAAAATACATATCAGATTATTAAAGCCTTTTCCCGCTCCGTATTTCCATTCCCCGTAAGTAATAGCGGCTAAATCGTTTGCAACTAATATATTATTTAATCCAAGTTCTTCTTCAAGCCCCTTTTTAAGGGGAACATTATGCCAGTTTAAATTAGGAGAAAAAATTATGTTTCCGGATTCGGCGTCTATCTGACCTGCTATGCCGATACCAAGCGTTTTTACGTTATATTTTTTGTTATCGTATAAAAATTTCTTAATATTACGTATTATAAAATCGACGTCCGCTGCTTCCGGCATTAATATGCGTACGTCAGACTCCGGCTTGCCGCCGCCGCCGAAAATTCCTAATCTTAAATTAGTGCCGCCTATATCTACTCCTGCAGTATAAATTGAATTATTGCTCATCTTCGGTTATCTCGAATTTTTTGCCGCCGTGCTCGCCGATAATTCTGTTTCTTCCGCTATTTTTGGCTTCGTATAGAAAGTCGTCGGCTATTTTTAAAATATCGTCAACCGTATTAATATTATCGTCGGGAAGAGAAGCTATTCCTATTGAGACGGTAACTTCTCCTTGAATCTGGGTAAAATTTTGTTTTCTTATTAAATTTTTTATTTTCTTTGCTGAAATAACGGCTCCGTTAAAATCCGTCTGAGGTAAAATAATAACGAATTCTTCGCCGCCGTATCTGACGGCAGTGTCTATAGTTCTTATGTTGCGGTTTAAAATACCGCCTATTTTAGACAGGACGGTATCTCCGGTTTTATGTCCGTAAAAATCGTTAATACGCTTAAAATGGTCGATGTCTAAAATCATAACGGACAAGCTGTTTCCGTATCTTTTTGCTTTATTAAATTCAAGTTCTATAACTTCGCCCATCTTTCGTCTATTATAAAGTCCTGTAAGTTCGTCGGTTATAGAAAGTTCGTTAATTTTACGGTGAATCCTCGCATTATCCAAAGATACGGAAAGTTCTTTGACGGCATGCTCTAAAAACGCTATATCTTCTTTTTTAAAACCGTAAATAGAAGATACCATCAGTACGCCCACGTTTACGCCGCCTATATAAAGCGGAAGCCAAACTATATCTTTCGGAAACACTTCACAGAAACCGTAATCTATAGCCATGCCTTCGCCTCCTCTTTCCATAAGCTTTTCCTTAAAAATCATAGCGTTTTCCGGAATATCGTGAAACCATATCGTTTTTCTGTCTTTAAGGCAGTGTCCCGCCATTCCTTCGTAAGCGTTTATTTTATTTGCGATAAATTTTCTTATCCCGTAAAATTGATAGGGTATTAAATAGCCTTCTTCGGCGCTTTCCAAAGTTAAATCGTCGTCCGTACTGCTGCTATCGCCGCTATTTAAATCCGATTTTTCATTATCGCCTTCATGATTGCCTGATTCAGAATTACCTGCTTTAAATTTTCCGCTTTTACTGTATATATAAATTATTCCCGAAGAAATATTCAGCAACTCTTCTAAAATATTTAAAGTGGAAGATATTATCTTGTCGAAATCCAAAGACCCGACTAAAAAGTCCGAAAACAAATTATATTTCTCCATTCTTTCTTCTCTGTCTTTAACGGTAGCGGCCATTTCCGTAAAACCTTTTCCTATCGATTCAAACTCGTCTTTGGTATCGATTATAAGCTTTGTGTTTAAATCGCCCGAAGTAAATTCTTTAATTGCCGTTCTTAAAGCGGAAATAGGATTTAAAGTGTCTTTTGAGGCAAAGTAAGATATAACGAAAGATATTAAAAGTCCTATAAATATTATAAATATAGCATATTCAGCCGTTTTTCTGAACAGCGTTTCATAGCGCCTGTTAGAAATAAATACCGCGATAGAACCTATAGTCTTTCCTTTTATATTTTTTATGGGATGAAAAGCGGCAAAAACGGTTTCTCCATTGTAATTCAACTCTTTTATAAAATCCTTGCCGGACATAATCTTCTCGTGAATATATTCGGGAAGTCTTGAACCTATGCCGAAAATATTCCCCGGTATTTTCAGGGTGCTTAAACATACCTGCCTGTTAAAAAGAGAGGCAAATACGGCGGTTTTTAAATGATACTCGTTATAAATAGTTTCGGGAAGATATCTGTTATTGTTTAAGCTTATCAATCCGAATATAGAACCGACCGTATGTCCGTCGTGTATAAAAGGTACGACCGTTATTAGGAACATATTTGAAGTTCCGTTAGACAGTTTAATGCCCATATCGATAAGCGTAGATTTTCTAATAATAGCGGTCTTCACGATAGGAAAACCAGTCCTGAACGCTTTAAATATTATGCCGTCTAAAGACGGCTTAAGACCTTTTCCGTCTCCGGTAACAGACGACGTTATATGGCCTTCGCCGTCTGTTATTCCTATATAGTCGGCGAAACTAAAAGCTTTTTTGTAAGATTTAATTAAAGAATTTTGAAAAAATATATTTTTATCAATAACCGCTTTTATCAGATAAGGGTTGTTAGAACTTATCAAAAAAGCATTCTTTAGACGGTTTGCCTGAGAATAGTAAATCCTTTGCGCTCCGCTTAACGTTATACGCACTTTGTTTAAATTTTCTTTTTTTGTCTGATTTTTAAAAATATAAGTGTTTGCAACGGATAAAAGTATAAGAGGTATTAAAATGGATAACGAAAAAGACAGAATAAGCTTTGTCCTTATGGACATCTTAGGCCTGTATTTAACGGAATATTTTATTTCAGACATGTTGTTTTTTAATATGTTTCTTTCATATTAATTTAACTTATAATATATTTAAAGATTTTATAACTTTTATAAAAATTTGCAAGCAATTTTTTTTTAATCTTTTATCAAGTTAATTACAAACTGTTTTGCCGTCCTCCCCGATCTGGAACCCTTAATTAAAGCAAAATTAAGAGCATTTTTTCTGATTTCGTCCATATCGAGGGAAGATATTTTTATACCGTATTTCTTTATATAAAGTTCGACTATTTTTAAAAACGTATCCTGACTGAAACTGTAAAGCCCATATGACAGACCGAATCTGTCGCTTAAAGAAAGCCCTTCTTCCGCTTCTTCTTCCGGATGAATAAATTCAGTGGAATTTAAATTTTCTTTTTTAAATTTTTCGGCGGTAAGATGGCGTTTGTTGGAAGTCGCATAAATTATAATATTTTCGGGAAGTTCGTCAAGCCCGCCGTCAAGCATAGATTTAAGCTTTTTATAGAACATAGAATCGGCATCGTAAGCAATATCGTC
>JAJYKQ010000111.1 GCA_021788495.1 bacterium | reverse complement strand
CCGAAGAATTTGCTAAAATAAGCGCCTGCGTATTTTGCGCCAACGGTTTTAACGTAATTTTCGCCGATACTTTTACCCCTACTCCCGTTATAGCGATTAAGATTTTAAAAGAAAAGGCTCTCGGCGCAATAAACATTACGGCAAGCCATAATCCTTACAATTATAACGGCATAAAATTCTCTCCGGACTGGGGAGGCCCCGCTCTACCTGAAGATACGGAAGTTTTAACTAAAAAATCCAACGAACTTCTTAAAAATCCAAGATATAATTTTATGGATTTTAACGATGCAAAGAAAAGCGGACAATTAAAAGAAGAGGATTTTATAGGCTATTATATAGAACTCGTAAAATCAAAGTTAAATTTAAAACTTATTAAAGAAAACGCAGGCAATTTATATCCTTTTATTACGTCACTGCACGGAACTTCCAAGGGCATAATAGGAAAAATTATCGGTGATGAGGGTTATGAATTTAAAGAAATATACGAAGGAAGGGACGCTTTTTTTGCCCCGGGATTTGCCCCGGACCCCTCCGCGAAGAATTTAAAAGATATGGGAAATATGATTAAGGAATATAATAAAGGCAAAGACGAGGGCAAATCTAAAAAAATCGCTATAGGGCTTGCAACGGACGGCGATGCCGACAGATACGGCGTACTTGACGAAGACGGCGAGTTTATCGAGCCTAATATTATTTTTCCTCTTCTTTACAATTATTACATCGAAGGCAAAGGGATAAAAGGGGATGCCGCAAGAAGCGTGGCCACGACTGCTTTGGTGGACAGGGTAGCAAAACGTTACGGTTTTAAAGTCATAGAAACTCCGGTCGGTTTTAAATATCTCGGCAAACTTATATCGGAAGAAAAGGTAATAATAGCGGGCGAAGAATCTTCGGGACTTACGGTAATCGGGCATACGCCGGATAAAGACGGAATTTATACCTGCCTTTTGGTTTTGGAAATGCTTGCTTACTACAAAAAACCCCTTAAAGTATTGGTAAAAGAACTTCTTGAAAAATTTGGGCCGATATTTACTAAAAGAATTAACGTACCGGTTAATAAAGAAAAGTTCAAAGCCGAAATAGACGAAAAAATGGAAAAATTTCCGAACGTTTTTAAAGGCAGGAAAGTTACCGGAAAAAACGTTACCGACGGATATAAAGTATTCTTCGACGACGATTCATGGCTCTTGGCAAGGCTCTCCGGAACGGAAGACTTGATGCGCATATACGGAGAAGCGGACACCGAAGAGAATCTCGACGTCCTAATAAGCGCCTTTCAGGAGTACCTTATATAGCTATGGCGCCAGAATTCAATTCTGGCGCCATCACAAAATGGAAACACAAAACGAAAAAGGATTAAATTTAATGAAATTTTACACCATACCGGCTGGACCTTTTGAAGTAAATACTTATATTGTATTCGACGATAACGCAGGAGAAGCCGCAAACAAAAAAAGAGAAGGATTTATAATAGACCCGGGCGGACAGGAAAAGAAAATAGAAAAAATAATCAAAGACGAAAATATCGATTTAAAATTTATACTTAATACCCACTGCCATATAGACCATGTTTTAATGGATAATTATTTTAAGGAAAAATACGGAATCGATATAATAGCGGCGAAAGAAGAAGAGTATATACTTCAAAATTTGGAAGAGCAGGCGGAATATCTCGGTTTTGAATATACGGGAGGCGTCGTAATAGACAGGTATTTAAAAGACGGCGAAATTATAGAAATCGAAGGCATTAAAATCCTTCCTATTTTTACCCCGGGACATTCCCCCGGCGGCGTCTCGTTTTTGATAAACGATACGCATCTTTTCAGCGGCGATACGCTTTTTAGAAATACCGTGGGAAGAACCGATATTTTGGGCGGTTCTTCGGAACAGTTAATAGGTTCGATTAAAAATAAACTTATGGTCTTAGACGATACTTTAAAAGTTTATCCGGGTCACGGCGAACCCACTACCATAGGATACGAAAGAAAATTTAATCCGTATTTAATATAGGAGGAAAAGGTGTCAAATTTTATTTTCCGCATATGCAAAGGTGAATTAATATGAAAAGTTTATTGGGAAAATTAATCTGACACCTTTTCCTAAACGATGAGTCTAAATAAAAAAAACATACTGCTGTGCGTTACCGGTTCCATAGCCTGTTATAAAAGCGTAGATCTTTATAGGAGACTTAAAAAAGCCGGCGCAAAAGTAAAAATTGTCGTCAGCGACGCGGCTGCAAAATTTATCTCGCCTTATATTTTTGAATCTTTCGGCGAAGAGGTTTTTGAAGACGATGCGTTTAAAAGCCCGCTTTCGCATATCGATTTGTCGAAATTTGCCGATATTATACTTATAGCCCCCGCGACTTATAATACGATAAACAAAATAGCCGCCGGCATAGCCGATACGCTTATTACGTTAACGGTTGCGGCGGCGCCTGATAAGCCGAAACTTCTCGTTCCTGCTATGAATCCAAATATGTACGCCAATAAAATATTTAAAGAAAACCTTGAAAAACTCTGCGCATTAAATTTTTATTTAATTTCTCCCGCGACCGGCTCCGCCGCCTGCGGCGATTTCGGCGAAGGCAGGTTTCCCGAAATAGACGATATTATTTTCGACGTCGAATCCGTTCTTAAAGAAAAAAAGCTGAAAGGCAAAAAAGTGCTGGTTACTGCCGGCGCCACGAGGGAATATTTGGATCCCGTAAGGTTTATGTCCAACGGTTCAAGCGGAAAAATGGGCATAAGCCTGGCGAACGCGGCGCTTAAAGCCGGCGCGGAAGTAACGCTTATCGCCCTTAATATAGGAAACGAAGGTATCGTCAACATCAACGGTAACGCTAAATACATAAATCACCGTATAAAGGTTATAAACCGCTCAGACCTTGCCGGGCTTAAAGAGGCATTGCTCGCCGAATTTAAAAATACGGATATTCTTTTTATGGCGGCGGCGGTTTCGGATTATAGCTTTAAAGAAAAAAGCCCCGTAAAGATTAAAAAAAGCGATATGAAACGCATAAGCGATAATATAGAAACATCGGACGAGAAAAATTACGATACCGATAATTCAACCCCTTCAACCCTTAAAATAGAACTTATCCAAAACGAAGATTTATTAAAAGCCGTTTCAAAAATCAAAAAAGACGGACAGATGGTTTTCGGTTTTGCCGCCGAAACCGATTCCGCAATAGAAAACGGACGAAAAAAACTTTCCGAAAAATCCTTAGACTACATTTTCGTCAACGACGTATCAAAAGATATTATCGGGAGCGACGAGAAC
>JAJYKQ010000110.1 GCA_021788495.1 bacterium | reverse complement strand
CTTTTTTATCTTCCAAACCGTTAAAAATTTTGCGGGACAGTTCTACGGCGGCATAGCTGACCGACACTGGAGAAGCCGCTATTTTAGTTTCCGTTCTGACCGTTTTTGCGCAGTTAAAAGCTTTATGGAACAGTTTATTTAAAAACTGGCCGCTGGTATTAAACTTGCAAGCCTCATTATAAGCTCCTTTTAACTGACCGAGTATCTGCGGCTCGCCTATTATCATGGAATCTAAACTTGACGCTACCGTAAAAAGATGTCTTACGGCATCTTCGTTGAGATGCATATATAAAATTTTTTCCTTTTCCAAATCGTCGAAAAAATATTTTGCGATGTAATTTTTAATCGCATGTCCGCCTTTTCCCTGAGTCCAGTAAGAAAGATTCATTATAAATTCGGACCTGTTGCATGTCGTAAGAACGGCTGTTTCTTTTATAAGCTGTCTGCCTGCTTCATCTTTGAGTTCAAGCAGTTTTTCGATAAACTCCCGCCTCAGTTCCGCCGTGAGAAGTTTTTTTGAAACCGTCTCCCTTTCGTTTATATTTGAGGTCTTATGATTTAACCCAATAATTAAAATATCCATGAAATTTATTATACTATAATATGTCTTAAATTTATTAATTATTCAAATCCATGAAAAGCCGGAAAAAAATAAAAAGAGAAACTTAAGCTGGCTAATATAAGCAGAAAACCTATAATGCCGAATACGGCAGCCCTCTTTCCCCTTAAACCTTTGGCCATCCTTTCATGCAGTAAAACCGCATAAATAAACCACGTTATCAAAGACATAATTTCGATAGGCTTGACGACTATAAACGTTTTAAACAATGAACCGGACAGATAAATTCCCAAAACTATTCCTATAGTTATAAACGGAAAGCCTACTTTTAAACAAATATAGTTTATATTATCCAGCAGTTCCAAATTGTAGCCGCTTCTTGAAGGCATATCTAATATTTTCAAATTCTTTTTACTTTTTATTTTTCTTTCCTGAAAAATATATATTAAAGAAACTATAAAAGCAAGGGCAAAAAGGGAATCTCCTACTAATATCAATAATATATGGGTAAGAAGAATAATTCTGTCCGTATTTTCCATAACGGGTCTTACATGTATATGCGGAACAAAAAAAGCTATGATCAAATTTACGGCTACTAAAGGGGTAATATATAGCAAAATGTATTCAACTTTATAAAAAAAGCCGAATATTACCACTACTAACATCAAAATCCATGCATTGAAAAAAACAAATCTGTCAATATGAACAGGCACCGCAAACCCTTTAATTCCCAAAAATGTTAAAAAAATTATGCTCTGGCATATAAATCCGGCATAAATTAAATAGATAAAAAGTTTATAATATTTTTTGTCTTTAAACGCAAAAACGAAATAAGAAAAAATATATATAATTAAAGGAATTAAATACAGATCTTTAAGCATTATGTTTATGCCCTCTTAATAAAATTGCTTATAAAAAGGCTTGCTTCCGAAAATCGTTTATCCTTTATAAGCTCGAAAAGATCCGAATTGATTAATCCTTCGAAAAGTTCTTGATTTTTACTCTGCGGATATTTTTTTAATTTAATCTCTTTTCTTATAAAACCGAGAATTTTAACGTAGGTGTCGTATTCTTCCCCGTAAACTTTTTCTAAATCTTCCCTGATTTTTCTGGCAAGCCTCGGACTGTGTCCGCTCGTAAAAATCGCTATATCGAATTCGCCCCTCGAAACAAGCGCCGGAAGCGTAAAAGTGCAAAAATCCGGCTTGTCGGCGACATTTATTAAAATATTTTTTTTAACGCATTTTTCGTAAAGTTTTTTTTCCATCTTGGAATTTTCTTCTCCAGCCGATACCGCACAGAATACGGCAAACGCTCCTTTCTCATCGCCTGCTTCATATATTCTTTCTATAATTTTTAAAGCGTTTTTATCGGCAAGTTTTTTAATTTCTTCCGATACTTCAGGGGCTATAACCGTTATATCGGCTCCGCGCTCATGAAGCCTTTCGACTTTTCTGGAAGCAACCGAACCGCCTCCGACGACTAGGACTTTTTTTCCAGCAATATTAAGGTTTACCGGATAATATTTCATTAATTTTCACCGAAAACGATAGCCGAAAAAATAAGAATTTCGGCGTCTTGCTTATAAGCGTCGGGGGTAAGGCCGGCTTTCATCGAAACCGCCTCCAAAAACTGCCGCCTGTCCATATCGTTTTCGGTAGCGACTTGGGGAAGCAGGACTCCGTGACGCCCGTTTTTTATAATATATAGACCGTGTTTACCTATTTCTATTTTTTCAAGGTCGTCTATTTTTTGCAGGGGCGTCAAAACAGATATTTCTATTTTGACGTTTTTAAGTTCGGCAACGTCGAGCGGCATAAATCTGGGGTCGCTGAAAGCCGCTTCTTTTGCCATGTTATAAACATTTTGATAAACGGGAATATTAAAATTAAAATTGCCTATGCATCCTCTTAATTGCTCGCCTTTTATTTTAAGGGTAACAAATACGCCTGCGTCCGCTTTAAGATTATCCGTCAACGAAGAAATTAAGTCTTTCGAGTTAATATATAAATCTTTGCTGCGGTTAAAACTGTCCTCTATTGATTTTCTGGCTATTTTTAACAAAACGGTTTTCTCGTTTTCCGTTAAATCGTAATTTTTCATGTTTATCGCCTCTAACAATTTTTAATTTTATAAGACCATTCTATATCTACGCACTGTTTCAGCATAGCCCAGACGCTGCAATATTTATCTTTAGAAAGTTCTATGGACCTTATAACGGCCTGTTCTTCGATATTTTCTCCGGTAAATTCATAAATTACGGTTATTTTTGTAAAAACTCTGGGATGGGTATCCGCTCTTTCGCCCGTCACGTTTACCTTAAAATCGGTAATAATTTGCTTTTTTTTCTTTAAAATGGATATTATATCCATAGAACTGCATCCGGCGAGACTTACCATAATTAAGTCGGTCGGCCTTATGCCTGCGTCGTCGCCTCCGGTATCTTTAGACGTATCCAATAATATAGAATAGTTTTCATTATGTTCGGAAACTGCTTTAAACTGTAAATTTTTTAAATATTCTAATTTTATCCCCATAATGCCTCCTTACTTTCCATTTTGTGGTAGTACCAGAATTGAATTCTGGTACTACAATCAGATAAACTCGTCTTTTATGTCTCTTTCCAAAAGTTTTATTATGGCGTCGGAAGGCTTCAGTCCTTCGTAAAGAATCGAGTAAACCACTTCGGTGATGGGCATATAAATATTTTTTTCTTTAGCTAT
>JAJYKQ010000109.1 GCA_021788495.1 bacterium | reverse complement strand
TTTTCCCCTGCGACTTTTTCGGAGCCCATTACTGCGACCCTAAGGTTTTTAACGATTTATTGGCGGACAAAGACGAGGCTTTCGAAGCGTTTAAATATTATTTTATTCACATAATGAGGCCGTTTAAAAACTATTCCTTAAGCGCGCTCGAAAAACTTAAAAATTATAATATAGACATAATTGCTCCGTCGCACGGACCTATATTGAGAAAAGATTTAAAAAAATATTTCGACTGGTATCTGGAAGCAAGCAAGCCGTCAGATGCGGATTCGGCCGTTAAAAAGATAGCCGTAATTTATGCTTCGGCTTACGGCAATACCGAAGAAATGGCAAGGCATATCGCAAAAGGCGCAAGCATAGACGGGCTTACGGACGTCTCCCTGATAAACTTAGTAGAAAGCGATATTAAAGACGTCGTAGATGAAATCGAAAGCGCCTCTGCCGTAATAGTCGGTTCGCCCACCCTTAACGCGAAACCCCCGAAGCCTATATTCGATATGATATCGTCCATGGTTATGCTTAACGTCAAAAATAAAAAGGCGGCCGTTTTCGGCTGTTACGGCTGGAGCGGGGAGGCGGTTCAGATGGTGCAGGATATTCTTAAGAGCCTCAGATTCGTTATAGTTCAGGAAGGATTAAAAATTCAAATGACGCCGTTTGAAGAAGATTTGCTTAACTGCGAAAAATTCGGAATGGATTTTGCATATAAAATAACGCAGGATTCATAAATATTAATACAAATAAATTAAACCGTAAAAAATTTATAATGAGTTTCAAATATGAAAAAGGCGGGTCGTTAATCTGGGAAGATAACGATTTTAACTTTTATACGAAAATAGACGGAGAAGAAGTTTTTATAGGCAGGGGGATGAACGTTCCTTATCCGCTTGAAGAAGGCGACTGCTGGACTATTCCGGGCGGCAAAACTTTTGCTTACAAAGGCGGTATTATCAGCAGGGTCAAATCGTTCGGCGAAGACAAAAAAAGCTTAAAATTAAAAGAGTGCCTTGAAGATTTATACGAAAAATTCGAAGAATCTTATCTTTATTCGGACCCTCTCGGTTTTGTCCATAAAGCAGGCGACCCTAAAGATATCGAGATTGCCGGATTTATAGCGGCCGGATTTGCGTTCGGCGGCGTGAGTCAGATTCTTAAAATATTAGACAAAATAGACAAAATAGTCGAGCATAAATTCTATGAATTTACCGTAAATTTCGATACCGCCGAAGGATTAAAACTATTTAAAAATTTTTATTACCGTTTTATAAAAGAAAAAGACGTCGTAGCGCTGTTTCTGGTTTTAAGCGAAATACTCAAAAAATACGGTTCTATAGAAAATTTTTTCCTTATAGGTTTTAATCCGTCCTATTTAAACCTGAAAAACGCATTGATTAGCTTTTCTAAAAGAGCGGTAGAACTTGTCGATTTTTCGCCTGTTTACGGCACGCCGACTCCGCCTGAGGATTCCATGGTGCGTTTCTTTTTTACCTCTCCCTCGGACAACAGTCCCTGCAAAAGAATGAATTTATATTTAAGATGGATGGTAAGAAATTCGGACAATCTCGATTTCGGGATATGGCAGGGCGGCATCCAGCCTTACCAGCTGATAATGCCGGTAGATACGCATATAGGGAGAATCAGCCGGTACATAGGTTTAACCTCGCGTAAAAACCCCTCTTTTAAAATGGCTGAAGAGATAACAGAAAATCTCAAAAAACTCGACTATTCCGACCCGGTAAAATACGATTTTGCAATTACAAGGCTGGGAATACTGGATTTATGCAAAAAAAACCGGAACGAAGCGGACTGCGAAAAATGCGGCATTTACGATATTTGCAATCAGACTCTAACTCTTTAAAAGGATTCTTATTAATGAAAATTAAAAAATTAAAATCGTTATTATTTCTTGTTTTTTCGGCATTTCTTGTTTTTTCGGCATTTGACGCCGTTAACCCCGTTTTTTCGTATGCCGCCGTTAAGCCCGGAGCCGGTATCGAAAAAGACGGCAAAAATTTCGGGGCATACATACTAAAAAAAGACATACTTCTAAAGCTGAATGAGCATTACGGATTAAAAGCGTATGTAACCGAATCGGTAAAAATAGAGTCGCAAAGAGGAATTAATAAGTATTCCGAGGTTATAGTCCCTTTTTCGGAAAAATATCAGAAGATTAAATTGCTATATGCCTATACTTTGCTTAACGGGATGTTTAAGGTTCCCGTAGGCAAACACGCAGTCAACATTGTTTCTCCGAGCTTTGCGGTTAATTACCCGGCTTATTCCGATATAAAATATCTTACGCTTTCGATGCCGGCGGTCGAAGAAGGTTCGGTTATAAATTTTTCCTACGAGATAGATAATTTTAAGCCGTTGATTAAGAACGGAGTCTTTTATACCGGTTATTTTTCTTATACTATACCGGCCCGGAAAATAAATTTTTCGCTGATATATCCCGAAGGGGCTAATATTAATTTGTATCTGCATAAATTAAACCGGCATGAAGTTTCAAAAAAATTCGTTTATATTAAAAATAAAAAATTCGTAAAACTAAGCGCATCCATTGGCGGCGTCGCGGCGATAAAAAAGGAATCCTATATGCCGCCTATAAAAAATTTAAGAAGTTATATTGCCGTATCTACTTATAATTCCTGGGGCAGACTATTTAACCGAATAAACGCGATGTTCGCGAAAGCCGAAAGACCTACCGCAAAAATTAAAGAATTTGCCGAGTCGGCGGTAAAAAAAGTCAAAGACGAGAGCCGCAGGCAAAAAGCGGCTTCAATTTATTACAGCTTTGTAAGAACCTTTAGATATGTAGGAATAGGCTACGGTATAAACGGCTATAATCCGGAGCCTGCCGGAACAACGTTTGCGAACGGTTACGGAGATTCAAAATCCTTAGCCGCCCTGCTTATAACGATGCTTAAGGTTGAAGGTATCGATGCGTATCCCGTTCTTATACCGTCGTTAGATGCGGCCCCTTTAAATATTAAAAACGTTTCTCCCAGGCAGTTCGATTCCGTTATAGTCGGTTTTACCTTGAAAGAAAAAGGTAAAAATAAAAAGTATTATCTTTACCCCGATTCTTCATCCTATAAAGCCTTTAAGATTCCCTACGGTCTGGCGGGAAGAAAAGGCGCAGCGATTATAGGGCGCGGCGGTTTTAAATTTATTTCTACGCCTGCCGAGAAGCCCGAACAGAACGAAAAAGTTTTATTATTTAAAGGCAGGATTGCTAAAAGCGGAACTTTAAAAGGCAGGATTTCAATAATTTATAAAGGATTATATTCCAATTTTGAAAGAACTTCGCTTAAAGATATAAATA
>JAJYKQ010000108.1 GCA_021788495.1 bacterium | reverse complement strand
GTCGCAATCATTGCTTTTAGCTTCTTTTAAATTTTTAATTCCAAATAAATTATTATAAAGATTTTCGAGTTCTTTAAATGCTTCCCTGTTGAGAGAATAATAAACCCACTTCCCCGATTTCCTTCCGCTAATTAACCCGGCTTTTTTTAATGCGGATAAATGATGCGAAACTAACGTCTGGTCCAGGCCAAGCGCTTTATAGATAACGCATACGCATTTTTCTCCGTTTTTTAATTCGGAAACGATTTTAAATTTACTTTCGTCGCCGAGCAGTTTAAAAAAATTTTTGAGCACCAACTCATCCTTTGTCATAAATTTATACTATTATTAAAAATTAAAGAATAATGAATATATGAATTATAATTCATATATTCATTATATGGCTTTTATTTTATATTGTCAATAGATGATTTTTATACTTTATATGGCTCTGTTTGTTTTATTATGATATTATAAAATAATAAAGGCAAATATTGCCTTTCGAAATTATCGCGTTAATAAAGCTCATATTCATTGGTAACTGCAGGACAAATCGAACCGACTCATTTTTAACTTGGGTATCAAGGTAAGTTTTTTTTAACTTCATTTAATTTTTTTATAGTTTCCTTTAAAAAAGCAGGGAGATCGGACGGTTGCCTCGATGTTACAAGATTGCGGTCAACCACGACATCTTTGTCGATATATAAAGCGCCTGCTTCTTTAAGTTCGGGTACGACAGTCTTATAAGATGTCGCATGCCTGCCTTTTAATAGCCCCGCCGTAACCAAAATCTGGGGCCCGTGGCATATCGCTGCAACGGGTTTTTCATTTTCGAAAAAAGATTCGGCAATTCTAACGGCGTCTTTATCCTTTCTGACGGTTTCCGGGGCTTTCCCTCCTGGAAGCATAAGCATATCGTAATCGTCCGGGTTTATTTCGCCAAGAGTTTTATTTGCCTCTACCGCATATCCATGTTTGCCTTTTATCAAGCCCTTTTTTATAGAAGCAATATCTATATGGACGCCTTCTTCCTTTAAACGGTAATAAGGTACCAAGAGCTCTGTATCTTCAAAATCGTCAGCGCTGACGATTAACGTTTTTAATATTTTTGACACGATTTCCCTCCTTTTTTGCCAAAATCCCATTATATCTGGATTTGATTTTATGTGCTTATATTTAAATTATACCGACAAAATAGAAAAATATATAATATATGTTTATTTTTATTTGATTATGCTTCAAAACCTTTGAACTTTTGGGGATTTGGGGTTTAAATACTTAAGAAAATTTTAGATGATATATATTTTATATTAAAAATAACTTGACATTATACTTAGCTATAAGGTTTATAATAATATTAAGAAGAGATTATTATTAAAATATGACTATCGGACAATTAGCCAAAACAGTTAATTTAAACACCCAAACCATAAGGTATTACGAGCGCATAGGTTTAATCGATAAACCCGATACGAATGAAGCGGGATATAGGATATATTCCGAAAAGGCCGCGGATGTCTTGCGTTTCATAAAACATGCAAAAGAAATCGGTTTTTCCTTAAAGCAGATTTCTGAAATTTTTTCGTTAGATAACAATAAAAATAATACATGCTCGAAAGTGAAAAAGTTGGCCGAAAAAAAAGTATATGAGATAGACAAGAAGCTTAATTCTTTAAAACTGATGCGAAAAGAACTTTTAAATCTTATATCCTTATGCGAAGAAAAAAACGGCAACCCGGGGTGCCCGATTTTAGATATTTTAAAGCTCCGGAGCTGAATTTATTTAATTAATTATGTTTTATACTGGAGGCATTTATGAAAAAAATCGATATAGAAGTAAACGGCATGACCTGCGACCATTGCGTCGCCAGGGTAAATAAATTTATTACGGCGGTGCCGGGAGTTAAACATATAGACACCGTTTTGAAAGAAAATAAGTCGCATATACTTGCGGATGATAATGTAAATATAAAAGCGGTTGTCTTATCTATCGAAAACGCGGGTTATAAGCCGGGTAAATACGATGTTTCGGAAACGCAAGAAACGGATAAAAACGCTAATATAGAGCCGTCCAAAGGCATTTCAGATAACGGCAAAAAAAATGCGGGCGGCGGTTACGACTACGACCTTATTATTATAGGGGGCGGTTCCGCGGCTTTTTCGTCGGCTATTTATGCCGCAGAAAAAAATTTGAGGGTATGCGTTATCGAAAATTGGGTTATAGGCGGCACCTGTCTTAACAGAGGCTGCGTTCCCTCCAAGCACTTTATCGAAGCGGGCCGCATATATTACGAGCCCTTAAACAATAAATATAAAGGCGTCGAAATAACGCAAAAATCTATAGATATGAAAACGCTCGTTAAGGAAAAGAATATTCTTTTAACGGCTTTAAGGCAGGTAAAATATTATAACGTGCTTGAAGGCTACCAGCAGATAAAGTTTATTAACGGAACCGGCAGATTTATATCGAAAAATGCCGTCGAGATAATTCCTGCAGATAGCGCCGAACGGCCATATGAAGTTTCATCGGAAAAATTTATTATAGCAACGGGTTCTAAAAATAGAATACTCGGTATTCCGGGCATTGAAGATACCGGTTATATGACAAATACCGAACTTTTAGAGATAGGCTATATTCCAAAAACTCTTTTAATACAGGGAACTAGGGCGCTGGCTCTAGAATTTGCGCAGATGTTCAGCAGATTCGGTTCAAAGGTAATTATAGCGGGCAGGGCAAACAGGGTGGCGTTGAACGAGGAGCCGGAAATATCTAAAGAACTTGAAAATATTTTAAGAAACGAAGGCATTGAAATATTATTAGGCTCAGAAATTAAAAAGTTATATAAAAAAGAAGACGGAAAATACGCCGAAGTAGAAACGGGGAACGGTATAAAGGTTATTGAATTCGACGAGTTTTTAATGGCCGCCGGCATCGTCGGAAACTCTACGGAACTTAATCTGAATGCGGCGGGCGTCGAAACGGATAAAGACGGTTTTGTCGCAGTAAACGACGAATTAAAAACTTCTTCGGATAATATTTATGCCGCGGGAGACATCACTGGAAAGTGGTTTTTCGTAACCGTCGCGGCCTACGAAGGTAAAATTGCCGCAAGCAACCTTTTGGACGGTACGCATATAAAACCGGATTATTCCGCCGTTGCCCATACCACCTTTACCGACCCGGAAGTTTCTTCAGTCGGGCTTACGGAGGAACAAGCCGTAAACGCCGGATACAATATCGATAAAGCCGTGTTCCCTATCGGCTACACGCCAAAGGCTCAGGCGATATTTAAAACAGAAGGGCTCGTCAAGATGATAGCGGAAAAAGAAACCGGTAAAGTCTTAGGAATACATATGCTTGCGCACAACTCTTCCGAAACTATACAGCAGGC
>JAJYKQ010000107.1 GCA_021788495.1 bacterium | reverse complement strand
TTAAAATAAAATATGCGGGACTAATAAACATACTTTCAAATGATTTAATTGTTCCGGAACTTATAGAATCCGAATTTACTCCGCAAAACGTCTTTAAAGAAGCCGATAAATTTTTAAAGAACGATGGCTATAGAAAATCCGTATTAAGTAAAATATCCGCCGTAATTTCTATGCTAGATGCAGGCGTTAATCCATTCGATGCCGCGGCGGGCGTTATTTATGATAAAATATTAAAAAATGTTTAATAAAAAAAATATAAAAAAAGATTTATCGGTTTTAAAAAGACTCCTGCCTTATATACTGCCTTATAAAAAAAGGCTTATTATGGCGGTAATAAGCATGGCGGTCGTTTCCGCGCTTACCGGCGCGCTTGCCTATATAGTAAAGCCGTTGATAAATAACATATTTATCACTAAAAGCTATACCGAACTTATGTTAATCCCCCTGCTCGTCATATTAATATTTCTTGTAAAAAATATTTTTTATTATGCCGAATTTTATTACACGGGTTCAGTGGGGCAGAATATTATACGCTCCCTCAGGGACGAGGTTTATTCCGCCGTAGTAAAACTGCCGATTTCAAAGCTGAATAAGATTCCTACCGGAGTTTTAATTGCAAGAATCACATACGACATAAACATTATCCAGAGAACAGTTTCGGATTCGGTGAGCGCCGTTATGAAAGATATCCTTACCGTAATAGTGCTTTTAGCCGTAGTAATATATATGGATTTTTATCTTTCGATAGCCGTTCTGGTATTGTTTCCTATCGTAATCCTTCCCGTAACCCTGCTCGGTAAAAAAGCAAGAAGAACAAGTACCGATACGCAGACGGAAATGGGCAATATAACCAAGTTTTTGGATGAAACTATTTCCAATTTAAGAATGGTTAAGGCTTATAATATGGAAGAATCTGAAATCGGCCGTTTTAAGAAATTATCGGATAATCTTTACAGGTTTTTTATGAGAATGACTAAAATAAGAGGACTGACCGTGCCTTTTGTTGAATTGGTGGGAGGGATTTCCGTTGCCGCCATTATATTTATAGGCGGGCTTCAAGTGATAAAATTCGGATATACGCCCGGCAGTTTCTTCTCTTTTTTAACGGCAATTCTTTTGCTTTACGAGCCGGTTAAAAGTTTGTCGCGCCTCAATAACAGTCTGCAGGAGGGCATAGCCGCAGGGACCAGAATCTTTGACATATTAGACGAAAAACCCGAAGAGAAAGGCGGAATAGCGCCCGTTCCTCCGGAAATTGCAACTCTCGAAATAAGCGGTCTTTATTTTAGCTACGATAAAGATAAAAACGAAAATTACGATTTAAAAAATATAAATATAAAAATTCATAAAGGAGAAATAGCAGCCTTAGCCGGTTATTCCGGGGCAGGCAAAAGCACTATTTCGATGCTCATACCCCGTTTTTACGAACCGGATGCGGGAGAGATAAAATTAAACGGAATCAATATAAAAGAATTTAGCGTAAAAGAGCTAAGGAATTCCATATCTTATGTATCACAGAACGTAGTTCTGTTTAACGAATCCATAAGATTTAATATAGAATACGGAACCGGCGGTAAAAGCGCGGAAGATGTAATGAATGCCGCAAAATTGGCATTTGCGCATGATTTTATAATGAGCCTTCCCGGCGGGTACGATACTATAGTGGATGAAGCAGGTTCAAGACTGTCCGGCGGCGAAAAGCAAAGGATTCTGATTGCGAGGGCCTTTTTAAAAAATTCCCCAATATTAATACTTGACGAGGCTACGTCTTCTTTAGACAGCGAATCTGAAAAAGAAATCCAGAATGCTTTATTCGGGTCGGACGGAAATCCAAACGGCTTATGTAGAAATAAAATCGCGCTCGTTATAGCTCACAGGCTTTCTACCGTAAAGCATGCCGATATTATTTATGTTTTGGAAAAGGGTGGAATAGCCGAAAGCGGAACTGACGACGAACTGATAAAGCATGACGGAATCTATAAAAATCTTATTGTAAAACAGATGGAATAGCTGTTTATATATATGGAAAAAGTCTTATTTGCCTTTTATAATATTCTTCTATTACTTTTATTCCCGTTTTTCTTTATAGCGTTAATCATATTCAGCCTGACGAAAAATAAAAAAAGCGAAGGATTTTTTTATAAACTGTTTCCTTTTGCTTTCAAGCCGTTAAAAGATTCTGCTTCAGAAGGAGGGATATGGATTCATGCCGTATCCCTCGGGGAGCTTAGGGCATCCGTTAATTTCATAGACCTGCTGAGGAATAAAACCGGTAAAAAAATATATCTGTCGGTCACCACAAAAACCGCCTATGATTTTGCAAAAAATCTTTACAGAAACAGCGGGGACATTTTAATATTCTATTTTCCGTACGATTTTTATTTTTCGGTTAAAAGCATTCTGCGGCTGATAAAGCCGTTATTATTTATTGCCGTCGAAACGGAAATATGGCCTAATTTATTTAACATATTAAGCAGAAGGAATATTCCGGTTGCCGTAATAAATGCAAGGATATCGGACAAATCTTACAAAAATTACTTAAATTTCAGTTTTTTTTTCGGATACGTTTTTGATAAAATCGACATAGTTTTATGTTTATCGGAAACTTATCGCAAAAAATTTTTGAGACTTGGAATTAAGAATGAAACCGTTCATATAACCGGCAATATGAAATTTGATTTAAATATCGGGCTTATTACGGAAGGAATTGAAGAGAAAAGCAACAAATTGAAAAGAATCTTTAATCGCGGGAAAATTATAGCCGCCGGAAGCACGCATGAAGGAGAAGAGAATTTAATTTTTGACGCCGCAATAGAATTAAGCAAAAATTTTAAAAAAGATAAATTATTTTTATTTATCGCTCCGCGGCATCCGGAAAGATTCGGCGAAGTATATAATTTTTTGGAAAAAAGAGGAATAGAAATTTATAAACTTTCCTCCATATATTCTCCGGATTTTAAATTGGATATTTCTAAGCAGGGGGGATCGGAAACGACGGTTATTTTAGTCGATATAATAGGAGAATTGCTTACAGTTTATAACATATGCAGCGTTGCTTTCGTAGGAGGGAGCATGGTTAACGCGGGAGGACATAACCTTCTGGAGCCTTTAATTTTCGGAAAACCTGTAATTTTCGGCAGATATATTCAAAATTTTTCAGAAATAGCAGGTGAAATTATGAAAATCAGGGCGGGAAGATTGGTAAACTCCCCCCGAGAATTATATGGCGCATTAGCTGAATATTTATATAACGAAAAAGCGTCGGAATCGGCGTCTAAAAGCGGATTAACCCTTATATCTCAAAATAAAGGCTCGTCGCTGCAAAATTTAAATTTTCTATCGACAATTTTGAGTGCTAAAAAGAAGTTGACAA
>JAJYKQ010000106.1 GCA_021788495.1 bacterium | reverse complement strand
TGATAACGATATGAAAAGGAAATATACTGAAAAAAATAAAATTCATCCTTTTAGGATGGGTTATAATGAAGATACCAGTTTGAAATTAACTATGTCTTCAACTGTCGTTTTTTCAAGAATATCAGGAAAGCCGAAAAAATTGAAACGTATATTTTCTCTTTTAAAAGATTTTCCAAGGTTGTCTAATGAGCGCAGGAAAGCTTTTGAATATTCATAATAATCGCCGCATTTTTGTTTTCATAATATTTACGTTCAAAATATTCGCAAACTTCATTAAAACCGTACCATATTTTTCTGTTAAGGGCGGCGTCCTGGTTAAAACCTACGTAAGTAATTTTTATGTCGTTAGCATTTTTTTCATTACTTCTTTTAATCCGCATCGTATCCAAGAAAATATTTTCTATAACGTCGTCGTCGGGAAAAGAATAGCCTAACGCCACTAAATGCTCTGCTTCTCCGAAAGCGTTTCCGTAATCGTAATAAACCTTTGAAACGGCAGGAGGCTGTGGAAATTTAATTATCGACTGGATTTCCATAAACGAATTTTTAAAGTAAACGTTATGTCCGCAAAAGGGGCAGTCTAATTCGTCGGGTTTTCCCGATTCGTATTTCTTTATAAGGATTTCATTTTTGCTTGCACATTCCAAATCGTATTTAGAAGGAATTGGATCGGAAACAAAAAGTTCATGAAGATTATTTAAATTAAATTTACCGATCTTTTCGTTAAAAAACATAAACGGATTTTGACATCTTGGGCAAATCCTTAAATTTATAAAACCATGAGGACCGAATAATTTAACAAGTTTTATAGCAACCCTTGATAATTTATCGCCGGAGTATTTACCGTAAGGACCAAAAGATTCTTTAGTCATTGAATTAGCAAAAGACGCTTCGTTTTCTGAGGGAGTAAAACCTATCGTCCTTTTTTCCGACTCCGCTTCTATATTAAAATTAACCGCCCCTAAAGACATACCAAAGTCCATGTAAAGTCTTTTTTGAATATTTACGTTAGTATTATGATAAATAGAACCGTTTAAAAGAGCTTTATTTAATTTATAATTTGTTTTCATTGCATAAAACGGAAGGATGGGATCCCAATTAAACGATACGAATCCCAATTTGGATAAATAATTTTCTCTTTTGTCTATCTGCGCCACATTATCAAGCAACTCGATACCGCTAAAATCTTTTTGCAATTCTTCGAAAAATTTCGAATATCTTTTATCGCCGTAAACCCCATCAGCACCGATTACAGATGAATTTGCCAAATTACGCTTCGAATTAATTCTCAAAAAATGCTTAAATATTTTAAAAACCATAAGTTTATAAAAATTTAAAGCGCTTTCAAGCCTGAATCTGTCGTTATAAAAAATTCCGAGAGTGTTATTGCTATTTTTTTTTTGCAAAATTTATCGTCAATTTAAAAACAATGACTTTAAATAATGTAATAAAAATTAAAACTAAAATTACTACAATTATTTTATCTTAGCAAAAATTTTCCTTTTACATCTTTTCCTCATACATTCCGATTTGCTTACCGCATAATTCATAAACGTCTTCATCGCGGCGGCGTTTATAATAATCTACGGTCAGCTTAACGGCTTCATCTATGTTTAGCTTTGGCTTCCAGCCGAGAACGGAGAGAGCTTTGTCGATGTTAAGAGTTAAAAGTTTGGCTTCATGCAGGGCGGATTCGGTATGAAGATTCGATTTAGCTTTGTTATGTTCGAAGGTTGCGGCGGTTCCGGCGGAAACGTCTTTCCATTCTCCTTTGCCGTAATATTTTACCACTTTCCCCACGACTTCTCCGACGGTTGCGGCGGCATCCTGAAGAGGCCCGAAATTCCATGCGCCGGAGTATATTTTAGGGTTTTCTAATATTTTGGAAGCCAGAAGCAGATAGCCGGAAAGAGGCTCTAATACATGCTGCCAGGGTCTTATCGAAGCTGGGTTTCTTACTTCGATAGGCTCGTCTTTTTCTATTGCCCTCACGCAGTCCGGTATAAGCCTGTCTTTAGCCCAGTCTCCGCCGCCTATTACGTTGCCTGCTCTAACCGTTGCCATTGCCTTGCCTCGGCCGAGTCTGTCAACGTTAAAATCCTCCGGATTAAAAAAGGACTTCAAGTAAGCCGAAGAAATTAACTCCGCCGCGCCTTTGCTTGCGCTGTAAGGGTCGTAACCGCCCATAGGGTCCGTTTCTTTGTATCCGCATAGCCGCTCTTTGTTGTCGTAGCACTTATCGGAAGTTATGACTATGAGGATTTTTGCCCTTTCGGACATCCTGAAAACCTCGAGGACGTTTGCGGTGCCGGTAACGTTAGTTTCTATAGTTTCAAGAGGTATTTTATAAGACTCCCTGACTAGCGGCTGAGCCGCAAGATGAAATATTATTTCCGGCTTAAAATTATTTACTGCGGAATTTAATTTATTAAAATCCCTTATATCGCCTCTTATATCGGACATCTTTTCAGACAGGCGCGCATGAACGAAATTATCGTCGGGCGTATATGGGTCGAGGGCGTAGCCCGCAACTTCTGCGCCGAGCCTTAAAAGCCATATAGAAAGCCATGAACCTTTAAAACCGGTATGTCCGGTTATTAATATTTTTTTATTTCTGAAATAACCGTTAAAATTATTATTTTTTTTAATATCGTTCAATAATATAGCCTGCCTTGCTCTATAATTTGTTTTTAATCTAAAAAAATTATATCATATTACTATCAATTTTTAATTTTTATATTTAAAGCCGCTTAATTTAACTCTTAAAATAACCGATAATATTTCATATGAAAGCAGTAATCCTTGCAGGCGGACTCGGAACGAGGCTCTCGGAAGAAACCGAAACGCGGCCTAAACCTATGGTAGAAATAGGCGGCAAGCCGATATTATGGCACATAATGAAAATATATTCATCCTACGGTTTCAACGAGTTTATTATATGCCTCGGATACAAAGGAAATATGATAAGGGAATATTTCGCAAACTACTTTTTATATCAGTCCGACGTTACCATAAACTTATCCGATAACTCTATCGACGTCCACAACTGCAAAGCCGAACCTTGGAAAATTACGCTCGTGGATACCGGCCTAAACACTCAGACCGGCGGAAGAATAAAAAGGATTAAGAGCTACATAGGCGATAAACCTTTCTTTCTTACTTACGGCGACGGCGTATCCGACGTAAATATCGAAAAACTCCTGAAATTTCACAAAAAACATAAAAAGTTACTGACGATGACCGCCGTTCAGCCCGAAGGGCGTTACGGTTCTTTAGACATAAACCCTAATACCGGTACAATAATAAAATTTCTCGAAAAGCCAAAGGGCGATAACGCATGGATTAACGGAGGATTTTTCGTAGCGCAGCCGGAGATAATCGATTACATTA
>JAJYKQ010000105.1 GCA_021788495.1 bacterium | reverse complement strand
CATGTCAAAGAATTCGTTATCCTTATGCTCTTGTTGGAAACCTTTATGCTCGGAACTTTTGCGGCTTTAGACGTCCTGCTGTTTTATCTCTTCTGGGAATTTATGCTGTTCCCGATGTATTTTATTATAGGTATGTGGGGTACGGGAAACAGGGTTTATTCAGCAGTCAAGTTCGTCCTTTATACGCTTTCGGGTTCGCTGATAATGCTTTTCGGGCTTATTTACATATTTATAATGCATTACGACCAGACCGGCAATTTTACTTTTAATATATTAAGATTATACAATACGCATATTTCGGACGGCCTTCAGTTGATTTTATTTATAGCTTTATTTTTAGGTTTTGCTATAAAAATACCGCTTTTTCCTTTTCATACATGGCTTCCCGATGCGCATACCGAAGCTCCGACTGCCGGAAGCGTCATTCTTGCAGGAGTTTTGTTAAAATTCGGCGTTTACGGTTTTTTCAGATTTGCTATACCGCTTTTACCGAGGGCGGCTTTTGCCCTTGCGCCTTTCGTGATTGTCCTAAGCGTTATAGGTATTCTTTACGGAGCGTTTGTTTCGATAGTACAAAAAGATTTAAAAAGATTAGTCGCTTTCTCCAGCGTTTCCCATATGGGCTTTATAATGCTGGGTTTATTCGCGATGTCCGCAATAAGCATAGACGGTTCCGTTATCCAGCTTCTAAACCATGGAATAGCTACCGGAGCGCTTTTCCTGTTTGTCGGAATGCTTTACGAAAGAATGCATACAAGACAGATTAAAGATTTCGGCGGCATAGCGAAAAAAGCTCCTATATTTACCGCGTTTTTTATGATTTCCGTTCTGGCGTCGGTAGGGCTTCCGGGGTTGAACGGATTTATAGGAGAGTTCTTAATATTAGTCGGCGCTTTCCGCAGTTATCCGGTCTTGACGATTATTGGCGCAAGCGGTATTATTTTTGCCGCCGTTTATTTATTATGGATGTTTCAAAGAGTTATGTTTCAGGATGTTACCAATCCTGCGGCGGAAAATTTCGAAGATATGAATTTGAGGGAAATTATTACGATTTTGCCTTTGATTATCCTGATGTTTTTGATAGGATTTTATCCTATGCCGTTTTTGGAAAGAATCGACCCTACCGTTCTACATTTTTTATCTGCGATAAATCACCATAAGGCTGTTTATAATTTAATTAAGTTAAAAACGGGGTTGTCAAATGCATAATATGCCTTTAATATACGGAATGAATTTCTTGGAAAAGAGTATGCTTAGCATTATACCCGAAACTGTAATTATAATATTTGCCTTTATGGTTCTTTTTCTTGCTTTTTTTGAAAAACTTGCTAAAAGAAAAAATTCTTATTATCTTTCTTTAATAGGGATAGGTTTTTCAATTCTTTACGTATTGATGCTTTCGGACAGGAATATATACGGTTTTTACGGGTCGGTAGTGTTTAACGGTTTTGAAGTATTTTTATTTATAGCTATTCTTTTTTCCGGCATGTTTACGGTTTTAATGTCGAAAGATTATATGGAAAATTCCGGAATGCCCGCGCCCGAATATTACAGCCTGATTCTTTTCGGTCTTTCGGCGATGATGTTTTTAGTATCGTCGAATAATTTGATAATGGTTTTTTTATCCATAGAATTTATGTCTATATGCGCTTATATACTTACGGGATATATTAAAGGCGATACGAGAAGCACCGAAGCCGCGCTTAAATATTTCATACTCGGCGCTTTTGCGTCGGCGTTTTTACTTTTCGGCGCGGTTTTTATTTATGCGGCTACGGGACATTTAAACCTATACGCCATACATTCTTTCTTAGAAAATATTTCTTATGCAGGTTCGAATAAAGCCGTCGGCGGCATTGGAATTAAAATATATATTTCAGCCGGGCTGGTTATGTTTTTAGTCGGTCTGGCTTTTAAAATGTCCTTATTTCCGTTCCATTCATGGACGCCGGACGCTTACGACGGCGCTCCTACGCCGATAACGAACTTTATGGCGACGGGAATAAAGCTTGCCGCCTTTGCAATTTTTTTGAGAATTTATTCGCTTATTTATAATTTTAATATTATGAATTTTAACGATATATTATGGCTTCTTGCGGTTTTTTCCATGACGTTCGGAAATATAGCCGCTCTTTTATCTTCAAATATAAAAAGACTTCTTGCATATTCATCTATTGCCCAGGCAGGTTATATTCTTATAGGCATTATAGGAGGGGGGTTTTACGGCTATTCGGGAACGCTGTTTTATCTGTTGGCGTACATTTTTATGACGGCAGGAGCTTTTGCCGTTGTAGTCATATTCGAAAATTCGGATATAATTTCTTTAGATATCAAAAGATATGCGGGAATAGGATATAAATACCCCTTCATCGCCGCCGCAATGTCGTTTTTTTTATTATCGTTTGCCGGAATACCCTTAACCTCTGGTTTTATGGGGAAATTCTACGTATTTTCTTCCGCGGTTAAATCCGGTTATAACTGGTTAGTCTTAATCGCTCTTTTAAACAGCGCTTTTGCGGCGTTTTATTATATTAAGATAATTGTCAAAATGTATATGCCCGATAAAGAGCCTGCAAGCCCGCCTTTGAATTCTTCAGGCGATAATTTAGGAATTATTAGCGGCGCAATAGACGACGGATTAATGCTCACGATTATAATTTGTTTAATTTTAACACTGCTTATGGGAGTGTTTCCTCAAATATTTATAAATTTTGCGAATAATTCCGCCGATTTATTATGGAGAATATAACTTATTATGCCCCCGCAAAAATTAATTTTTCCCTAAGAATAGGCAGAAAAGAGCCGGCCGGTCTCCATAAAATTCATTCCCTTATGAGAAGAATCGGTATAACCGATAAAATTACTTTTAAGATTGCGGAATGCGGTTATAAAATCAAAGTCTTTCCGGGTCCCGTTCTGAAAAACAACGGAGCGGAAGCCGATTTGCAATCCATTTCAAATGAAAATAATATAGCAGTAAGGGCGGCGAAAAGTTTTTTTAATAAATTAAATATTAATAATAAAGGCATAGACGTATCAATAGAAAAAAATATACCGTTTAACGCCGGATTAGGAGGCGGTTCGAGCGACGGGGCAGGGTTGCTCTTGAAGCTGAACGAAGTCTATAATAATATATTAGAAAAAGCAGAATTACGGAAACTGGCATTGGAAACAGGCTCCGACGTACCTTTCTTTTTATCGGAAAGCGATGCGTTAGTATCCGGATTCGGCGAAAATATCGAAGAAATTGAAAACGGCGCGCTGCCTAAATATTATATCGTTTTAATCATACCCGATTTCGGGATAAGCACAAAAGAAGCGTATGCCGACTACGATGATTTTTTGTTGACAAATAATATAAATTATTATAATATTCAATACTTAGGCTTTAAA
>JAJYKQ010000104.1 GCA_021788495.1 bacterium | reverse complement strand
GAATATATTTTAGATTTATTTTGTAATATATATAATTATTTTTAAGCGACGAACGGGGTCCTATTATCAAAATCCCCTTGTTCACGCTGTATCCCAAATTTCCGGCTCTTAAAATAATTAACAGGGCATTCGGCAGAGGTATGTTTCTTATGTGGAGGGTCGCGCTGCCGTTAACCGAACTGCTTAAAACGTAATTCAGCCTGAATTCATGGCATATTCCTATTATTAAAGGTCTGAGCGGGATATCGTTGCCTTCGATAGTAATTTTTTGGTCTGGCATTTTAATGCCGCCTATAGAACCGAAGCCTGAAGAACCGGAGGAGGAAGCGCCGCTTATCCGCGCTTTAAAAGCGCGGGCGTTTTCGCATCGGCCTGAAAAAATAAAAAAAAGGATAAGGATAAGCAACAGCGGGGAAATATAAAAAATAATACGGTTTCTGGACTTAAAAATCATAAGTTTATTATTTATTATTTTTTAAATCCTTCAAATTTGGAGAGTATAAGTTTAACTATTTTTCCATTTTTAAGTTTAATTATCACGGCCCGCCTGGTAATTTCCACTATGGTTTTCCCCGTAATTTCCGAGCCCGCGTAATAAGGATTTCCGTTAATAACGGCAATATTTTTATCAGGGTCCGAACCGCTCACTATAGCCTGAAGGTTCAGGCCGTTCAAAGGATTTTCGCTGAAATTTTTATATTGCTTCGCCTTAAAAGGAGATATAAAAGGATTTTTCAACCCGAAACAGGCATCCGCATTTAATAATTGAAACAAAATAATAAAAAAGACGATTGAATCAAAAATATAAGCAGATATCTTTTTCATTATCGTCATCGCCGGCGTTCATTTTTATGCAACGGGGCGGATAAAATCCACCCCTATAAATATAATAATACGACTTTTTAGCGTGTCCAAAATCGGCCGAAATTGCGCCTATTAAGACTTTTGGACATAAAATTTGAACTTTCCGCCCTCTTCCGAAGAATCCAGCAGTTTGTTGCCGGTCCTGTTGCACCATGCCGTCATATCGTTTTTAGAACCCGGGTCGGTTGAAATTACTTCTAAAACCTGTCCCGAAGTCATCGTGTCGATTTCTTTTTTCGTCTTAACTATCGGCAATGGACACGATAAACCGCTTGCGTCAAGTGTTTTGTTAGGGGATACTGCCATAATGTTTTCCTCCTCGTTAATTTTAAATCTTATTTTTTAGCTTATTACTTCGCTGTCAAAAAGTCAATAGGAAAAAATAAAAAATATCCCGTTTCTATATTGTCATTCGCGATTGTTATCTGATATAATATCGTCTATGAATTTCAGCATACTTATATTTATAGCCGTATTTTCCGTTGCCATAGTAGAACTCAGCGAGGTCGCAGCAATAGTTTTCGTGGTAGGGGAAGACGTCGGTCTTTCCAGCGCCCTGGCCGGAGGACTAACGGGATTTATCGGCACTCTTATAATTCTTTTCATAGGAGGCATAGCCCTCATTAAAACCGTACCGATATTCACCGTTAAATTGATAATAGGCGCGGTTCTTATATCGATAGGACTGTATTTTTCTTATAAGCTTTTGAGCTTTATATTTTATCTTACGCCTTTTTCTCAAAAAATAGGAGAAAAACCGCTTTTTAAAAAAGCTGAAGCGGCTGTCGTAAAACATCAGAAATGTTCGTTCAGGCATTTCATAGTCGCCTTAAACGCCGTTATAATAGAAGCATTCGAAGTAGCGGTGGTAGCCGTTCCGCTTGCTATTACGGAAAACCAGTGGCTTTCGGTAATTTCCGCTCTTATCGTCAGTTCCGTTATAATTTTAATGCTGTCGATTTATTTGCGAAAATATTTCAAAAAAATACCTTCGCACTGGATTAAAGGAATAGCGTCCGTTCTTCTTATCAGCTTTGGAATATACTGGGGACTTCAGGGATTAAAAATTAACATAGAAGACGACGATTTAGTATTTATCGTACCGGCGATATCCCTGCTCTTATTAGCTGTATCTTTAATTTTCGATAAAATAGGATATAAAATTAAAGGGGATAAAAAAGTATGAAAAACGGCTTATTTATTGCCGCCGGCATTGCTTTTCGGGGGGAAGGTCAGCGTCACCACCTGTTTTTCACCTCCGGGCTTTCCGAGAGCTTTTCCGTTATAGTTTAAAATAATGCCTCCGGCATTGCCTATTTTGATACTTAATCTTTTTTTTGCTTTCCAGGCTTCCTTGTCCCCGGCATAAAGCATTGAAGTCGCGGTACTGCCGCCGTCGATTTTAACGGCGACCCATGTTCTCTTAACAACGTTTCCTTTTAAAACTACGGCATAGTTAACTTCGGGTTTATGCCCGGCTATTGCTTCCGGTATTTTTGCGGGCTTGCCTTTAGCGGATGACCCGCCCTCAGGAACTAACTTTTTGGATAGGGATTTAAACGGCAGGGCTATATGTATTCCCGGCGAGGTTTTAATGTATTCGTAAACCTTAATTGTCGCATACGATAAAATTATAACAATGATGCCCGCAACAACTATAACTATAATTCTTTTTTTAAATTCCTCGGACTTTTGTATCTCTTCTTTAAATCTTTTCCCCACGATATCTTCTATATGCCTGCCCTTGAAATTTTCGCCCGCCTCCGCTTCCAGCAGGGCGGCGGCTTTTGCTTCGTCCGCTTTCACGGTTTTAGCGAGAAGTTTTACATAACCCTTAAGCAGATGGGGCGAGGAAAATATCGAAAAATCGCCGGTTTCAATAGCTTCAATATACTGCGCCCTGATTTTCGTAATAAGCGAAACTTCATCGACGGCAAGCCCCATAGATTCCCTGCTGGCTTTGAGATATTCCCCTACCCTTTCCGGCGTTTCGCTATCCATAAAACATGCCCTATTTTGAATACAGCATTATTTTTTTTATATAATCCAAAGACTTCGTTCCATATACGTTAGTTTTATTCTGTTCATATACGGAAGAAAATATCTTTTTGGCTTTATTATACCTTTTTTGGTTAAAATATATCACTCCCTCGTAATATTTCGCAGGCGTAAAAAACATATCGAGTTCTAAAGCTTTTTTAAAGTTATGCAGGCTCTTGTCTAAATTTCCTTTAATGAGATAATATTTGCCTAGATAATAATACGTTAAAAAATATTTCTTATCGAGCAGTTTGGATATAATTAATATTTTTTTTGCTTTTTCAGGCTTATTTTCCGCAAAATATATTTTTGCCAGCTGGGTATAACTCTGGTACGGCCTGTTATAAAAAGGATTTTTCAGCGCTTTTTTCAGATATATTTCAGCGGGGGCATAATCTTTTCTTTTAATGTAAATAATGGCCAAATTATAATAGGCGTCCGAAAATTTAGGATTAATTCTTACGGCTTCCTTGAAATTTTTTACCGCTTCGGCTTCTCTGGCCGTTTCCATATAAACCATTCCTATGGCATTGTAGTTTTTAGCCGAATAGGGATTTAGGTTTTTAGCTTTTATAAACTCCTGCATCGCTTTTATAAAATTT
>JAJYKQ010000103.1 GCA_021788495.1 bacterium | reverse complement strand
GGAACTGCTCGGAAAATATTTAATGACCGATATAGACGGCAAAGGCTTAACCGGAGGAAAAATAGTCGAAACTGAAGCCTATCTCGGAGCTATAGACAAAGCGTCGCACGGTTACGGAAACAAAAAAACGGAAAGAAATAAAAATTTGTACAAAGAAGGCGGCTACTCATACGTTTACTTTATATACGGAATGTATTACCTTTTTAACGTAGTCACCGGAAAAGAAAATTTTGCCGATGCGGTTCTTATAAGGGCAATAGAACCTGAAATAGGCATAGATATTATGCTGGAGCGAAGAAATAAAAATTTGAAAATAAAGAATAAAGAAAACACAAAAAGAATTACTTCCGGCCCTGGTCTTTTAACCGTAGCGCTTGGAATAAATTTAAAACATAACGGCATTCCGATTTGCGAACAGAATATTTTAAAAAATAAAGGCGAAAAGGACGGCAGTTTAGAAATATGGCTTGAAGACAGAAATATAAATATCGGCGAAGATTTAATAATTTCGACGCCAAGAATAGGGGTGGATTACGCCGCCGAACATGCAAAATTGCCTTACAGATTTAAAATAAAAGATAATGGATGGGCAAGCAGATAGGGACTTTAATTAAACGTAAGTCAGCCATTTTTCATATTTTTTATTTCCGCCCTTGACTATATCAAAAAATATTTTTTGGAGCTCTAATGCAATTTTACCGGCTTTTCCTATTCCTATACTCCTGTCGTCTATCTCTCTTACCGGAGTAACTTCGGCGGCGGTTCCAGTTAAAAATACCTCGTCGGCGATATAAAGTTCGTCCCTCGTCACTCTTTCTTCCTTAATAGTCAAACCCATTTCTTTGCTCATAACCTCTATAACGCTGTTTCGAGTAATACCGGGCAAAACTGAAGACAGCGGAGGAGTTTTAATATAACCGCCGGAATAAATAAAGATATTTTCTCCGCTTGCTTCGCAGACAAATCCTGAAGTATCTAGCATTATAGCTTCGTCGCATCCCGCGCTTACGGCTTCTTTTTTGGCAAGAATTGAATTTATATACTGCCCTGTCGATTTAGACATACCCATAAAAGTATTGACGTGAAATCTTGCATATGAAGAAACCTTAGCTTTAATGCCGTTTTTTAGGGATTCCTCTCCAAGATATGCCCCCCAGTACCATGCCGAAACCGCTACCTTAGTATCGTAATTTTTCAGGAATATGCCTAATCCTCCGCCGTCGCCGATAAACGCTATCGGCCTGATATAACATTCTTTGAATTTATTTACCTTTACGGTTTCTATAACAGCCTTTTTAATTTCCTTCTTTTCATATGGAATAGGCAGTTGAAGAATATGGCAGGAGTCGTAAAGTCTGTCTATATGTTCGTCCAACCTGAATATTGCGGAACCTTTCTTTTTTGTTTCATAGCATCTTATGCCTTCAAAAGCGCCTAATCCGTAATGAAGGGAATGGCTGTTTACGGAAACTTTTGCATCTTTATAATCTAAGAATTTTCCGTCCATCCATACTTTTGAACCTTCAAATGGACTGCCGTTTTTTTTACCTGCCGTTTTTTTGTCTTTCATGATTTTTCGCTCTTTTAATTTTTATTTATATTTATATTTTATTGGGGTTAGTTAATAAAATTAATTCTATTTATTTTTTTATTTATATTATGATTAATATACTATCGTTATCATTAACGGTATACGCATAACGGCTGTTAGAATTATAAGTGCTTTATTATATTATCATTTACGGAAAACGTCCGCAATAGATTTTTTATAATCCGGATATAATACTCCTTTTTCGGTTATTATGGCTGAAACGTATTTATTTGGAGTAACGTCAAAAGCATAGTTAGCCGCTTTTACGTTTTCCGGAGCTATTCTTTTGCCAAATACGGAAACTACTTCGTTAACGTCGCGCTCTTCTATCGGAATTTCGTCGCCCGATTTAATATTGATATCTATAGTTGAAAGCGGCGCCGCGACATAGAAAGGAATATTGTTTTCTTTAGCGAGGACTGCAACCTGATAAGTACCTATTTTATTGGCAACGTCGCCGTTGGAAGCTATTCTGTCCGCACCGACTATAACGGCGTTTACTCTTCCTTTTCTCATTAAAAGACCTGCGGAATTATCGGCTATAAGGGTTACCGGTATTCCGTCTTCCATTAATTCCCAAGTAGTAAGTCTTGCGCCTTGAAGAAAAGGCCTCGTTTCGTCGGAAATCACCGATATTTTTTTGTTTTCCGAAACTGCGGCTCTGATAACGCCTAGAGCGGTTCCGTAACCGGCGGTAGCCAACGCTCCTGCGTTACAATGGGTAAGAACGTTATATCCGTCTTTTAAAAGGGCTGCTCCGTACTTTCCCATATTTTTGTTAATTTCTATATCTTCATCGTAAATTTTAACGGATTCTTTTCTTATGCGGTCAACCAATGTTTTTAAATCTGAATTTGAATTATTATGTTCTTCGTCTAAAACAAGTTTTTTAATCCTATCGACGGCCCATCCGAGATTTACGGCGGTAGGTCTTGCAGAAAACATAAAATCGGCTATATCGAAAAACTTTTTTTTGAATGATTCATAATCTTTTACTTCAGTCGATTCAAGCAAAGATTTAGCGCCGAGATATAAACCGAAAGCGGCGGAAACTCCTATTGCAGGAGCGCCTCTAACTATCATATCTTTTATTGCATCGTAAACTTCTTTATAAGTTTTTAATTCAACGTAAGTTACTTCGAGAGGGAGTTTTCTTTGGTCTATCATTTCGACTATGTCGTCGTTTCTTAATCTTAGCGTATAAAAAGCCATTTTTTAGCCTCCGAATAAAACTTAAATGTCCTATTTATTTTCGTCTATATATTTTCGCAATATCTCGTTAGCTTTTTTAGGATTTGCTTTACCTTTAGTTTTTTTCATAATTTCGCCCACGAAAAAACCGAACAGTTTGTCTTTCCCGCCTGCAAGGTCGATAAATTCTTTCTGATTTTCGGCGACTACCTGCTTTACTATATCTTCTATGCCTTTATCGTCCGAAACTTGAGCTAAGCTCTCTTCTTGTATTATTTCATCAACATTCTGTTTTTTACCATTTTTTGAATTTACAATAAGTCTATATAATACCAACCTGCCGCCATTTCTATTAATTTCGCCATTTTCAACCTTACTTATTATTTCAAAAAAATATTTTTTATTTCCTATTAATTTTTCCATTTCATATTCAATCAATTTTTCACCTATACTATTTTCAATAGGCATAGAATTTTCATGATATTGCTCTGCATCGTCTTTCACACGTCCTATATTGTCTGACACCCATTGCCCCTTCAATTCTAACATCCATTCATTTATAAACCAGTTGGCAATTTTTTTTATTTCAATTTTATCATTATTTATTTTATTTATTTCAATTAATCCTTCAAAATCATTTGCAACCACCTTATATTTTGTTAAAACTTCCGCATCATATTCTGTAAGTTTATACTCCGAAACATATCTGCGTCTTTTTTCTGCAGGAAGTTCCTTAATAGAATTTTTTATTTCGTTAATAAATTCTTCGGAAAGAATTAACGGCGGCAGAT
>JAJYKQ010000019.1 GCA_021788495.1 bacterium | reverse complement strand
AAACCGGAGCTTCGGAAGCTATAGTCGAAGACATGAAAGAAGAATTTGCCGAAAATTATATATTTCCTATGCTCAGGGGAAACGCTCTTTACGAAGGCGCTTATTTGCTCGGTACGTCTATCGCAAGGCCTTTAATCGCTAAAAGACAGATAGAAATAGCTACGGAAAAAGGCGCAAAGTATGTCGCTCACGGCGCTACTGGCAAAGGCAACGACCAGGTTAGGTTCGAGCTTGCATATGCAGCAGTTAATTCTGAAATAAAAGTTATAGCGCCATGGAGGGAGTGGAATATAGTTTCCAGAGCCGAACTTATTAAATATGCCAAGGATAACGGCATTCCGGTTCCGGTAACTAAAGCGAAACCCTATTCCAGCGATAAAAATCTGTTTCACATAAGTTATGAAGGGGGAATTTTAGAATACTTAGAAAATGCTCCCGAAGAATCTATGTTTGAAATAACGGTATCTTCTAAAAAAGCTTCCGATAAACCTGAAAATATAGAAATTGAATATAAAAACGGAGATCCCGTATCGTTAAATAAAAAGAAGATGAATCCTTTCAATATCGTCGATGAGCTGAATTTAATAGCTGGCAGAAACGCTATAGGTAGGGCGGATATTGTAGAAACGAGAATTACGGGAATGAAATCCAGGGGCGTTTACGAAACGCCCGCAGGAACCGTTTTAAGTTTTGCGCACAGGGTTATGGAATCAATAACTTTGACAGGCGAAGAAATAGAACTCAAAAACAGTCTTATTCCGCAATATTCAAAGCTTATATACGAAGGCAGCTGGTTCAGTCCCGAATTAAAAGCACTTCAATCGCTTATCGATTCAACTCAAACCTCGGTTAACGGGACAATAGGCTTAGAACTATATAAGGGAAACATTAAAGTTTTATACAGAAAATCAAAAAACAGCCTTTATTCCCAAAATATAGTTACTTTCGAGGACGACAAAGGCTCTTATTCCCAGAACGATGCAACAGGCTTTATTCGCTTAAAATCTTTGCGCTACAAATTACGGGGAAAGAATTCAATTCTGTCCCCGTCGCAAAACGGAAAATGACAAATGTTTTGCAGGGAAAAACGGAAAGTAAATTAAATATGGTGTCGGAATTCAATTCTGTCGCTAACGCAAAACGGAAGAAATGAACGGAAAAAATAAAAATAAAACCGAAAAAATCGGCACACTTAAACACGATAACTTCGTCAGGGGACGTTTCAAAGAGGATATATCCGAAATTACGGCTAATTTCACGGCATCTTTGGATATAGATAAAAAGCTTGCAGATTTTGACATAGACGGCAGTATTGCTCACCTCTGCGCCTTGGAAAAAGCCGGTATAGTTAGCGAAAAAGAAAAAAAAGATATAGAAAAAGCTCTTTTAAGAATTAAAAAGGAAATTAAAAGCGGCGAATTAATCCTGAATAAAAAATATGAAGATATTCATATGAATATCGAAAAGAGGCTTATCGAGCTGCTACCGTCTTCAGGGCCGAAACTGCATACCGGAAGGTCAAGAAATGATCAGGTATCTGTAGATTTCAGGCTTTACGTAAAAAATGAAATTAAGAAAATAGCAGGAGTTTTATTATCTTTAAGAGCCGAACTTGTTTCGGCTGCCGCATTAAATGTAGAAACGGTCATGCCAGGCTATACCCACTTTCAGCATGCTCAGCCGGTATCGCTGGCGCATCATTTGTCTGCTTACTACGAAATGTTCGCTAGAGATTTTAAAAAATTAACTTACGCTTACGAAACCGCCGACGTTTTGACTTTGGGAAGCGGCGCGCTTGCCGGAGTAGATTTTGATATCGACAGGCCGCTCGAAGCAGAAATTTTAGGATTTCGAAAAGTTTCCAGAAATAGTATGGACGGGGTTTCCGACAGGGATTTCGCTATAGAATTTAATTTTTCCCTTTCAATGATTGCTCTGCACCTTTCCAGATTTTGCGAAGAACTTATTATATGGAACAGTTTTGAATTTGGTTTTATAAAATTAAAAGACGAATTTACTACAGGCTCAAGTATTATGCCGCAGAAAAAAAATCCTGACGTCCTTGAACTTATCAGGGGCAAAACAGGAGGAATCATATCTAATCTTATTTCGCTTTTCATTATGATGAAATCTTTGCCTCTTGCTTACAACAGGGATATGCAGGAAGACAAAAAACCCGTAATGGAAAGCGCTTTGGCGGTTTATGATTCGCTTTCGATATTTAAAGAAATAATAAAAACCGTAGAATTTAATAAAGACGTTATGTCGAGAGGACTTAAAAACGACACTATTTATGCTACCGATATGGCGACGTATTTCGTTAAAAAGGGACTGTCTTTCAGGAAATCGCACGAAGCGGTCGGCAGGATAGTAAATTACGCGGAAATTAAAGGCAAAAAACTTTCGGAGTTATCGTTAAAGGAATATAAAAATATCATAGATATTGCAGACAAAGATATATTTAACCTTTTTAATCCGGAAACATCCGTAAATTCTAAAAAAACGATCGGTGGAACCGCATTTAAGCAAATAAAAACGACTTTAAAAGATTATGAAAAAGAGATCAGAAACGATAAACAATTTTTATCTTCTCTTAAATAAAAAAAGAAATTTTGCATTTTCAATATTTTATGCGCTATTGACTGCAATGTCCTTTTTATTATTGTCCGGATGCGCTAAAACCGGCTATCCGCAGCCTCCAAAAATAGCTCAGCCGCATTCTCCCGTTATATTGAAAGCCGAAAAAAATAAAAATATCGTTCGCATAGTTTACCGCTATGCTTACGATTTAGGTAAAATTAAAGGTTTTTTAATTTACCGCAGTTATTATAAAAACAAAAAAAACGCCGTTAAGTCTCAATGCAATTCATCAGAACCTTTTGCTTTTCAAAATTCAAATTTTAAAAAAAGATTTAGCTTGCAAAATAGTAAATTTTTTTATAATGTAAATAGTAAAGTTTTAAAAAACGGTTATTATGTTTTCTGCATAAAAAGCGTGGGTAATTTTAATATAAAATCGAATTTTTCTAATTATAAAATCATATTTATTAAAATTAATTAATATGTTATTATAAAAAATAAAATTTATTCGAGGTAAGATGCAATGACCATGCAAATTAAGAAAGATAAACTTAATAAGGCGTTTTTTTTATTAAGTATAATTATTATCGTAATTCTTGCATTTTTGCTTTTGCAGAAGAGGTTCGGTCTTTATTTTAAAAAGGCTCCGTTTTCGCTAAAGCTCGTAAGGGTTATCGGTGTGGGATATAATCTTAAAGGTCCAGCCGGCGTTGCATTCGGCAAGAGAAATAATATTTACGTCGTCGATTCTGGCAATTCAAGGATTGTGAAGTTTAATATAAGGGGGCGTTACATAAGGCAGTGGGGAATAGAAGGCAAGACTACAGGCGAATTTATGGTTCCGCTATATGTAACTGCTTACGGAAATCCGGAAAGAATTTATGCGGTAGATTCAGGCAATTCAAGAATAGAGGTTTTTAAGCCTAACGGAGATTTCGTATCCGAATTCGGAATATCTAAAAATCAAAACAGAATACTTATTCAGCCTACCTGCGTAGCATTTTCCGACGGCAAAATATACGTTGCTAATTCCGGGGCAGATGATATTTCGGTTTATTCAAAAAACGGCAATTTTTATGAAAGCATAGGAAATTCTTTAATTAAAAGCAATGAAGGGAACTCTCTTTCCTCAAAAATAAAGGGAGGCGAACAAGACGGGAGCGCATCCGGAAGTTCCGGAAAAAGTACTGAAAAAGTCAAAAAAAATAAAAAAAATTCAAATTCTTCTAATAGTTCAAGTAAAAGCGCAGTTAAAAACTTAACTATTTCATTTAAACTTAAAAAACCCGTAAGCATTGCTTTTTCCAGAAAATACATTTATGTTTCGGATTACAGTCTTTCAAAAATACTTGTTTTTAACAGGCAGTTCGATTATATAGGCGCCATAGGAATAAAAGGACAGTATGGGCATATGCTTTATCATCAGGTAGGCATAGTTTATAGAAACGGTTACCTTTACGTCGCTAATTACGGAAGAAGTATCTTAACGGTATTTAAACTATCGGACGGTTACAACGTAGTAAAAGCCTATAATTTCGGAACTCCTGGCATCGGAAATAATAATTTTAATCATGAATCCAACATATCTGTGTCTTTAAACGGAAAATATATTGCAATCGCCGATACCAATAACAACAGAATTTCTATATATCGGATATTAGGCTCCAGATGAAATAAAATGAAAACCAACGTTGCAATTATAGGCGCCGGTCCTGCCGGTTCTTCGGCTGCTTTAGCTTTATCCAAAAAAGGAATACCTAATATTATAATAGACAAAAGAAGAATGGTCGGATTGCCGGTGCAGTGCGCCGAGTTTGTTTCTTCCAGTATAATTTCCTACGTCGATTTGAGTTCAATGCTTTCCGCCGTAAACCAAAAAATAAAATATATATGCATTAACGCCGGAAGCAAAACTTATAAATTCAGCGGAGACGGCTATATTTTAAACAGGGACATTTTCGATTTAAGCTTATCAGAAAAAGCAGTTAAATCAGGTTCAAAATTAATTGCAGGTTTAAGGGCTTATAAAATAGACAGGCAAAAAAACTGCATAGAAGTGCTGGACGTTATAGAAAAAATAGTATATGAAATTTATTATGATTATTTAATAATAGCGGCAGGACCAAAAAATATATTTAAATCTTATAATTCCCAAGGAGAATCCTATATTTATGCCTTGCAGATAAAAACAAAACTTTTAAAGAAGTTAGATTCCGTATTTTGTTACTTCAGGCATTATATACCTTACGGCTACGGCTGGGTTTTTCCGAAAGAATGTTATGCGAATGTCGGGATAGGAGTCGAAAAACCTGTTTCCGATGTTAATCTTTCCGCTTGCTTAAAAAAGTTTACCGAAGAATTAAAAAACGAAGGACTTATAGGAAGCGAAGTTATAGAAAAAACGTCAGGATTAGTTCCCGTATCAGGCCTAAGCGATTTAACCGCCGATAATATTGCTTTTTGCGGAGACGCCGCAGGTTTGACCCACCCTGTTACCGGCGCAGGCATTTTAAATGCAATAATATCAGGAAGTTTGGCCGGCGATTACGCTGCGGATAGCATTAGGTCATCTAAAAATTTTTTAAACGATTACAAAGATGAAATAGAATCTATTTTTAAAAAGTCTTTTTTAACGGCTTCTAAAAAAAGATATCGGCTATATCCTTTTATGAACGACGATTCAGGCATAAGCGAAAATATTAAGTTTCTATGGCCGTCTTTTGAAGAATATTACGTTTAAATAGTAACTTGGAAAGGACGGAATTGGGAAAAGGTGTCATATTAATTTTTTTGCAGATATCTTTTTGTTAATTGACTTTATTTGTATGCAAAAAAATAAAATCTGACACTTTTTCCGCAGCATCTGCTGCCTTGTTTTATATCCGATAAAGAGTTAAAATTAATAAACCGTAAATTTTTAAATAAAAAAATATTAAAGTCTTAGCCGTATTTGCGGCATGAAAAATAATAATAACAGCTTATAAATAATGTATAAATGCAAAAACTGCGGCGCCGTTTCTTTAAAATGGGTAGGAAGATGCCCTGAATGCCACAGTTTTAATACTATGGAAGAAGTTGAAGCGGCAGAAAATACTCCTAAGTTGGTAAAGTTTAAAAAAATTCCTCCGTCTGTTTCGCCCGCAACGGTTTTAGACAGGCAAAATTTCCGCGATTTACCAAGGATAGCAACCGGAATAAAAGAATTCGATTTATCCGTAGGTTCCGGACTCGTAGCAGGACAGAGCATCCTCATAGGTGGAGAACCGGGGATAGGAAAATCTACTCTTATGCTTCAAGTTGCCGAAAAAATTTCCCTTACCGGCATTAATACTTTATATGTTTCCACCGAAGAGTCTTTAAACCAGATTATCTTAAGAGCAAAAAGGTTAAAAATAGATTCTAAATATCTTTTTTTTCAAGCGCTTAACGATATTAACGAACTTTTATATTCAATAGAAAATGGAAATTACGGTTTTCTAATCATAGATTCGATACAGCGTATAACTATTCCCCAGTCCGATTCGGCATACGGCAGCGTCAACGGATTAAGGGAAATAGCTCATGAGATTACTTCGCTATGCCTGAAAAAAAATTGCGGAGTTTTTCTTGTATGTCATGTAACGAAAGAAGGCGGTTTTGCCGGACCGAAAACGTTGGAGCATATAGTAGATACTGTTCTATATTTTGATTCAAGTAAAAGAGATTCCTACAGGATTTTAAGGTGCTATAAAAATAGGTTTGGTTCTACCGACGAGGTGGGCATATACGAAATGTCGGAAGACGGATTAAAAGGTGTAAAAAATCCGTCGGCTTATTTCACTTCCGAAAGGCAGCCGGATTCGCCGGGTTCGGTGATCGTGCCGTGCCTGGAAGGAACTAGGGCGATGCTGGTAGAAGTACAGGCGCTTGTAGTCCCATCTTATATGCCTGTCCCTAAAAGAGTTTGCCTTGGCATAGATTCCGGCAGGGTTTCTATTATTTCCGCGGTGCTGGAAAAAAAAGAAGGAATAAAACTTTCCTCAAAAGAAATTTACGTTAAAATATTCGGAGGCATAAACATTCAGGAACCCGCCGTAGATTTGCCAGTTGCGCTGTCGATTGTTTCAAGCTACTTGGAAAAACCGCTTCCTCCAAATTTTATAGCTTTTGGAGAGGTTGGATTAACCGGCGAAGTCAGGGGTGTCGGCAATCCTTCGGCAAGGATAAAAGAGGCTATGAATATGGGTTTTACCGATGCTTTGATTCCCCAATCTAACCTTAAAGACGTAAAAGATATTAAGGGTGTTTCCGGTATAAATCTTCACCCCGCAACAAAATTAAAAAAAATTATTGAATATTTAGTCTAACTGAAATAAAATAAACGGCAGGGAGTTAAAAAAATAATTAATTAAAAAATAAAAAAGAGAACCTATTTTGCAAAATATTTCATTCGGATATATAGAAAACGAACTAAAAAAAGTAGAAGAGCAGTTTGAAAAACACCTTATAACGGAAACCCCCTTAATACATAAGGTTGCCAAATACGTTATTTCAAGCGGCGGAAAAAGAATACGCCCTATACTTCTTATCATAGCTTCAAAATTATGCGGTTACGACGGAGACGGTCATATTTCGCTTGCGGCAGTCATAGAGTTTATCCATACTGCCACTTTGCTTCACGACGACGTCGTGGATAATGCTCCTTTAAGGAGAGGCAAAGCGTCGGCAAACACTATTTTTGGAAATGAGGCTTCAGTTCTCGTCGGAGATTATCTATTTGCTAAATCTTTCAAAATTTTGTCGGATATTAATAATATAAAAGTTATAAAATCTTATTCCGATGCAACTACACTTATGGCGGAAGGGGAAGTAAAAGAGTTAGTTAAGACTGCGGATATAAAAACCGATGAAAAAGATTATTTAGATATAATTATTAAAAAAACGGCCGTTCTTTTTGCATGCGCTTCCGAAGTCGGCGCCATAATTGCCGGCAAAGAAGAAAAATACGCAAAAAAACTTTACGATTACGGCTTAAATATAGGAATTGCTTTTCAGCTTATGGACGATACCCTGGACTATATTTCCGATAAAGAGTTCGGTAAATTTATAGGCAACGATCTGAAAGAAGGCAAACTTACGCTTCCGCTGATACATGCTATAGAAAGGGCAAATCAAGAAGAAAAAGAAATTATTACGAATATAATTTACAAAAAAAGACTGGCATCTAAGGATCTTAAAACGGTTTTGTCGTTGGTTAAAAGTTACGGTTCTATCGACTATACTATATCGAAAGCAAAAGATGCGATAAAAAAAGCAAAAAAGAATCTCGATATATTTCCGGACTCAAAGTATAAAAACAGTTTAATAGATATTGCAGATTATATAATAGACAGGAAACTATAGTTTATGAACGATTTTATTTTTAAAGAAAACGAACTTTATTGCGAAGACGTGCCGATTAAGGAAATTGCAGGAAGAGTAGGAACGCCTTTTTATCTCTATTCATTGGCTACTTTAAGGAGGCATTTTAACGTTTTCGACGAAAGTTCGAGAGTTTTAAACTCTATGGTATGTTACAGCGTTAAAGCCAATTCAAATATTGCCGTTCTTAATTTTTTATTTAAAATGGGATGGGGCGCCGATATAGTCTCCGGCGGAGAACTTTTCAGGGCAATTAAAGCTGGAGTAGATACCGGAAAAGTTGTATATTCCGGAGTAGGAAAGACTGAATCCGAAATAGAATATGCAATAAAATCTAATATTCTTATGTTTAACGTAGAATCTCTTCCGGAAGTTTTTCTTATCGATAAAGTAGCCGGCAGGTTAAATACCAAAGCAAGAATATCTTTTAGGATAAACCCCAACGTCGATCCTAAAACGCATCCTTATATATCTACGGGTCTTAAGAAAAATAAATTCGGCATAAGCATAAAACATGCTATTTCGGCCTACGAAACGGCAAAGGAATTGAAAAATATAGACGTAATAGGCTTAGACTGCCATATAGGCTCTCAGTTAACCGAAATATCGCCGTTTAATGATGCCGTAGAAATAATAAAGGATCTTCTCGATAGAATTACGGCTAGAGGTTTCGATATTAAATATCTGGACATTGGAGGCGGACTCGGCATAACTTACGAAAATGAAATGCCTCCGCATCCGTCCACGTATATGAATTCCATTAAAAATATCCTAAAAAATTACGGCGGCAAGGTTATTTTCGAACCCGGCAGATTAATAGTCGGAAACAGCGGAATATTCGTCGCTAAAGTTACTTATGTAAAAGACACGGGAAGTAAAAACTTTATAATAACCGACGGCGGTATGAACGATTTAATTAGACCTGCTCTATATGAGGCTTATCATGAAATTGTTCCTGTAATAAAAAAAGAAGGGCCTAAAGTTAAGGCCGACATAGTTGGACCTATATGCGAATCCGCAGATTTTTTCGGAAAAGACAGAGTTTTAAATTCGGTTTCCGAGGGAGATTTAATTGCCGTATTCAGCGCAGGCGCTTACGGTTTTTCTATGTCTTCCAACTATAACTCAAGACCCAGGTCGGCCGAAGTGCTTGTAGATAAAGATAAATTTTATATAATTAGAAACCGCGAAACGTACGAGGATTTAACTGACAAAGAAATTATTCCGGAAAATATAGTATAGTCTGAATTGATTTTAAAAAAGTCATTAATTATTGCGAGCGTAAGCGGATGGAGTTCAGCGATGATTAACAATATTTATGAATAAATCAAAAAAGGAGTTTTAGCATGTTTAAAGGAGTGTTTACGGCAATAGTAACGCCTTTTAAGGGCGGCAGAATAGACGAAAAAGCGCTTAGAAAGCTGATAGAATTTCAGATAGAAAGCGGAGCGGCTGGAATAGTGGCCTGCGGAAGCACGGGCGAATCTGCGACGCTTTCGTTTGAGGAGCATATAGACGTTATTAGAATTGCTGCCGAAGCGGCGGAAGGCAAAATTAAAGTTATAGCAGGAACAGGTTCTAATAATACGGTAGAAGCCGTCCATCTTGCAAAAGAAGCGGAAAAGTTTAAAATAGACGGACATCTGCAAATTACTCCGTATTATAATAAACCGACGCAGGAGGGGCTTTTTCTTCATTTTAAAGCGGTATCCGCCAGCTGTTCCAAACCTTTAATTCTTTATAACGTTCCTACGAGAACAGCGGTTAATATTCTTCCAGACACAGTGTTAAGACTTGCCGAAATAGACAATATAAGCGGCATTAAAGAAGCAAGCGGTTCTTTAGAGCAGGCAACGGCTATTTTAAGAAAAGCGCCGGAGAAATTTTATGTTTTATCCGGCGATGATGCGCTTACTCTTCCTATAATTGCATTAGGAGGTCACGGTGTTATCTCGACGGTTTCAAACGTTGCGCCTAAAGATATGTCCCTTATGACGGATTACGCGTTAAAGGGAGACCTTAAGTCCGCAAGGAAGCTTAATTTTAAACTGTTTCCTCTTATTAATGCAATGTTTATAGAGACTAATCCTATTCCGGTAAAAAAAGCTTTAAACATTATGGGATTTATAGAAAATGAAATAAGGCTGCCTTTATCGGAAGCATCCGGCGTAAGCATAGACAAGATAAAAACAGCATTAAAAGAATATGGGATAATGCAATAATGGAAAAAACAGGTATAATAGTTTGCGGGAGCAAGGGAAGAATGGGGAATGCTATAATATCCGTTCTTTCCGATTATTCGGATTTATTATTTATAGGCGGCGTCGATTCAAATTATACCGCAGACGAAGTGGCAGTTTCGCCGTTTAAAGATTTAGCCGAATTAGAAACTGAGAAAGTTTCAGCAGGCAAATTTTTAACTTTAAAAGATGCTCTTCATTTAACCGCCGCTATTAAGAAAAAAGTCGTTGTAGATTTCACGTCTAAAAGCGCATCATTGACGCATGCGGAAGAGGCGGCGCTTTATAATGTTCCTATCGTTATCGGTTCCACCGGATTTTCGGAAAACGATTTAAAAACTGTAGAAGATTACGGAAAGAGTATTCCGATAGTGCTGTCGGGCAATATGAGCTTAGGAATTAACGTTTTAATGAATATCGTATATGATGCATCCAAATATCTCGGGATAAATTACGACTGCGAAATAATAGAAATGCACCATAAAAAGAAAAAGGACGCTCCAAGCGGAACTGCTAAAATGCTTGCGGAATCCGTAGCTAAACAGAGGCATATAGAGCTTGCCGAAAAAGCCGTTTACGGCAGGTGCGGAGACGTAGGGGAAAGAAAAAAAGACGAGATAGGCATATTTTCTGTAAGAGCAGGAGATATAATAGGAGAACACAAGGTAATATTTGCAGGAAACGAAGAAATAATAGAAATTACGCATAAGGCCGTATCTAGAAATAATTTTGCGCGGGGCGCAGTTAAAGCTGCCGTATGGCTTAGCGATAAAAATAACGGATTTTACGATATGAGAGACGTTTTGGGGTTGAATAAATATGAATAAGACAAAGTATATATTTATAACCGGAGGTGTCGTTTCAAGTCTTGGAAAGGGTATTGCGGCTTCATCCATAGGATCTCTTCTTGAAGCAAGGGGGCTTAATATAACAATGCAGAAGCTAGACCCCTATATAAACGTGGATCCGGGAACTATGAATCCTTTTCAGCACGGAGAGGTTTTCGTTACCGACGACGGAGCCGAAACCGATTTGGACCTAGGCCATTACGAAAGATTTACGTCGCTTTCTCTGACGAAAAAAAACAACTTAACGAGCGGACAGGCTTACGATGCCGTTATCAGCAACGAAAGAAAAGGGGCGTATCTCGGCAAAACGGTTCAAGTAATTCCGCATATAACCGACGAAATAAAAAAAAGAATAATCGAAGCTTCTGAAGGCAAAGACGTTGCTATTATAGAAATAGGCGGAACGGTAGGCGATATAGAAAGCCTTCCTTTTCTCGAGGCTATAAGACAGTTTAAATTAGACAAAGGAAAAGACGACGTTCTTTATATTCATTTAACTTTAGTTCCGTTTATAAAAACTGCAGACGAGTTGAAAACTAAGCCTACCCAGCATTCCGTTAAAGAATTGAGGGCTATAGGCATAGAACCTTCAATTATAATTTGCAGGGCGGACAGGGTTTTGCCGCAGGATATAAGGGAAAAAATAGCTCTTTTCTGCAATGTCGAAGCAGATGCGGTTATTACCGCTAAAGACGAAGAAAGCATTTACGACGTCCCTCTTTCCCTTCACAAAGAAAAACTAGATTCTAAAATAATAGAATATTTGAATATATGGGCTAAATCTCCGGATTTAAACGCATGGACTAATATATCCCATACTTTAAAAACGCTTAAAAATCTAGTTACAATAGCCGTAGTAGGAAAATACGTAAATCTTAAAGAGTCTTACAAAAGCTTAAACGAGAGCCTAATTCACGGAGGTTTTGCCAATAACGTAAGCGTAAATATAAAATATATTAATTCCGAAGATTTAGAAGGAGACGACTGGAAGGATAATCTTAAAGAATTGGAAGGGTGTTCCGGTATCCTGGTCCCTGGCGGTTTTGGCTCCCGCGGCATTAGCGGCATGTTAAGGGCAATTAATTATGCCAGGACTAATAATATTCCTTATTTCGGAATATGCCTCGGAATGCAGCTTATGACCGTAGAATATGCAAGAAACGTGCTGGGTTTAAAAGACGCAAATTCATACGAATTCGATGAAATTACGCCGGATCCTGTAATCAGCATAATGGACGACCAGAAAGATATAGGCAATATGGGCGGAACTATGAGATTAGGCGCATATCCATGCGTAATATCTAAAAATACGCTTGCTTATCAAATTTATTATAAAAACAATAAAAAATATCCGGCCAACAATAAAAACTGCGTAAAGTTGAATCATGACGGAAACATTATAATAAGCGAAAGACACAGGCACAGATTTGAATTTAATAACAAATATAGGGAAAAATTTAAAACTTCAGGTTTTATTTTTTCTGGCACGTCTCCTGACAGTAAACTTATAGAGATTTGCGAGATTAACAGCCATCCATGGTATATAGGATGCCAGTTTCATCCGGAATTTAAATCTTCGCCGCTGTATCCTCATCCGCTTTTTAGGGAATTTATTGCGGCAGCGGTTAAATATTCCAATAATTTATTATCGGTTCATCCTAAGGTTAAAGCTAAGAATACGCCTAAAACCGCCGGCAATGCAAATAAACGTAAAAGAAAAAGCAAAACCGCCGCTGTTTAAAATAATATTAAATTTTTACTGTATTTTCGCATAAACTAAAATTCAACTATATGAAAAAAATAAATATTTTTACAAAAAAAGATTTAACTTCGGAATTAAAATTTAAATTTAATAACGACTATCCTTTTGTAATTGCAGGTCCATGCGTGATAGAGGACGCTGCCGTTATGGATGATATAGCTTCGATGCTTAAGGAGTATTCAGAAGAATTAAATTTTAATCTTATTTTTAAGGCTTCTTACGATAAGGCAAACAGAACTTCGTTTAATTCTTTTAGAGGTCCCGGCATAGATAAAGGTTTAAAAATATTAAGCGACATTAAAGCAAAATACGGCGTTCCTATATTAAGCGACGTTCATAACGCAAAAGAAGCCGAAATTGCAGGCGGCGTTCTTGACGTTATACAAATACCGGCTTTTTTATGCCGTCAAACCGATATTATTTTAGAAGCGGCAAGAACAGGAAAAGTAATTAACGTTAAGAAAGGTCAGTTTATGGCGCCGTGGGATACTAAATTTATAGTAGATAAAATTGCGTCTGTAGAAAATTATAAGGTGATTTTGACCGAAAGAGGCGTAAGTTTCGGCTATAATAATCTTGTCGTCGATTTCAGATCTATTCCCGTAATGAAACAAACCGGAGCTCTCGTAGTTTTCGATGCTACGCACAGCGTGCAGCTTCCAGGAGGAGGCGGCGCCGTTTCTTCTGGAAACAGGGAATACGTTATGCCGCTTGCAAGGGCTGCGGCTGCGGTAGGCGTCGACGGTTTGTTTTTTGAAGTCCACTCCGATCCGCCGAGAGCTTTAAGCGATTCCGCAAATTCTGTATATTTGAGTTCATTCAAAGAAAATTTAAAAAATATTCTTGAAATATCTAAATACAGTAAAATATAAAATAAAAATGGCCCAGCATAATATACTAAAAACGGCGGAAAGCGTTTTAAAAATAGAAGCATATTCGGTGTCCGCACTTATAAGCAGGCTTGACGATAATTTTGAAAAAATGGTTCATTGCCTTATAGGGATTAAAGGCAAAGTTATTTTAACAGGAATGGGGAAATCAGGTATTATTGCCAGAAAAATATCTTCTACCCTTGCAAGCACCGGCACCCCTTCTTTTTTCATGCATCCGGCTGAAGCATCGCACGGCGATCTCGGGGTAATTTCTAAAAACGATGCTGTAATCGTTCTTTCTAACAGCGGAAATACTAAAGAAATAGTTTCTATACTTCCGGCAATAAAGCTTATAGGCGCTAAAATTATCGGATTTTCAGGAAACAAGCGTTCACGCTTGTTTGAATTGTCCGACTATTTTTTTGACGTATCCGTGGAGCAGGAAGCATGTCCTTATAATATAGCTCCTACCGCAAGCACGACGGCACAGCTTGCAATAGGGGACGCCCTTGCCGTTGCGCTCTTAAAAGAACGTAATTTTTTAGAAGAAGATTTCGCAAAACTTCATCCAGGAGGTTCGATAGGCAATAAATTTATAAAAGTGTCAGATTTAATGCATAAAGGAGAAGAAATACCTTTAGTTCGGGACACGGTTTTATTAAAAGATGCTATAATAGAAATGAATTCTAAAAGATTAGGGCTTACGGGAGTTATAGACGAGAATAAGTTTTTATGCGGCATAATAGTTGACGGAGATTTAAGGAGGGCTATGCTTTCTCCGACCGTTATAATAAACGAACCTGTAAAAAGCATAATGACTAAAAATCCTAAAACTATACTTAAGAATACTCTTGCGGTTAACGCTCTTCAAAAAATGGAAGAATCGAAAATTACTTCGCTTTTTGTAGTAGAATCTGACGATAATAAAATTCCAGCGGGAGTTATTCATATTCACGATATAATAAAAGCAGGAATAATATGACTAAAACATTGAACTTTTCCGATATAGAAATTTTAGTTTTCGACGTTGACGGCATTATGACGGACGGAAAAATATATTTATCCGAAAACGGAGTCGAAACAAAAACTTTTTTCGCTCATGACGGAGCGGGTATTAAATTGGTTAAAAAATCAAGATTAAAAGTAGGCATGATTTCCGCAAGAACCAGCCATGCAGCTTCTTTTAGAGCTAAGGAACTCGGAGTAGATTTTTATATCGAGGGATGCAAGGATAAATATAAAGCTCTGAAACCCTTATTAAAAGAGTTTAAAATAGGCATCAAAAATTTATTTTATATGGGAGACGATATAGTCGATTTAGAACTTTTAAAATTAGCCGCAATTTCCGCCACGGTTCCTAATGCGCCTGAATACATAAAAGATTGCGCCGACATTGTAACTTCTAAGAACGGCGGGTGCGGTGCGGTGCGGGAGGTTTGCGATATAATTTTAAAAGAGAAAGGATTTCTTTTAAAATTATTAAATTCGTTATAATTAAATTATATGTCCTTAGACCGGAAAACTATAAGAATAATTGCTCTTTTGCTGACTTTATGCTTTATCGCCGTTCTGGCAGTTTTTCTTATGATGCATTATCTTCGCGTCAATAAAGGGCTTTTCAATTTCAAGATATCAAAGGGCTATATAAACCTTAAAAAGGTGGATTATAAATTTTATAAAAAAGGAATTCTTGCTTATGAAATTTTTGCTAGAAGTTTAAATTATCAGTCTAAAAAGAAAAATATAATAAAATTAAACTCCGTCAAGATTTATATTTACGGCAAAAATAAAAAACCTGCTTATATAATAAACGGAAAAACAGGAAAACTTAACACCGTTTCTAAAAACGTCTTAATTTCAGGCGGCGTGTCGATAAAAGGTTTGAACGGCATGCTGATTAAAACGCATATGATAGATTATTTTGCTAAAAAAAACGAAATAGCGGCTCCTGGCGGCATGAAAATCAAAAGCAAAAATTATTTTATTTCAGGAGAAGGATTTATTTATTATGTTCATAAGAAATTATTCGTCTTGCAGAAAGACGTCCATTTTTTATCTTATTAACTTTAATGCTCAAGGGATATCTAAATGAAAATTAAATTTTATTTTTTAATCGTTTTTATTTTTTTGCCGGTATTTTTACTGTTTCAAAATAACCTGTCGTCAGGCGCTTCAATTCCTAAAAATTCAAGCAATACTAATAGCGCGCATAATAAAACCGATATAAAGTCCGATTCTTTAACGGTAAACAATAAAACGCATATCGCCGTATTTACTGGACACGTTGTGGCTCTTAAGGGTAAACTGAAGATACTGTCGTCAGTCCTTAAAATAATATATACCAAAAAAAATAAAATTAAAATACTTATCGCTACGGGAAACGTGCATATTATAAAAGGCAAAGACAATATCACTGGAGGAAAAGCCGTTTATTACGATAAAAAGAAAATTGCGGTAATAACTGAAAATCCAGTGGCATATGAGGGGAAAAACAGAATAGCAGGAAAGAAAATAATAATTAATTTTAAAACAGGTATTTCTACCGTAATCGGCGGTCCAAAACGTGTTAATGCCGTAGTTTATTCAAAAAAGTCGTTGAGCGTTAAAAAAAATAGAGTCAGAACAAATAATAAAAAACAAAAATGATAAAAGCAGTAAATTTAATTAAAAAATTTAAAAAAAGGACTGTAGTAAACGAAGTTTGCCTTGAAATAAAGCCAGGAGAGATAACCGGCCTTTTAGGACCCAACGGCGCAGGTAAAACTACTACTTTTAATTTAATTTCGGGAATGCTTAGGCCTGACGGCGGTTCCATATTTCTGGACGACGTCGAAATTACTAAACTGCCTATGTATAAACGTGCGAGGTTAGGCATAGGCTATCTGCCCCAAGAGACTTCGGTATTCAGAAAACTTACTGCCGAACAGAATCTTACGGCTATTTTAGAACTCTTAAAAATATCGGAAAAAGAAAAAAATCAGAAGCTTAACGAATTAATAGAAAAATTCGGCCTCGAGAAAGTAAGAAAATCTTCCGTGATGAGTTTATCGGGAGGAGAAAGAAGAAGGGTGGAAGTTGCCAGATCGCTTATACTATCTCCAAAGTTTATACTTTTAGACGAGCCTTTTTCAGGCATAGACCCTATCGCCGTAGAGGATATGCAGGATATTCTTATAGGTTTAAAAAAGGATTCCATAGGCATTTTAATAACCGACCACAACGTAAGGGAAGCTTTAAGGATATGCAGCAGCGCTTATATAATCAACGACGGAAAAATAATAGAAAAAGGTTCCCCCTCACACATTATTTCCAGCTCTATCGTTAAAAGGTTTTTTCTCGGAGAAAAGTTTAATTTGGGTATTTAGATTTAAATGTTATATAATTAATATATAATAAACTTTATAATAAATAATAAAATAACTATATAATATAATTGAATTATATAGCCTTACGTCGATTTAACGATGATTATAAACTGTTTTTCCGGAGTTTTTTTATGAGCGGCATGGAACTGAGGCAAAACCTTAAATTATCTCAACAGCTGACGATGACCCCGCAGCTGCAGCTAGCTATTAAGATGCTGGCGCTGAACAATATCGAGCTTTCCGATATAATTAAACAGGAGATATTGGAAAACCCTATTCTCGATACTGAATTTGAAGATTTAAAAAATGAAGACGAAGCGGGTAACGAAAGTTATAAATCTGATGAACAGCTTGTCTCCGATAATTATATAGAATCAGAATCGGGTTTTAATGAAATTGCTCAGTACTTAGTCAATTATAACGAACAGTTTGTGGATTTGTCAAGAAACGAAGGTATTTTAGGCGCAGGAGACAACAATTATTTAGAATATAAATTAGAGAGCAGTTTTTATAGAGGAGAAACTTTATACGAACACGTAATGGAACAAGTTAGAACCGGTAATTTTTCAAAAGACGAAATTATACTTGCGGAATATATAGCCGGCAATTTAAATTCTAAAGGATTTCTTGCAGTTTCCAGGGAAGATCTTGAATATTTTGCGAAAAAAAATATTTCATCCGATATAGACGATATGTTTGTGGCGGACACGCTTTATAAAATTAATATATTAGAACCTGTAGGATTAGCAGCTGATAATGCAATATCTAGTTTGGCTATTCAGGCGGAT
>JAJYKQ010000102.1 GCA_021788495.1 bacterium | reverse complement strand
GCATCATATGCATCGGCGCTCCCCTGAGAGACTACACCACCCATATCATCGGAGGCATATCGGTTTCCGCCCCGGTAATAAGAACGACTCCGGAAAAACTTAAAGACGTTATTATCCCTCTTACCATTGAAGCAAGCAATGCGATTTCTGGAAAATTAGGATATGAAATAGGCAAGAAGTACTCCGAATAAATCTTTCCGATTAAAATTTGAATTTTAGCGCTATTAGGTTTATAATTAAATAAAAGGAACTTAAATTTATTTATAAATACTAAGATATTAGGTTACGGAGGTCAAGATGCTTTTAAAAGAAGAAAAATCTTTCAGGGAAAAAAGGTCGGAATTAAGGCACAAAATCGTGGACGGGATATACGACAGAATTCCCGTAGATGTGGTAGAACACTTAGGCAATGCAAATAAAGAATTAATCTTTGCTATAGAAGGCGTTTTCAACGGTTTCGTTAAAAGAATCGACGATAGAATCGCAAAAACGAAAGAACGCAGGTCTAAAACCGGCGGGGGCGAAACCGGCGGCAATAATGAAAACAACGACGAAGAATAAAAATAATATCGGCAAAACGCTTTTACTAAAATTTAAAGCGCTTTGCCGATAGATAATCTAAAAAGCGCAACCTTTCCTTATTTGCTTTTTGCTTTTGCAGGTTTGCTTTTAGACGTTGAAGCAGATTTTTTAGAAGCGCATGCCATTTTAATCACCTCCGTTACCTTTTATTAATTAAACGGTATATTTGATAATTATCTTTAATAATTATCAACGTTAAATAAAGTATACCATAATAAAAACAAAAAATTATTTTTACGTTATAAATTAAATTTCGGTAATCATCGGGAAAATAAAGGGATGCCTATCTATAGTCTTATTTAAATATTTCTTTAAAGCCTTTCTTATATCGTCTTTAACTTTTACCCAATCTATGTTTTCGTGTTTTTGATTCTCTTCTATAACGTTCATGACTAATTTATATAGAACGCCGTTTAATTCCTTAAAATAATCCTCGAAGACGAATCCCCTTGAAACTATATCCGGGCCTGAAATTATACCCGACGTCTTAGAATCCACGACAAGCTGGACTATAATCATTCCGTTTTCGGAAAGATGAGCCCGTTCTTTAAGGGTATGAGCACCGACGTCGCCGATTCCCTTGCCGTCCACGAATATTCTGCCTGCGTAAACGTTTTCGCCTGCGGAACACTCTTCGTCTTCGGTAAATACCAGACTGTTGCCGTTTTCGAGGACGAAAACGTCCGATGGAGGAATGCCAGAACTTAGGGCAAGCTTTTTGTGCTGGTATAAATGTTTCAATTCTCCGTGCACCGGAATAAAATATTTCGGCTTTACTATATTTATCATAAGTTTAAGCTCTTCTTTGCTTGCATGTCCCGAAACGTGTATTTCGGATATATTTTCGTAATAAACTTCGGCTCCTCTTTTATAAAGATTGTTTATTATTTTCGATATAGCTTTCTCGTTTCCGGGGATAAATTTTGAAGACATTAAAACGAGGTCGTTAGGCTTGATTTTTATATATTTATGGTCGTCAACCGATATTCTGGAAAGCGCGGACATCGCTTCGCCCTGAGTACCTGTAGTCAATATTAAAAGTTCTTCCGGTTTATAATAGCTAATAGTTTCCTCGTCTATTAAAATATCCTCCGGAATTTTCAAATATCCTAATTTTCTTGCTACTTTAGTATATGTCATAAGGCTTCTTCCGCTGAATATAACCTTTTTATTAAATTCGGCGGCGAGGGAAAGAAGTTCCGAAATCCTGTGTATATTCGAAGCAAATAAAGCCACTATAATTCTTGCGTTATTATCCCTGAAAATATTTCTGAAGGTCTTTTTTATGTCGTTTTCCGATATCGTAAATCCTTCTTTTTCTATATTGGTAGAATCGGAAAATAAAGCTAAAACTCCGTTGTCTCCGTAATGGGCAAGCCTGTTTATATCGGTTACGGCATTTTTTTCGAGGGTCTGGTCGAGTTTAAAATCTCCGGTATGTATTATGGTTCCGACCGGCGTTTTTATGGCAAGGCTTGCTCCGTCGATTATCGAGTGGGCTACTCTTATAAATTCGATTTCAAAATCGCCGAGGGTTATAGAGTTGCCGGTTTTAACGGTAAAAAGCGACACCTTAAAAGGCAGGTCATGTTCTTTTAATTTTTCTTCGAGTATTCCAAGGGTAAACGGAGTGCCGAATATCGGAATATTAAGCTCTCTTAAAACATAAGGTATGGCGCCTATATGGTCTTCATGCCCGTGGGTAAGAACGATGCCTTTAATCTTTTTCTTTTTTTCGGGGTCGTATAAATATCTTATGTCGGGAATTACCATATCTATCCCCAGCATATAGTCCTCAGGAAACATGATTCCGGAATCGACGATTATAATGTCTTTTTCGGTTTCGTAAACCATCATATTGAGGCCGATTTCGCCCAACCCCCCGAGCGGGGTAACTTTTAATTTTAGCATTTTAATAAATTTAAGCCTTTAATCTCCTTGTTAAAATTAATATATAAATATAAATTATACACTTAATTTTTTATTTTTTAAATTATTAATTCGGCAATTTTATATACCGGCTATAGCTTCCTTAGTAAGGTTTTCCGCCTTTTCTATTAACATTTCGCAATATTTTTTATCTTTTTCTTTCTTATTGCTTTCAATAGCCGGAGACAGGGGTTTCAATATTTTAAGCTCTACGGTTTTACCGGTATGTATAGTCAGGCTGTTTTTTCTTAAAATATTCACCGTGCCTTTGATAGCGACGGGAAGGACGGCTATATTATCCTGTTTTAAAAACATATTAAGCCCGCCTTTTTTAAAACTTAAAAGTTTTCCGTCCAAAGACCTCGTGCCTTCGGGAAAAATGAGTATAGAGGTTTTGTTTTTAATGAGTTCGGCGGATTTCCTTACGCTTTTAAAAGCGTTTCGCAAGTTTTCCCTGTCTATGGGAATATATCCGAGCCTTTTCATAGAGCGGCCAAGAAAAGGTATTTTAAAAAGAGACGCCTTTGCAATAAATTTAAAATTTAAGTCGAGAGAAGCAAGTAAAACGAATATGTCGAAATAACTCTGGTGGTTTGACGTAATAATATAAGATTTTTGCGGGGATATATTTTCGGCGCCCGCTACGTTCACTTTTATCATGCAGGCTTTTAATATGACCTTTCCCCATAATTTAGCTATATTATGCGGAATCTTTTCGCCGAAAAACGAAGTTATAACGGCAAGTATGCCTAATATTACGGTTGAAAACGAAATAACCGTCCAGCAGTAAAGGCTTAAAATAAAATTCAATATTATAGTAATCAAATTAATAAAAAACTTTTTCTATTTCGATTGCCGTAACCTTGCCTGTCGAATCTTTAACTGCGGTTATTCTGACCGTTTCGCCTTTATTTAATGAGGAACATGAAATAACCTCAAAATTGGTCATCTCGGAAGAAGTTGGAGCCTTGCAAACCGTAGTTCCCGATATAATGATTGTCTGACCATTATTTATGCTTAATGATGTAGAGGAAATATTCTCGATAGTTCCGTCATATATAAAAGTGCCTCCGGCGGGTAATTTCCCCTGCAAAGTCGTAGAATTTTTATTTGTATTGGGTACAAATACCGCCAAATTGAGCTTATAAGCCGAGGAAGCTAAAGCAGGGGAGCCGTTGAAAATTGCAAAAATAAACA
>JAJYKQ010000101.1 GCA_021788495.1 bacterium | reverse complement strand
AGGCATATTCCATGATTTGGCATTTATAAGCATTAAAAAAAGCTATCCCGGCCATGCAAAAAAGATTATGCACGGAATATGGGGTCTCGGTCTTATGATGTTTACTAAAATAATAGTCATATTGGATGAGGACGTTAACGTTCAGGACAGGAGCGAGGTTATCTGGAGAATATGTAATAATATCGATCCCAAAAGAGACGTTTCGTTTGTCGAAGGGCCTATCGACGTTTTGGAACATGCCTCCGATATTCCAAACTACGGCTCTAAAATGGGGATAGACGCTACAAAAAAATGGACATCGGAAGGCTATAAGAGAAAATGGCCGAACGATATAATTATGTCGGACGATATAAAAAAACTTGTCGATGAGAAATGGAAGGAATACGGTCTAAGTTAAACTAAAATGCTTAAAAAAATAAAAAATACGTTAGAATTGGTCAAGTTTTCCCATACTATATTTGTCCTGCCTTTCGCCCTCAGCGCTTTTCTCCTTGCCTTTTACGATAAATATCCCGCGTCTTTCGGCGCGCCCCTTTTTTATTATAAGATGATATGGGTCATTATAGCTATGGCTTCGGGAAGAAGCGGAGCAATGGCGTTTAACAGGATAATAGACAGAAAAATAGATGCAAAAAATAAAAGAACGATGGAAAGAACCATTCCGAAGGGCGAGCTTACTACTTTATACGGCGTTATTTTCGGAGTAATTTCCTATATAATGCTTATATTTTCCGCTTACGAATTAAATTTTATATGTTTCGTTCTTTCCCCTTTTGTTATTATTTTTATCACGTTTTATTCTTTCACGAAAAGATTTACGTTTTTTTCCCATATGGTTCTGGGAATAAGTATGGCATTAGGTCCTTTGGGGACATGGCTCGCCGTTACGGGAAGCATAGACTATAAAATTTTGATTCTCGGTCTTGCGGTGGTTTTTTGGGGTTCGGGGTTCGACATTCTTTACGCTATTTTAGATTATGACTTCGATACCGCAAACGGGCTTTTTTCCGTGCCCGCAAAATTCGGAATAAAAAACGCGATAACGGTTTCCAGAATATTGCATTTGCTTGCTTTAATATGCTTAGTTTGCATATATTTTATATTTAATCTGAATTTTTTATATATTATAGGGATAATTCTCGTTACCTGTTTTTTTGCCTACGAACATTTTTTAGTTTATAAGAGCTTAAATAATATCGATACCGCGTTTTTTACTATGAACGGATATATTTCCATAACTTTTTTCGTTTTTATATCCGCAAGCGTCATATATTCTAATATGCGGCAATGAAAAAAATATGAAAGAAAATTTTAATATGGAAGCGGACCGTCATTCCTACATAGTCGCCTTGACGGGAGCGTCCGGAGCGATATACGGGTTCAGCCTGCTTAAGGCTTTAATAAGCCGTTCTTTTTTTGTCCATCTTATAATTTCTAAGCCGGGTTTTAAGGTTATTAAGGATGAGCTTGGAATGTTTGCGGATATTTCCGGGGGCGGCGAAGCAAGCGCCGACGGAAACGATTCTTTAAACGGTTTTAATCTAAAGATAAAAAATGAAATAGAAAACAAATTCGGGCTGCATAAAGACGGCGGCAGATTTGCTTTTTTAGACGAGAATTTTTTAGAGGCGCGCATTGCAAGCGGCTCCGCAAAAAACGTTAAAGGTATGATAGTTATTCCGTGTTCTATGGGCAGTCTTTCCAGAATTGCTAACGGAATTTCCGGAAACCTTATAGAACGGGCGGCGGACGTTATGCTTAAAGAAAGAAAAAAACTAATCGTATGTCCCAGAGAAACCCCGTTTAACGATATACACCTTAAAAATATGCTCTCGCTCCATTCATCGGGTGCGGTGATACTCCCGCCCATTCCCGCATTTTATAATATGCCCGGGACGGTCGAAGATATTATAGATTTTATAACCGGCAAGATTTTAGATGCGTTAGGCATAGAGAACGATATTTATGCAAGATGGAAAGGTTATGATTAAAAATAAAACTTTTGATTTAATAAAAGAAAAGGTTTATAATAATAAACGGTTGTCAACCGACGACGCTTTGTTTTTGTTTAAATCTCACGATTTGCTCTCGATAGGAGAACTTGCAGACTTTAAAAACTTTAAAATCAACGGAAATAAAGTATATTATATCGTCAATATTCATATAAATTATACTAATATATGCGTAAATAGGTGCGCTTTTTGCGCATTTTACAGAAACGGAAAAGAAACGGATGCATATTCTATGAGCATAGAAGAGATAATAGAATATATTAAGACTAATTACAAAACCAATAATTTTAAAGAAGTTCATATTGTCGGAGGTCTTCATCCTTCCCTTCCTTACAGCTTCTATTTAAATATGGTCCGCAGAATAAAGAATGAATTTCCGTCTTTAATGGTACAGGCTTTCACGGCGGTAGAAATAGATTATTTATCTAAAATTTCAAAGTTGTCCGTAGAAGGCGTGTTGACGGATTTAAAGGAAAACGGTTTAGATGCTCTCCCCGGCGGCGGAGCTGAAATTTTCAATCCGGCTATAAGAAAAAAATTATGTCCGCAAAAAATAAGCGGGGAAAGATGGATTTCAATACACAAAACCGCCCATAAAATAGGCATTCCTTCCAATGCTTCAATGTTATACGGAGTAAAAGAAAGTTATGAAGACAGAGTAAGCCATTTAAACGAAATAAGATTTGCGCAGGATGAATCCGAAGGCTTTAAATCTTTTATTCCTTTTGCTTTCCAGCCTAAAAACACCGCAGTCAGGAATTCGAGGTTTACTACGGGATACGACGACCTTAAAGTAATTGCCGTTTCGCGTCTTTTTTTAGATAATTTCAAACATATAAAAACGTTTTTTGTAAACTTAGGCATTAACCTTGCACAGGTTTCCCTTTCTTTCGGCGCCGATGATTTTGACGGGACGCTGACGGAGGAAAAAATATCGCATAATGCAGGCTCCATTAACCCGGCGGGGCTCAGCGTTAAAAATGTAAAAAAGATAATAGAAGAGGCCGGCAAACTCCCTACTGAAAGAGATACCGTATATAATGTTGGTTTTAATTAATTTTATTTTAATTAATTTAATGATTCAAAGAGTTTAAGGAGGCCTAAAAATGTTGAACTTAAACGAGTTTGTATTTTATCCGGGTTACGGCGTTTGTATCGTGGAATCTATTTCCAAGCAGAAAATAGGTTCTACGGAATTGTCTTTTTACAATATCAGAGTTTTGGAAAACAATGCAAAAATTATGGTGCCGGTTAAAAATGAAGCCGAAGCGGGACTTCGTCTTCTAATTAAAGAAAACGAGATACAGAAAGTTTTTGACGTGCTTGAAGAAAAATGCGTCAAAAAGCCTTTCGCAAGGAAAGAATCATGGAATAAAAGGTTTAACGGATACAATATAAAGCTGTGCTCCTCCTGCCTTTTCGAGGTTGCCGAAGTTTTAAGGGACCTTTATATTTTAAAGTGCGAGAAAGAGCTGTCTTTTGCCGAGAAAAAAATGTTTGAAAAAGCAAAACACTTAATTATCAAAGAACTTTCGACCGTAATGAACAGGCCGGAAACTTACATAGAAGAAAAAATAAAAAAGATATTTATAAATGCTCCCGTTCAGTCCCCTAATTTAAATTTAACCGTTTAGTATTTTAAAAATAATTATTAAATTATAATATAAATGAAAATTTTTAATAAGAAACCAATCCTCTTCGTAAGGATAATGCTGGTTCTTATTTCCGCTATTCTCGGTTTTTTAAT
>JAJYKQ010000018.1 GCA_021788495.1 bacterium | reverse complement strand
GATTTGCATAAAAACAAAGAAAATGCCGACTAATTAGCCGGCTTATTTATTTGCGAAGTCTTAAGAAAAAGGTGTCAGATTTTATTTTACGCATACAAATAAATACGGATAAAGGTGTCAGATTTATTTATTCTTTTACTCCTGACTGCGTTTGCGGGTTTTTAGCTGCGTAACAATAGTGCTATCGAAAAAGGTGTCAGATTAATTTTCCGCAAATATCTTTTTATATAAATTGAATATTTCGTCTGCGGAAAATAAAATCTGACACCTTTTTCTCAAAATCTGACTTTTTCTATTTTCGAAGTCTTGGATCGACGAGAGCATAAGCGATGTCGGCCAAAAGGTTGCCGATAAGAGTAAGTACCGCGCCTATTACGAGTATTCCCATTATAGTCGGATAGTCTCGCGCAAGGACGCTCTGATAGAAAAGCCTGCCCATTCCGTTTATATCGAAAATAGTTTCTATGATAACGCTTCCTCCTATAAGTCCCGGAACGCTTAACCCTAGTATTGTTATAAAAGGAATAAGGGCGTTTTTCATGGCATGCTTGTATATTACCGTCCGTTCTTTAAGCCCTTTAGCTCTTGCAGTCAGAATATAATCCTGCCTGTAAACTTCAAGCATATTGCCCTTCAAATATCTGGAAAGTCCGGCAATACCTCCGAACCCGGCGACGAATACGGGCATGACGAGATGCTTTGCTATATTTGCGATTTTGCCCCACCAGGGAAGAAAATTATAACCGGCAGAGGTTATACCTCCTATAGGCAGTATGTGCAAATCTATTCCGAAAAAAATAATTAAAAGAAGAGCGACCCAGAAAGACGGCGCCGCAAAACCGATAAAAACCAATACCGTGGTAATTTTATCGAAGATGGAATCGTGCTTAACCGCCGACATAACCCCCAGAGGAATAGAAAATAGGAATATAAAAAACATAGCAAGAGAGTTTATAATAATAGTTATGCCTATAGTTCTTTTTATTTCGGTAATGACCGGTTCATGGTTTGCGGTAAAAGAAACCCCGAAATTAAGCGTGACTATCCGTTTAAGCCATTCGTAATACTGGGTTAAAAGAGGTTTGTTTAAACCGTAAAGTTTTGAGAGCATCTCCCTCGAAGCAGCCGAAACCTTCGGATTTAAACCCAACTGTTCGGTAAGGGGGTTGCCCGGCGCAAGGTGTATAACGAAAAATGATATTAAAGTGATTCCTATTAAAATAGGTATCATAAAAAAAATTCGTTTTATAATATATATTCCCATAACGTGAGCGTTGCCCTAAAAAAAATTTTATTTTTATAAAGCTATATTATATATTATAATATTCGATAATTAAAATTAAAAATTTGATTTAAATCATGAACGAAATAATAAACGCTTTTAAAAAAAATAAACTCGCCTTATACTCTTTGATTTTTATTTTGCTTATTATTCTGGCAGCCGTATTTGCGCCTTATATATCTCCGTACAATCCGGATAAAATAAACGTAAACGCAATACTTCAGCCGCCGAGTTTTGCGCATATCCTTGGAACCGATCAGCTTGGACGCGACGTTTTTTCAAGACTCATTTACGGTTCTAGAATTTCCGTAGAAGTAGGTTTTATATCGGTTTCCATATCTCTTTTTATAGGGATAATTATAGGCGCTTTTGCTGGGTATTATGCCGGTTTGACGGACGGTTTTCTAATGAGATTCGTCGATATCATGCTGACCTTCCCGTCTTTTTTTCTTATTCTTGCGGTAAGCGCGATTTTAAGACCCTCTATCATAAACATTATGATTATAATAGGCTTAACTTCATGGATGGGCGTCGCCAGAATAATCAGGGCAGAATTTATGCAAAACAGGGAAAAAGACTATGTCCTATCGGCTAAAGCGGCGGGAGCTTCAGACCTCTATATTATGTTTATCGAAATTTTACCGAACGTCGTCGCTCCTATTTTAGTTTCGGCAACGCTTGGAATAGCCGGAGCAATCTTAATACAGGCGTCTTTAGCTTTTCTCGGGATTGGTATTATGCCGCCTACGCCTAGCTGGGGAGGAATGCTTTCGCGAGGGAAAACCTATATAATGGTAGCATGGTGGCTGACGCTGTTTCCGGGTATTGCAATTTTACTTACCGTCCTAAGTTTTAATTTAGTCGGTGAAGCAGTCAGAAATGCCCTCGACCCCAGATATTCGACTGAGAAATAGTACTGTGAGGGAATTCAATTCTGTCGCCGTAACAAATTGGAAGGACGGAATTCGCAGGAAAAGGTGTCAGATTTTATTTTTGACACCTTTTCCTTTAAAAAAAAGCTCAAAAATGCTAATATAATCTATGTATATTTATTATTGAATTAAATTTTAAAGAGGTCTTTACAATGAACGCTTACAAGCAACTTAAGGTAATTATTTTATTTTTATCCGTTATTTTTATTTCAGGTTTAATGCTAACGGGTTGCGCGACTACGCGCGATATTACGGGCAAACCCATATCGACTTCCAATGTAGATAAAATAATAAACGGAACGACGACAAAATCGCAGATAATTTCCATGTTCGGACCGCCTTATTCTATAAAGAAAAATCCTTTTAAACCCGGCGTGGTTACTTATAAATACAGATTCAGATATAAAAAATACGTTCATTTAGGAAATGAAATTCTTACTACTTCGACGAGAAAATTTAAAGAAAAATTATATATAGTTATTAAAAACGGAATAGTTATAAGCCATAGTTTTACGACTACGGGAAACACATCGCTAAGGAGGATTTTAAAAAAAGAAAAACAATGAAAATAAAATTTACGAAACTTCATGGAGCCGGCAACGACTATCTTTATATAGACGGCATTAACGATATTCCTGCCTGTGTTGTCGGTAATACGTATAGTAATAATTTCTATAACGAACTCTCGGAGAAAATCAGCGATAGGCATTTTGGAGTTGGTTCAGACGGCATTATAATAATTTTGCCTCCTTCGTCAAATGAAGAGTTTGGGGTTAAGCCGGATTTTAGAATGAGGATGTTTAATGCAGACGGTTCTGAAGGAGAAATGTGCGGCAACGGAATAAGATGCTTTGCAAAATATGTTTACGATAAGCATCTTACGGATAAAAAGATTATAAATATCGAAACTCTTGCGGGAGTTAAAACGGTGGAAGTTTTTTTGGCGGAAGGAACGGGCACGGTAAAAGAAGCAAAGGTTTTTATGGGTATTCCAGAGTTTGAGGCAAGTAAAATTCCGGCAATTTTTCAAAAAACGGAAATCATCAACGAAAAAATAAACGTAAAGAATAAGAACTTTACCGTATCCTGCGTTTCAATGGGTAATCCGCATTGCGTTACTTTCGTAGATGACGTAAAAAATTTTGATGTTCATTATTACGGACATATTATAGAAAACGATACTATGTTTCCTAATCGGGTCAATATAGAGTTTGTTCAACTGCTCGACGACGGAAACGTGATAGTAAGAACATGGGAAAGAGGCTCAGGCGAAACTCTGGCGTGCGGTACAGGCGCATGCGCAGTTTATTCGGTCATAAAAAAAACCGGCAAAATAGACTTGGGCGAAAAGGAGCTTAAGGTTAATTTATACGGCGGAACGCTTAAAATATCGGGAGATATAAATAAAGGCATATATATGGTCGGTCCAGCCGAAGAAGTTTTTAGCGGTTATTTTAATTTTTAATTATGAAAAAAGCGAGTTTATTAGCTTATATATTGTTTGCCGTCGTCCTGCTTAACTGTTGTTTTTCAGATTATGCTTTTTCTTTTGTCGATTATTTAAGTAAAAATTCAAAACCTTATCTCAATTACAATAACGAAGGCGTTTTTAAAAAAGCTTTTAACAGTTTTGTTTCCGGCAGATATAAAACTGCTGCTGGAGAATTTTGGCTTTATTTGCACAGGGGAGGTAAAACGCTCGGTAATTTTGCGCTTTATTATCAGGGGTTGTCTTTTATCAATCTTAAAGAATACGGAAAAGCGGATTATGTTCTAATGAAACTATCAATTTCTTATCCTAATTTCGTTTTTTATAAAAACACTATTTTTTATTTGGCTATATCTGAAGAAAAAACGGGAAACTATGTTTCAGAAATATCCCATTTTAAATATATTATTGCACGTTCAAAAAAATCGTCCGTACGTTCTTTTGCAATGTACGATGTATATAAAGCATATGCGAAGCTGAAAGATTATAAGCTTGCGGATAAATATTTAAAGCGGCTTTATATAGATTACCCTTACTTTTGCAAAATTCATCATATAAAAATAAAAAATGCTTTTTTAAATTTATCCGAAAAAATTAAACGTGGAGAAGATTTATATTATGATTCCTATTATACAGAATCTATTGCCATACTAAAGACGGTCGCTTTAAAAGACAAAAAAGCAAAATTAATCATTTTGAAAGATTTGATGAATATTAAAAGTTCTTTGTTTTTAGATAAAGTTGATAAATGTTTAAAATACGAAAAAAATAAATCATGCTATGAATATTACGGAGTAAAAAATTTAAAAATACTAGATTTGAAAGCCCGTTATTATTACATTAGCGGGCAAACTCAAAAAACGTTTTTAATTTTAAACTCTATATCGGAGAAATATGGATTTCTTAACCGAAGGCTTAAAAATATTTACGGGAATATTTTGTGGAGTCGCATTTTAAACGATCTGAAATCAGGGGAATTATTGAGCGCGGCAAAAAGGCTTAAGTCTTTTTTTATTATAGACGATTCCGTAAACCAAAACACGGCAAGATTTCTATTCTGGTACGGCATTATACTTGAAAAATTAGGCTATAAAAAAAGAGCCCTTTTTTATTTTAATTTGATAAGAGCTTCGAGGATTTTAAGGTATTCTTATTACGGTATTATGTCGGACATATTTGTCAGCAGAATAACCGGCGCCGCAGATTACTCTTCGGAAGTCTTGAACAATGGCGATATCCGCAGTTATAGCATTGTATCTTTGAAATATGCATCCGAATTTAAAAAAGCAATAAATAATAATTATGCCTTAAATTTAAGATTTAAGAGATTAAAAGCGCTTTTGAATCTAAATATTTATTCTCTTTCTTATATAGAACTGCGGAAAATAGCGTTAATGAATGATAATAATAAAAATTTCGACGTTTTTTTGATATATTTACTTTATAAAAAAGGATATTACGGGTCGGCCATTAACATTGCTTTCACTTTAATTTTTAAAAATGACGATTATAGGCAATTGCTCTTAAATAAAAAATTTTTAGAAATTCTTTATCCAAAGCCTTATTACGGCTATGTAGAAAAATACTCTTCAAAGTACGGTATCCCGGTAGATTTAATATACGGCATAATGAGGCAGGAAAGCCTTTATAATCCCATATGTTATTCCGGCGCAAACGCAATAGGTCTTATGCAGATTATTCCGTCCACCGGTTACTATATAGCAAGCCATACCGGCTGCTATAATTTTAATCCTTCCATGCTGTACAGCAAGCATATAAATATAAGTTTCGGCTCATATTATTTGAAGACCCTTCTCGATCAGTTTAACGGAAAAAAATATCTTGCCATAGCTTCTTATAATGCAGGACCGGGAGCCGTTTCATACTGGAAAAACAATCTTTTAAAAAATGATGCAATGCCTCTTTTTATAGAACTTATACCGTTTAATCAAACAAGGACTTACGTTAAAAGAGTTTTGGCAAATTATTATGTTTATAATTTTCTTTATAATTAACCAACATATATGAAGAAAAGTTCCGATTTTGACGATACAGCAAGTAAAATTACGGAAGAAAAAGCAAAGCAAAGAATAGCAGAGCTTACCGATGCCTTGAACTATCACAATTACAGGTATTATATGCTTGAAGATCCCGTTATTTCCGACTTTGAATTCGACAAACTTATGCGCGAATTATCGGATCTTGAGCGAAAATATCCTCAATTCGTAAGGCAGGATTCACCCTCCAAGAGAGTCGGCGGCGCGGTTAGCGAAAAATTCAGCCAGGTTAAGCATAACGTCCCTATGCTATCCTTGGATAATGCTTATTCGCGTGAAGAAGTTTTAGAATTCGACGCAAAAGTAAAAAGATTCCTCGGATATGCGGCGGAAGAAAATATAGATTATGAATGCGAACTCAAATTTGACGGACTTGCGGTTGAAATTGTTTATAAAAACGGCTTTTTCGTTCAAGGTTCTACTAGAGGCGACGGCGTTACGGGGGAAGACGTAACCGCAAACTTAAGAACTATAAATACGATACCGTTAAAACTCTTAAAAGATATAGAATATATAGAGGTGCGCGGAGAAGTTTTGATGGATAAAAAATCTTTCAAAAGCCTTAACGAAGAAAGATTAAAAGAAGGTTTAAGCCTGTTTGCAAATCCAAGAAACGCCGCTTCGGGCAGTATAAGGCAGTTAGACCCCGATATAACAAAGAGGCGAAATCTTATAATGTTTGCTTATGGGGTCGGCGATTATTCCATACAAGACAAACCCGATTTTAATACGCAGTTCGAGATGATGAATTTTTTAAAAACTGCAGGCATTAACATAAATAAAAAAATAAAATTGGTAAAAGGTATATCGGAAGCGGTAAATTTTTTTGACGATATAGCCGAAACAAGAGAATCTCTGCCTTTTGAAATTGACGGCATAGTTATAAAAGTAAACGATATCAAACTTCAGAAAAAACTTGGCGAAATATCGAAAAGCCCAAGGTGGGCCGTCGCATATAAATTTTCCGCCAAGCAGGAATCATCCGAAATAATCGATATAGAAGTTTCCGTCGGAAGGACGGGTATTTTAACTCCGGTTGCTATTTTAAAACCTGTTAATATCGGCGGCGTAGTAGTCAAGAGGGCTACGCTTCATAATCAGGATGAAATAGACAAGAAAAATATAAATATAGGCGATAAAGTTCTTGTAGAAAGGTCGGGAGACGTTATTCCCGAGGTGGTTAAAGTAATATCGAAAGGCAAACATAACGGAGCGTTTAAACTGCCTGAGTCTTGTCCATGTTGCGGTTCTTCGGTCGTTATAGACGGCGCAGCCCACAGATGCATGAATGAACTTGCATGCCCATGCCAGATTAAGGGGGCTATCGTTCATTTTGCATCGAAAAGAGCTATGGACATAGAAGGACTCGGCGAAAAAATAGTCGATAAGTTAGTGGAAAAAGGTTTAATAAAAAATGTCGCAGATATTTATTATTTAAAGCGCGGAGATTTAAGCGGGCTTGAAGGTTTTGGGGAAAAGTCGGAAGAAAATCTTTTTAATTCTATTGAAAAATCTAAAAATATATCATATGATAGATTTGTTTATGCGCTCGGCATAAGACACGTCGGAGAGCATATAGCCGATTTATTAGTCAGGTATTTCGGCGATATAGAAGGTATAAAAAAAGCGGATACAGAAGAGCTGTCTTCCAAGTATGGAATAGGAGAAGAAATAGGCAGGTCTATTTATAATTTTTTTAGATTGGATTCTAACGTCGAGGTCATAAAAAGACTTTTCAATGCGGGCGTTTCTCCTTATAAAGCAAAAGTTCAAAGCAGAAACGAAAACGGTGCCGTTTACGGAAAAAGTTTTATTTTTACCGGAACTCTTAAAGATTTTACTAGAGGAGAAGCTGAAAATATAGTAAAGGCGGCGGGAGGCATCATAGAAAAGACGATTAAAAAGAAGTTGGATTACGTGGTCGCCGGTTCCGATCCTGGTTCGAAGTACGATAAAGCCGTAAAACTTAATCTTAATATAATAAACGAGGATGAATTTAAAAAAATACTTAATAAATAAAATAACTTAGCAAAATATTTGAATCGAGCAAATAAATTTAAACTTTTAATAACGGGTGTATTTATGTCAAAGTTAAAGTATTATGTTTTAGCGATGTTTTTTTTATGTTTAACCGTTTTTATCAATACGTCTTCGGCGCATGCATTTCTTACTCCCAGACTGACAAGGAACATACCGGTAGGCAATATGCCTTACGGAGTTTCTTTTTCTTCTAACGGAAATTATGCCCTCGTGACCAATGCCGACGACGATACGGTATCCGTAGTGAGTATGGCCACTAAAGGGGTCGTAGCTGCAATAAAGGTCGGAGTCCATCCGACAGGGGTCGCTATTGCCCCTTCGCTGACTTTTGCTTATGTTTCAAATACGGCTTCCGGCAACGTAAGCCTTTTAAATATGTCGACATTAACTAAAGCTTTAAATATCCATACCGGAGGAACGCCCTTAAATATAGTTTTTACGCATGACTCCAGATACGCGTTCGTAACGAATATACACGATAACGACGTAGACGTTATAAATACCGTTCAAAATGCCGTTATTAAGAGAATAAGAGTCGGAAAAGAACCTCAGGGAATCGCAATTTCTCCGAACGGAAAGATAATAATAGTAACTAATGCCGGCGGCTCGTCCATTTCGATAATAAACGTATCGACGTTTTCGGTTATACGTAACGTGCATACCGGATTAAATCCTACTTCCGTCGCTTTTTCTCCATCCGGAGCACCCGTTAAATATTTTTATGTAGCATCTGGCAAGAAAAATAAAATTTACGTATATAACGAAAAGAATTTTGCGCTGGTAAAAAAAATTAAAACTTTATCCGATCCATCATCCTTAGCTTTGACTCCGGACGGAATGATGCTATTTGTAGTAAATTATCAAAATATGGCGGTAACTATATATAATGCCGTTCATTTCAATCATATCAAAACTATTAATATGCCTTCCGGGCCTATAAATGTATCTGTCGCTCCGGACGGCAGCGCAGCTTTGGTAACGGTAACCCGTGCGGCAAGCACGGCTTTTATAAGAATAAAGAAGACGAATACGGTTTATGCAAAAATAGGTCCGTCCTCTCCTGTGACGGTAGGTACGCCGGTTTCCGGAGTGCCGGGTCAAACGCCGGCAGAAGCGGCAACTGCTATAACGGCCCCTGCTCCTGCCCCGGTTTATACGGCGCCTCCGTCAAATTACGTTCCTCAGCCTTTTGGTAAACTTGCTACGGTTTATACAGGCAAAGGGCCGACTGCGGAAGCTATTACTCCGGACGGAAGATATCTTTACGTTATAAATACTCAGGCATCTACATTGAGTATAATCAATATAGCCAATGATGAGGTAGTTAAGACTATTAAAGTCGGAAATTATCCGTCTGCAGTAAGAATTTCACCTGATGGACATTACTGCTTCGTCGTTAATTCGGGTTCTAATACCGTAACTATAATTTCTACGGGCAATTACTATTGATTAAAAGAAATCTTTATATATTTTTTAAAGCTTTACCGTTTATCTTATTTATACTGTTTACCCAAAAAAGGTTTGTGATTTTTGGAGGCAGGCGGACTTTAAGTCAAAAATACCACTTAAAGTCCGCGAAATGGCTGACCCGTATAATTGCTTCATTAGGTCCTACCTTTATTAAACTGGCTCAGGTTATATCCACGAGAGCCGACTTTTTACCTTCTGCTTATTTAGAAGCCTTATCGACCTTGCAAGATGAAGTTCCGCCCGTTTCGTTTATTAAAATTAAACCTATAATTGAAAAAGATTTCGGAAAAAATATTGACGAAATATTTGAAAAATTTAACGAGAAACCTCTCGCGGCGGCATCCGTAGCGCAGGTTTATTCCGCTGTTTATAATGGTAAAGACGTTATAGTAAAAGTAATAAGACCTGATATAGAAAAAAATGTTTCGATAGATATAAAAACCTTAAGGAGCGTTTTAAATCTGTTGAAAATTTTTTTTCCGCAGAATAAATCTATTCATTCTATCTCGACGGTTTTAAGGGAGTTTAGCGTTACTATTTACGAAGAAATGGATTTAAAACATGAAGCAAAAAATATAAAAGAATTTAAGAAGATAGAAAAAGAATTAGGTTTTATCATAATACCAAAAACATATTCCGAATTAACTTCAAAAAATGTTTTGGTTATGGATTTTCATATAGGCACTAAAATAACCAACTTTAAGAAAATTAGGGAATTCGGTCTCGAACCTAAATCAATAATAGATAAACTTATAGAATTTTATATTTATCAGGCATTAGTGTCTGGAATAGTTCATGCCGACCCGCATCCAGGCAATATTCTGGTTAATGAAGAAGGCAAAATAGTTATGCTGGACTTTGGACTCGTCATTCATATGACGGAAGATACTAAGGAAAATCTTATTAAAGCCGTCCTTGCCGGAGTCAGGGAAGATATTCCCGGAATAATCGATGCATATTATGCGCTCGGTATTATAAACAAAGAAGTTTCGCGCCAGCTTTTAGAAAGTATGGCGGCTAAACTATACAAAGTTTTAAGCCAAAAAGATATTTCCGGCAAAAAGATACAAGTTATAATAACCGAAATAATGAAGAGCTTTTACGCTTTTCCATTTGAACTTCCTCAGAACTTAGTGTATATTTTTAAAACGGCGGCTCTGCTTGAAGGCATAGGGACTGCCTATAATCCTTCTTACAACTTAGTAAAGGATATTATTCCGGTAGCCAAAAGATATATAAAACAAACCGAACTCGGAAAAACTTTTTCCCCGATATCTTTTATTAAAAACGGATTTAACCAGATTAAAGAATTTTTTAACGACACAAGAAGGCTTATGCATGCCGCCTATTCCGAAAATTTCAGGGTTAAAATACATCCTACCAATATATCGGCTCTCGAGAATTTTTTAATACATGTAATAAAAAGATTGATTGCCGCAGTTACCGGAGGATTTATAGGAATAATTTCCGCGCTTATATTTATCGAATATAAAAATATTTATCTGCTTATAGCCGGTTTAATAGTTTCCGCCTTTATAGTATTCTTGTCGATAGCATTTCCTATAAAAACGACTTACGGTTATTCGACCCTCCTCGACGTATTCAGGCATGGAAACGACGAATAAATTATTTAAAGTCGTGTGTGTTATTAATCATTTTAAAAATATTTGATGCAGGTTTTTTAAATAATTTTATATAATATTAGAAATATGATAAATGAAAATCAAGTTAAAAATTTAGGAGTTATTATTTTAGCGGGGGGCTTGGGGACAAGGATGAAATCCGAAAATCCTAAGGCGCTTTCCGGTTTGCTTGAAAATCCGCTAATATTTTACGCTATAAAATCGTTAATAGACGCCGGTGAAAGATTTAATAGAGAATCTTTAGACGAATATGGCGAAAACTTTGGCGGCATAAAAGCTAAACTGGATAGAATAATAACCGTGATAGGACATAAAGGAGATTTGGTAAGGCAATATATAGAAAATGAAGCAAGATTCAAAGCGAAAAATATTTTGTTCGACTTTGCCGTTCAAGAGCAATATCTAGGAACTGGAGATGCAGTCAAAAAAGGGCTGGAAATTTTTAAGGACGATGAGAAAGAAACGGACGTAATTATTTTGCCTTGCGATATGCCGTTAATAACCGACGAAACTTTTGCAGAAACAGTAAAATTTCATATATCTAATAATGCCGACTTAACGGTTATGTCGGTCGATGTCAAAAATCCATATTCATACGGTAGAATTTTGAGGGATAAAAATGGTCGTGTGGAAAAAATAATAGAAGAGAAAGAATTATGCGATTATCCTAAAAAAACCGCTCTTATAAAAGAAATTAATTCGGGAGTTTACATCGTAAAACTAAATCTTTTAAAGCAGTTTATTAACGAAATTAAACCTAATAACAGAAAAAAAGAGTTTTATTTTACCGATATAGTCGATATATTTTATGGCGCAGGATTAAAAACTTTATGTTTTAAAGCGGGCGACGAGGAAGAATGCGCAGGCGTTAACTCTAAATACGATCTTCTTAATGCGCAAAAGATAATGCAGAAAAGACTTATTAAAAATCTTATCGAAAAAGGCGTCGATTTTATATCCGACGAAAATATTTATATAGGTTATAACGTTGAAATAGGCGAGGCATCGGTTGTTTATCCTGACGTTTTTATTTCGGGAAAGACGAATATAATGAAAAAAGTCGTTTTAGAAAAAGGATGCGTAATAAAAGATTCATCTATTATGGATAATGCGGCTATAAAGAGCTACAGCGTTATAGAAAATGCGGTCATAATGAATAATGCGCAAATTGGGCCTTTTGCGAGGATAAGGCCGGACACAAAAATATCAGAAGGCGCAAAAATAGGCAATTTCGTAGAGATTAAAAAATCTTCTATAGGCAGAAACTCCAAGGCGTCCCATCTTAGCTACATTGGAGATTCCGTTATAGGCGAAAACGTTAATATAGGCGCAGGCGTCATAACATGCAATTACGACGGAGAAAAAAAACATACTACGAAGATTGAAGACGGATGTTTTATAGGCTCGGATTCTCAGCTTGTCGCGCCTGTCAATGTCGGTAAAAATTCATATGTCGGTTCGGGAACTACCGTAACTAAAAACGTTCCCGAAGGCGCGCTTGCAATTTCCAGAGTGCCTCAAAAAAATATCGAAGGCTGGGTTTTGAGAAAACAAGCGGCAAAAAAGACTGAAAAAGACTGAAAATTTTAAAAATAAAACTTTCAAACTTGAACAATATTTTTTTAATTTAAAAAAATAAAAAAAGGGAGACTTAAGGGTATGTGCGGTATAATAGGTTTTTCAGGCGGCGGCAATGCCCGTTCCAAGCAGGGAAACTGCGAAAGTTCCGTAGATATAGTTTTAAACGGACTTAAAAGCTTGGAATACAGGGGGTACGATTCTTCAGGCGTTGCATATTACGATGAAACCGACAATAAAATAAAATCGATTAAAAAATCAGGCAAACTCGCAAATCTTTCGGCCGAGTTAAGCTGTATTAAACCCGTTAAATCCAGTATTGCGATAGGCCATATAAGGTGGGCTACGCACGGCAGACCTACCGACGATAATGCCCATCCCCATTTAGACTGTTCCGGAAATATAGCTATAGTGCATAACGGAATAATAGAAAATTATCTAGTTTTAAAAAATAAACTTATAGGTAAAGGACATAAATTTATTACTCCTACCGATTCTGAAGTAATTGCCCACTTAATAGAAGATTATATAAAAAGCGGAGCTAAAACTTTTTACGAAGCCGTCAGGCTTGCTTCGCTGGATCTTTCGGGCGCTTTTGCCTTTTTGGCGATGAATGCCGATGAAAAAAGCATATGCGCCGTAAAATATGGACCGCCTTTAGTTATGGTGAATAAAGATAAAGAAATTTATTTTGCAAGCGACGTTTCGCCTCTTATTCAGTATTCCGACGAAGTTATATATTTAAAAAATTCAGAAATAGCATATTTTAAAGACGGCTTGCTTAAATTGATGGATTTTAAAGGCAAACCGTTAAATAAAACCGTTACGAAAATAGACTGGGATGCGTCGAGAGCGGTTAAAACCGGCTTTTCTCATTTTATGCAGAAAGAAATATTCGAACAGCCTTCATGTCTTTTGGATGCTTTTTCTTCCCGCATAATTTCGGTAAAAAACGACGGCTCAGCCGCCGATTCAAATAAATCGGATTCCTTCTTTTCCGGATTTAAAATTATGCTGGAAGACGTAAGATTGACAAAGAAAGATATCGATAAAGCGGGCAGAATAATTATTACGGCTTGCGGCTCTTCTTATTACGCCGGTCTTGTAATCAAATATATTACCGAAACGCTTTGCGGTATTCCCGTAATAGTCGAATACGGTTCCGAATTTAGATATGAAAATTTTCCCGTTTCAAAAAACGATATTTTTATCGGTATTTCACAATCCGGCGAAACTGCCGACACTAACAGCGCTCTTGAGATTGCAAAAGAAAAAAAAGCAGGCATACTTTCCATAACTAACGTTCCCGGTTCGCAGATAACTACAATGTCGGACAAAGGAGTAATATATACGCACGCCGGTCCGGAAATAGGCGTAGCTTCTACTAAAGCATTTACGACTCAGATAATGTGCGGCTTGCTTTTGGCTTTGCGCATTAAAGAGATTAAAGATACTGCTTCCGTTGCAAGAAAAAATTTGAACGGAGTTAATTTTTTCGACGAAATCGTGAATATTCCAAAGAAAGCGGAGCAAATTTTATTTTTAAACGATTCGATAAAAGAGATAGCAAAAAAATATTATAAAAATACAAATTTTTTATATCTCGGTAGAGGAATATTATATCCGATAGCTCTTGAAGGCGCTTTAAAATTAAAAGAAATTTCATATATTCATGCAGAAGGCTATCCTGCCGGAGAAATGAAACACGGACCTATAGCTTTAGTCGATGAAAACATGCCGGTGCTGTTTCTTCTGTCGAACAATATGCTTGCCCCTAAAACAATATCAAATATAGAAGAAATAAAGGCCAGGGGCGGTAAAGTCATAGCGGTGGCCGATTACGAACCGGATATAGACGGGATATCGGATATTATTAAAATACCGGCATCTTCCGAAGTTCTAAGCCCTATACTTTATACTATCCCGCTGCAAATTCTGGCATATCATATAGCCGCACTTAAAGGCACCGACATAGACCAGCCGAGAAACCTTGCAAAAAGCGTGACCGTGGAGTAAAATATTAACCGTGAATAATATACAAGAAACGGATTATCTATCCGGATTAAACGAAGAACAGCTAAAGGCCGTAACTCACGCTGACGGTCCGCTTTTAATACTTGCAGGGGCGGGTTCCGGAAAAACCAGAGTCATAACTTTAAGGGCAGTCCATCTTATAAAAACTGGCAAAGCAAAACCTTATAATATACTCGGCGTGACGTTTACCAACAAAGCAGCCCGCGAAATGAAAGAAAGAATAAAAAAGGCGCTTAAATATAAAGAGCATGATGAATTTTTCGGTTACGACGGATATCCCGATGCCGATAATGTCGGTATACGCGATAGCGGCGCCCTTCAAGGACTGCCGGAATTTTCTACTTTCCATTCGTTTTGTTTAAAACTTTTAAGAAGACACGCCGATTTAGTCGGCTATGAAAGGTCTTTTGTCGTTTTCGACGAAGACGATTCAGGAAAAGTGATTTCTAAGATCATTAAGTCGTTAAATTTAAACGAAAAAATAGTAACGCCGTCCAAAGTAAAATATTTTATAGAAAAAAATAAAAATTCTTTTATTACTCCGGATGAATCTTTCGGCGGCGTAAGAGCCTGGGAAAAAGATTACGCCGTAATATATTCCGAATATGCAAAAAAGCTCAAAGAAAGCAATGCAATGGATTTTAACGACCTTTTGTTTAACGCCGTAAAACTACTGCGCGATAATCCCGCTATTCTTGAACGTTATTCCAATCTTTACAAATATATTATGGTCGACGAATTTCAAGATACTAATTATATACAGGATAAACTTATTAAGCTTCTTGCGCAGAAACATCAAAATATATGCGTAGTAGGAGACGACGATCAGTCTATATACAGTTTCAGGGGCGCTACCATAGATAATATTTTGAGTTTTGAAAAAACCTATGCAGGCTGTTCGGTAATAAAACTTGAAAAAAATTACCGCTCTACCAAAAACATACTGAATGCCGCATCCGCTTTGGTAAAAGGAAATAAACTGAGAAAAGATAAAACTTTAAAGACCGATAAAAAAGGCGGCGGCAGTATAATTACTATCTACCAGGCAAATAACGATTATTCGGAAAGCTATTATATAGCAAAAGAGATAAGACGGCTTATTAGGGAGGACGGATACTCGAATAAAGACATAGCTATATTATACAGGGCAAATTCGCAGTCGAGAGTTATAGAAGACAGGCTGTTAAAAGAAAGCATAAGGTATAATATTTACGGCGGATTAAAGTTTTATCAGAGAAAAGAGATAAAAGATATTTTGTCTTTTATAAGGTTTGCAGTTAATCCGCGAGACGCCGTGAGCTTTGAAAGAAGTATCCAGTGCGTTCCGACAGGGGCCGGCGAAAAAACTATTAAAAATATGCAGGATATTGCCGCTAAAAACGGCTCCGATATTTTAAAAACCTTAAAAAACGGACTATTTTCATCGATAAGGGGACTGGGCAATATGCCGATTCAAAGCATTTTAAGCACAGATTTCAATGAAGAGATTTCAGCCTCTAATTCTAATTCTTCAGGCATCGCAAACTATTTTGACGTTATATTGAGAATAAGGCATATGATAGAATCTGCAGTTTCTTATTCTAAAGAAAACGTCGATTCGGAGGAAATAAAAACAGGGGATAAACTGGCGGATATAATCAATTTTACGTATAAAAAATCGGGTTACGAGAGTATGCTTAAGGCGGGAGTCGCAAAGTCCAACGAACTTGACGGAAACAGAATAGAAAATATAGAAGAATTAATTAACGCGGCGCACGATTTTGACGATATAACCGAATTTTTAGACCAGAGCGCAATAAACGATACTAAAGAAGAGCCTAATTCAGAATACGGTTCCGATATAACGAAAGTATCTCTAATGACTCTGCACAGCGCAAAAGGACTTGAATTTCCAGTAGTTTTTATAGCCGGACTCGAGGAACATCTTTTCCCTCATATAAGGTCTTTGGACAACGAAATGTCCTTAGAGGAAGAAAGACGACTGTGTTATGTCGGGATTACCCGCGCCAAAGAAAAACTTTATCTTACATGGGCAAAAAGGCGGCGGTCGGGGAAAGATTATAAATATAATATGCCTTCAAGGTTTTTAAGGGAAATACCGGAAGAACTGATAGAAGAAATAGTAGATACTTACGAATATTACTAAATTATTTTTGGATTTAAAATTTAAAGGAGATTTATATAATGGATATAAATCACGTTATGAAACTGGCAAAATTAGATTTAAACGAAGAAGAATCGGCGCATTTTGCATCCGAACTTAATAAAATTATCGGATATATAGACATGATACAGTCTGCCGACGTTTCAAAAATAGAAGACATTCTTGAAGAACTTGATTACGACAGGTTAATTTCAAACGAAAGTTTGAACGAAAGATTTTATAAAGACTGCCGTATCGACGAGTGCAAAACTGACGATACGTTCGATTTTGAAATAGTAAAATCTAATGCGCCGAGCTTTGAAGCGCAAACTGCCGGCTTAGGTTTGGAAGATACTGCAACCGAATCCGGTTTTTTTGTAGTGCCGCAGGTTATAGAATAAAAAATAAAATATAAAGACAATTAAGAGGACAGCAAAACATGGACGATTTATACAGGTTGACTATAAGCGAACTTGCCGGTCTTTTAAAGAAAAGGGAAGTTAAAAGCACGGATATTCTTAATTCCTACGTAAAAAGAATAGAAGCCGTAGAGCCGGAAATTTCCGCTTATCTTTACAACGACCTTGAAGAAGCCGAAAGAAATGCCGAAGCCGCAGATAAAATTATATCTTCCGGTTCAGATTATCCGGTACTTACCGGAATACCTCTTTCCATAAAAGATATTTTTTTGATAAAAGGTAAAAAAACCACATGCGCGTCAAAAATATTGGATAATTTTATTAGCCCTTATGATTCTACCGTAGTAAGGAAACTTAAAGAAAATAATTATGTTTTTTTGGGCAAAACGAATCTTGACGAATTTGCAATGGGTTCTTCGACCGAAAACAGCGCATATAAAATAACAAAAAATCCTTACGATTTTAACAGGGTTCCAGGCGGTTCAAGCGGCGGTTCAGCCGCTTCTGTTGCGGCCGATTTATGCGCGGGTTCTTTCGGAACTGATACCGGAGGTTCGGTAAGGCAGCCTGCCGCCCTTTGCGGAGTAGTCGGATTAAAGCCCACGTACGGCTTGATTTCAAGATACGGCATAATTGCTTTTAGTTCCTCTTTAGACCAGGCAGGCATTCTCTCCAAAGACGTCGCTGACGCCGCTGTTATGCTTGAAGCCGTTGCGGGTTTCGACGAAAAAGACCAGACTACGAGAAAATTTAACGTACAAAAATATGCCGAAATAGTTAAAAAAGCCGATAAATCCATATTAAAAGGATTGAAAGTCGGAATTCCGGCAGAATTTTTTTCCGACGGTTTAGACCCCGAAATAAATTCAAAAGTTTCTGAAATAAAGGTTTTACTGAAAGACTTGGGCGCAAACATAGTCGATATATCTCTTCCCGATACCAAATATTCCGTATCGGCATATTACATAACCGCCACTAGCGAGGCAAGCTCTAATCTCGAAAGATACGACGGCATAAGATACGGTTACAGATATAACAGAAAAGACGGAGAGACTATACAAAGTTTAGACGATCTCTACAGAAAATCTCGTGAAGCCGGGTTTGGAAACGAGGTTAAAAGACGCATAATACTGGGAACTTTTGCGCTTTCGGCGGGTTATTACGACGCTTATTATAAAAAAGCTTCCTTAGTCAGAAAACTTATTATAAAAAATTATAAAGATGCGTTTGCAAAAGCAGATATCATAATCGGCCCGACTTCACCGACGCCTGCGTTTTTAATCGGAGAAAAAACGGCCGACCCTCTAAGTATGTACCTGTCCGATATTTACACTATTTCCGTTAATCTTGCATATCTTCCTGGTTTAAGCATACCTATCGGAGTCGTAAAAAATCCTACGAAACTGGACGGCGTTCTTCCGGTAGGACTGCAGATTATATCGCCGTGGGCTACTGAAGACAGGCTTCTTTCCGTTGCAAAAATTATAGAGGACGAAGTTAAGTTCAGAGAAAAAATAAAAAAAAATAAAGGTGTCAAATAAAGGTGTCCAAATAAAAATAAAGGTGTCAGATTTATTTATTTTTGAATGATTATATTTTAAAGAGGATAAAATATGCACGGTAATAACGATTCATTCGAGGCGGTTATAGGGCTTGA
>JAJYKQ010000100.1 GCA_021788495.1 bacterium | reverse complement strand
CCGATACTTAATTCAATTTGTGGCAGTACCGGAATTGAATTCCGATACTTAATTCAATTTGTGGCAGTACCGGAATTGAATTCCGATACTGCATTTATTAAAATAACCGCAGGGACGGAATTAAATTTCGTAACTGCTAAAAATTGGGATTTAATTATGCTTGATTTTTTAAGAAGATTTTATGCGCACACGGCGGGAAAAATTATAACCATTCTCGTCGGGCTTTTATTTATAGTGGGTTTTAGCTTTCTTCCTTATATAATGGGCGCGGGCGGCGGAGCATCGCCGAGCGACGTTGCCGTAGTTGCGGGGAAAGGCATTTCTTTAAACGACTTAAACCGATATTACGGAAAATTAGAAAACGAATACGAAAAGCTGTACGGAAATAAATTAACGCGAAAGGAATTGAGTATGCTTAACCTAACCGGCTCAGCTCTTTCATCCCTCATTGCGGACAAAGTTTTAGAATTAAAAGCTCCGGTATTCGGCATCGAAGTTTCAAACGGCTTCATAGCCAGAAACATAGCGTCGGCTCCGGCGTTTCAAAAAAACGGAAAGTTTAGCGGCAAACTGTTTAAAGCCGACATGCTCGATAACCATATGACTCCGGCGGCTTTTGAAAAAAATTTCAAAAACGAAATTACGAGGGAATATATAAAAAGAGTCGTAGAAGAATCTTTCAGCGTAGTCGATACCCAGTTTATAAACGATTATAAAATAAAAAACAAGTCTGTTTCATTTAAAATAGCAGTATTTAAAACAAAAAACAAAGCGGACAAGTTTCTCAAGAGCGAGGTTTTATTCAATAAAGATTTTTCCGGCATTGCAAAAAAATACGGCGGCGGCACCGTTGCCGTTCCTCTTTTTACGGAAGCCGGAATAATAAAATCTTTTTATTTCAAAAAATACCGCTTTAATGCCGATATGCTGAAATCTATATTTTCTTCCGGTCGGAAGAACGTCATAAATGAAGTATTTCCGGTTAAATCCGGGTATGCCGTCATTAAAATACTGAAAGTATATTTTCCGAGATATGTTTCGGGCGGACTTTCTAAAGCTAATAATAAAGTTTCCGGCGGTTTAATGCCGAAAGAAGGCGAAATGTACGCTTTTCAGAAGGAACAGGAATTTTTAGACTATTACGTAGATTATTTAGAATCTAAATCTAACGTTAAAATAAATAAAAATGCCTTATCGTCGTTTCACCCTTATTGATGAATATGCCATATGTCGTCTTTATATAACGAAAACGGAGTATTTAAAGAACAAAAAAACAGGATTAATATTATAGCGGTTATCGTCACCGTCCTGTTAATTATTTTATTGGCAAGGCTTTTTTTTCTTCAAGTTATAATGGGCGGATACTATTATGACCTGGCACGCGATAATGCTACGAGAGTTATATATCTGGCGGCTCCAAGAGGGGATATATTGTCTTCGGACGGAAAAATATTCGTCGACGACGAATCTTCTTTTAATATAGCCGTTACGCTGTCGAGGGTAAAAAATGTAAGGTCGGAATTAAAATTTCTTGCAGTACTGATGCATAGAAACTACCGGCATATTTTGAAAAAAGTAAAAAAAGAAGAATTTCTTCCGCCTTACGAACCGATTATCATTATGCGGAATATTTCCGTCAAACAACTCTCCAGATTCGAGGTAAACAAACTCTTCCTAAAAGGTTTTTTCGTGGCTAAGATTCCCATAAGGCATTATCCTTACGTAAAAATGGGAGCCCAGATTTTCGGATATGTAGGTCCGGTGTCGTCCGTCCAGCTAAAAGAAGCTAAATATTCATATCTTAATTCTTCCGACATTATCGGCGAAACGGGACTTGAATACTATTACCAGAAATATCTGCACGGAAAGGACGGGGAAAAAAGAATCGTCGTAAACTCGAAAGGCGAACCTATAGGAAAGGTTATAGTAAAAAAACCGGAAATGGGCGCTAATTTATATACTACCCTTGATTTTACTTTACAAAAATTAGCTTATAAACTTATGAAAAAAAGAGAAGGAGCGGTTATAGCCGTAAATCCCGAAAACGGAAAAATTCTCGCTATGGCTTCCACCCCTTCCTTTAACCCTTTTTATTTTTCGGAAGGCATTAGCGAAAAACACTGGAGCTCAATTATCGGCAACGACGAACATCCGCTTCAAAACAAGGCCATCCAGAACGCAATCGCGCCAGGTTCGACTTTTAAAGCGGCGGCTTCTCTTGCCGCTCTTTCTCTTCATATAATTACGCCTAAAGAAAAAATTTATGCCGGACCGACTTTTAAATTGGGAAATGCGGTATTTTACAACTGGAATCCTTATCAGAATTCAAAAATAAATCTGTATAAGGCAATAGCCGAATCCGTGGATACTTATTATTATTCCATAGGCGTCAGGATAGGCATAGACCAGCTTGCGAAATACGCTTTTAAACTCGGTTTGGGAAAGAAAACCGGAATAGATCTGCCGGGGGAAAATCCGGGTTTTATTCCCACTAAACGTTTAGTTTACGAAAGATACCGCAGGCACTGGTATAAGGGTTCTACCCTGTCGGCAATCATAGGGCAGAGTTACGACCTTGTAACTCCGATACAGCTTGTTATGGCTTACAGCGCCATAGCTAACGGAGGAAAACTTTACAGACCGTATATACTTGAAAAAATAGTTTCTCAGAAAGGAAAAGTATTAAGGACAATGAAGCCGAAATTTATAAGGAATATAGATATAAAAAAGAAATATCTCGATGCGGTTAAAAAAGGTCTCTGCGAAGTTGTAAGCAAAAGTTATGGAACGGCCGTAAACGCCAGAATAAGGGGCATAAAATTTTGCGGCAAAACCGGTACGGCGCAGGTCATATCGAAAACTTATTCTATTTACGACATTAAAAGCGTGCCGAGAAAATACAGGGACAATGCATGGTTCGTCGGATTTGCTCCGCTTAAAAATCCTAAAATCGCCGTCGTGGTTTTAGATATGCATGCTAAATTTCTCGGAGCAAACGCGGCAGTTATAGCAAAAAAAATAGTGGAAAAATATTTGGAGCAGAAAGGGCTGTGGAAACCGTCCAAACATCATAAAAAGAGCAAGAAAAACAATATTCCGAGTTTTATATATACAAGTTTTTAAATTATGAAAATATATTATGAAAATATTAAATAATAAATATACGCAGAATTTCGATTTTATAATACTTTTTACGGTAATTATAATTTTTTCGTTAGGTATTATTAATCTTTACGGTTCCTTAAGTATACATCACAAAGATTTTTTCGATCCGTACGTCATAAAACAGCTCGTATGGTTTATAGTGTCTATTCTGATAATGGCCTTAATTATATCCATAGATTATAACACTCTGATAGAAGCGGCGTATTATATATACGGATTTATTTTAATATTTATCGTTATCGTGCTCGTAAAAGGAAGAATTACCCACGGGGCTTCGAGATGGATTTCTCTCGGCATGTTTTCGTTTCAGCCTTCCGAATTAATGAAAATAGCCCTGATATTCGCTCTCGTCAAATATTTTACGACCTACGAAAACAAAAAAGGCTACAACCTGCGGAGCCTTATTATACCTTTTATTATGATATTGATACCGGTTTTGTTTATAGCTAAAGAGCCGGATTTAGGAACGTCTCTGATAGTTTTATTCATAGGGCTGATTATTATTTTTTTGGCGGGAATTAAAAGAAATTCCATGCTTATACTCGCCGGAATTATTCTGGTAACAGGTCCGGTTTTATGGTTCAGGCTTAAATCTTACCAGAAAAGCAGAATATTGATATTT
>JAJYKQ010000099.1 GCA_021788495.1 bacterium | reverse complement strand
ATAACGGCAACCGCAAAGAATTCAAACGTTCCTTCGACCCATAGATGAACGACCCACCATCTCCAGAAATCCGTAATCGTCCAGTTTTTAAGAATCCACGCAAGCGGAAACATTCCGAATATATACATTATGCCTATCGTTGCGGCGCTTATTAAAAACAGCCTTTCAATGCTCCATTTATCGGTATTTTTTATAAAATGGGGTTTTAACGCCCTGTAAAGTATTACGACCCACAGCAGTAAGCCCACAAATACGATAATCTGGTTGAGCCTTCCCAACTGCAAATATTCAAGGCCCTGATTGCCGAGGAAAAACCATAAGCCGTTATGGAAATAGCCTTTGGCTCCGAGATACATTCCTGCAAGAGCCGCAACTCCGTCTATTAATAAAGCCCACCACAGAAAATCGATAAAAAACGACTGCCATTTTGCTTCTTTCCCGCCGCCTATATATTTAGAAACGAATATACCTGCGCCGAGCCATGTCGAAGCTATGAATAAAATCGCAAGCTGAATATGCCACGACTTAACGATATTAAACGGCAAAGCGGTAAGAGTATGAATTCCGAAGAACGATGCTCTTTCCGCATAATAATGCGCCAAAAGCATACCCGCTATAATCTGCAAACCAAGCAGAAAAACGCCCAAGAAAAAGAATTTGGCGGATTTTTTCATCGAATGGGTAATTTTAAAATTATCCAAATCCACCATCGGTTTCCAGTTTTCGAGCAATGCCGGAGCTTCCTGCCAGCCCGGAGAAATGTAGTTAAGGAAAAACCAGATGACAAGTCCCGCCAAAGCAATAAAAGTAGCAAGCGAAGCAAATGTCCAAGTATAGAGATAGGTCGGCGGAGTATTGCCGGCTCCCCTGCTGTACGGCCAGTTGTTGGTATATGTATGGTCAACGCCCGGCCTTAACGTCGATGCGCTCCACGCCGCCCATGAATAAAATTCCACTATCCTTTTTATATCCTGTTTAGAAGGCACCAGATTTTTTCCTATTCCGAGATTCCGGTCGCCTTTTGTGTAAAGATTTTCGATTCTTTTTTGAATCTTACCCAAAGCGTATATTTCGCCGGGCGTATAAGTCAAAAGTCTGCCCGCCTGAGAAAACCTGTTTTTCTTTATTTTAGATATTACGAGAGATTTTATATAAACTTGGTCTCTCGGCGAGATTTGAGCGTAAGGCTTCTTATAAAGTTTCTGCGCCTCAAAATCCCTGTAATATTTAACCTCCCTGTGAATATACTGGTCGGTAAAATCAGGTCCGAAATATGCGCCGTTGCCGTAAATAGAGCCGTAATCCATAAGGTCGAATTCCTGAAATCTTGACTTGCCGGCAACGATATCCTTTCCGGTAAAAACGGTCTTGCCTTTTTGGGTTACGACCTGCGCCGGAATTGGCGGCGCTCCGTAATACACCTTAAATGTTCCGTAAACCAATATGGCAACAAGAACAATAATCGTAAGCGATAACGTAATTTTTAAAAATTTATTTACCGCTTTTTCGTTATAATAAATGCTTTTACTCATAAACACTCCTCTTTTCATTTATTACAGTTAATTAAAATAAATTAAAGTTTTCTTTACTGCTTAAACTGTTTAATCAAAGCTGTTAAATATCCTCACCCCCTTTTATTATCTTTTGTTTTTTTATTTTTCATTTTATCTTGAATATTCTGTGCCTTTTTTAATTCCGCCGTTATGATTTTTCTGTCTTCTTTGCTTAAATGATTGAGCAATAATACAAAATACATGGTTCCTGTGGGATTTTTCAAAAAACCGTTTACGTTTTCCTTGTAAACTTTTTTCGCATCGGAATACGCGCCGGAAAGGTCGGGGCCGACATGTCCGCCCTTAATATTCAAGGCTCTTATATTATGGCATCTGACGCATCCCAGTTTATAAAATATTTTTTTTCCTGCCTGAGCGTTAACCTTTTTAGAATTAAATCCGATCCCGTCGGATACTTTCAAGGAATAATATAATTCTATGAAAGATAGCGTAAGGATAACAATCAATCCTGCAATAACAGGCGCCCATATTGTCATAAATTTTTTGCTGATTTTCGGCATAATCATTTAAATAAAACTCCGTTATAAATTTAAATTATCTCAAGTTTATTAAATTATAAAAAAATTAAAAAAATAAACGTTATGACTTTTGTCACATTTTTATTTTTTATAAAATTATTTTATTAATGTGATAAAAATCATATATTAAACATTTAAAATTTAGGATAATAAAACTGTAAGTTAAAAAAATGAATATCATAAAATTCAAGGAGAAAAAAATGGAAACGGAAAGAAATAAAGATTCGATAACTCTGGACGTGACGGCTATAGAACCAAAATATAAACATTCGACGATATTTAAAATATTAGGAGAACTTGAAAGCGGAAAAAGTCTTATAATAGAAAACGACCATGACCCCAAACCTTTGCATTATCAGCTTACCGCGGAAAACGGTGACGCTTTCGGATGGGAATATTTAGAAAACGGACCGGTTAAGTGGGTCGTTAAAATTACAAAAAAATAAAGAAAGATTCATAACAAATTCAAGGAGAAACGGAAATGGAAAATAATGGGAATGCTTTACTTTTAAAGAGCGTCGGCGAAATTGCATCTGAAAATCCGGAAAAAATCGGGGTATTTAAAAAATACGGGGTGGATTTTTGCTGCGGCGGCTCAAAGACGTTAAAAGATGTATGCGAGGAATCCGGCATAGACCAACTGCTTATAGCGGATGAATTAAACAACCCTTTGACTGCGGCGGGAGCCAACGACGATAATTATTCGTTAAGTAAAAAAGCTAACGATTGGAACGTTGATTTTTTAATAGACTATATAGTTAATATACACCATACGTTTTTAAGGGTTCATATTCCGGAGGCCGAGGGTTATGTCGAAAAAATTGCAAACGTTCACGGCAACAAGCACCCGGAACTCCTTAAAATAAGGGAGCTTTTTACTAAAATGTCGCAGGCTATGATTCTTCATTTAGACAAAGAGGAAGAAGGGCTCTTAACCGATATAAAAGCCGGAAAAACCGAAAACATAAAAAAAGAAATAGAGGATGCGTTATATTACCATGAATACGTAGGGCATATTCTGAAAGAAATGCTGTTTTTAAGTTCGGATTATTCGGTTCCGCAAGACGCCTGCGCTTCTTATAAGCATGCATATGAACTGCTGAAAAATATTTCGGACGACATAATGATTCACGTTCACATGGAAAACAATATTCTTTTTAAAAAAATTTAATAAGCACTATTTGCTAAATCAGGTGCGAAATAAGAAATTTGCCCACTTTTCAAATTCCTTGCGGCGGACTTCCAAACCGGAAAAATCGGCGATAGAATAAGAACTTAGGGCTTTTGTCAGTACTTTTTGAATATTTAGCCACATAAAATGCACGTCGCAATTGTCCACGTTCCGGCAGGAAGATTTATCAATTACGCATCTGTTTAGAACGATAGGTCCGTCTATAATTTCGACGACCATTTTTATGGTAATATTTTCAGGCTGAATATTAAAGGTAAATCCGCCTTTAGTTCCGATGAAGGAATGAACTATGCCGCTTTTTGCAAGCGTTTGAAATATCTTCGACATAAAAGAAGCCGGCGAATTCGTGTTTTTAGCTATATCTTTTACGAAACATACCGTCCCCGCAGGCTTTTTTGCCATATATACCAGTCCCCGTATCGCGTAATCGCTGGCTCTTGAAATATTCATATAAACGCCTCAAATTAAGATAAAATTTGTCTTCTATTTTATTATATATTATCC
>JAJYKQ010000098.1 GCA_021788495.1 bacterium | reverse complement strand
GGCAATCTGCCTGGCTATTAAAAAAATATCGTTAAAATCGGCATCGTTTTTCGAAAACGCAACATCCGGATTTTTGCCTTTCGAATCCGGTACGCCGAGTTTAAATACTAGGCTGTTAATCCTCGAAACGGTATATTGAAGATACGGTCCGGTCTGCCCTTCGAAAGACAAAACGTTATCCCAGCTAAAATTTACGTCGGTAGTCCGCCTGGTTTTTAAATCGTTAAATATAACGGCTCCGACGCCTACCTTTAAAGACGTCGAATATATCTGCTCATTTTCGCTTTCGGCGGGTTCTTTATTAACTCCCGGTTCGATATCCGGGTTCAATGCGTTAAGGTCGCCTCCCAAAATTTTCGGTCTTTCTTCGAGTTTTTCTTTAGCCTTAATGCGGGCTTCTTCTATGTAATCCTCCAAAAATACTAAATTGCCTTTTCTCGTGGACATTCCTATAATTCTTCCGAATTTAACGTGAACGAGCCTGCCGTCTATAACGGAAGCATAATTTTTAAAATTAGGATTATCTTTTATTTTTTGGATATTTTCCTTTAATTTGCCAAATATGCCGAAAAGCTGGCTGAAATGAAGAGCCTGTTCTGAGCCGACTACGTAAATCATCTTGTCGAAATTATATTTTGCCATTCTCGATACGGCAGTAACTATGTCCCTCGAAAGATAAAGGGAAGTTCCGTCGCTTTTAGCAATCAAAGCGGGAGCCTTGACTCCTTTAACGTTCACTATTACAGCTCCTTCGCTAATTTCGGCTATACCGCTTTCCAGCAAAATTTCTTTAATATCTTTTGAGAATTCTGCGCTGTAAGCCTCTCCTTCATATGCGTCAAACTCTATGCCGATAGATTCATAAATCCTTTTGAATTCGTCTATGCTCAGTTTCCTGAAGAGTTTCCATAAATTATACTGTCCCTCCGGCGTTCCGCAAAAAAAATTTTTATTTTCTCCGGATAACTTCGTGTTTCCGGACGCGCAAGCAGAATCCGCTTCCCCTCCGGAACCGTTTTCAATATTTTTGCCGTTTATATTATTTACGCTATTTACGCCGCCGAGATACTCCTCGAAACTGCGCTTATTTACCGATATAAAGTCTTCCAGCGTTTTAAACCTGTTTTTAGCTTCTTCCTCGACCGTCGCATCGGCTTGTTCGTCTTTGTGTATTCTGACGTAAAGTCCGTATAAAATTTTTACCGGGTCTTTTTCGAATTCGGAAAAATCGATATCGCCGTAGCGGCAAAATGCGGTTATAAGTTTTCCGAACTGCGTTCCGAAATCCCCGAGATAATTTATTTTTATGGCGTTATGTCCGCAAAATTCATAAATTTTGGACAGGCTCATTCCTATTACGGTGGAACGCAGATGTCCCACGCCGAACGGTTTTGCAATATTAGGGGAGGAAAAATCTATTATAACTTTAAGGGGCTTTTGGGGAGCGCCCCTGCCGTAATCGCCGCCGGAGTCCGTAACGTCTCGGACTACAAAGGAAGCAAACTTTTCTTTATTTACGAAAAAATTAACGTAAGCGCCTTTTATTTCTATTTTATCGAAAAGTTCTTCTATGTCCGCAAAATTCGGCGCAAAAAAATTAAAAATTTCTTCGGCTATATCTTCCGGTTTTCCTTTAAAGCCGTATCTTGCCAGATAATACGACGCGAGGGAATAGTCCCCGAAAGAAACGTCCGGCGGGTTTTTTATAAGTTTTTCGGATTCTTCGTCAGATATATCTATATTTTTTTTCTCTTTAATTACTGCCTTTATAAACGTAACAAGCTTTTTTTTAAATATATCCATACTATTATACTATCCCGTTTTCCTTTTTAATTTAACTTAAAATAATTCATTTAATTATATCAATTATACGACTTTAAAAAAATAATAAATTTGGTATAATTAAATAAAAGGCCGGAACAACGCAAAAATATAAATACCGGCGCTTAAAGGAGAAACAATTAACTATGGACGCGGAAAATAAAAATATCGAAGCAGACAAAGATAAAGAAAAATTCTTATGCGAGGCATGTCCTTATATTTATGACCCTGAAAAAGGAGACCCCGAAGGAGGAATACCGCCGGGAACGCCCTTTGAAGATATACCGGACGACTGGCTTTGCCCGATTTGTAAATTAGACAAAACGCATTTTAAAAAAATTTAATTCGTTAAGCATTCAACTGCTCAAGGAGAAATTTAATGGCGGCATCTGAAGAACTTGCTTTACCCAAATATCAATGCGATGTTTGCGGTTATGTTTACGATCCCGAGGTGGGGGATTCCATAGGGGGCATAGAGGCTGGAACGCCTTTCGAAGATATACCTAACGACTGGGTATGTCCTGTCTGCGGAGCGGATAAAACCCATTTCGAACATTTTACGGGCTAATTGCTAGTAGCGGCATTTAAGAAATAATGTATAAATTGCGCTATACAGTCATTGCGAGCAAAGCGAAGCAATCTATCAATAGAGATTGCTTCGCTTTGCTCGCAATGACTAATCGGCACTCTAAATGGCCGAATATATATTAGAAAAAGGCGTCAGATTTTATTTTCAGCATTCACTATCCTTATTAATTTAAAAAGCGTCTTAGCGGAAAATTTATCTCACGCCTTTTTCGTTGACTTTATTAATTAATATGGTAAAATTTTTTATATGCGCTTTATAAAGCTACTTTTTTTAATATCCTTAGCCTTTGCAATAATTGCTTTTTCGGCTCAAAATTATGCCGAGGCAATTTCATACCACAGTTTTGTTAAAACCGTCAATGCCGGCAGGCAGATAGGAAATCCCGACGCCGCCGTTACTATTATCGTATATACCGATTTCCAATGCTACTGGTGCAGAAAATTCGAAGAAAACGACCTGCCGCGCATTATGGAAGATTATGTCAAAACCGGGAAGATTTTTATACAATTCAGGGATTTTCCCCTGACGTTAATACATAAGTACGCTTTTAAAGGCGCCGAATATGCCGACTGCGCCGCCCTCCAGGGAAAATATATGCCTGTAAGAAGCCTGCTTTATAAATACCAAAAAGATTGGAGCGTTATAGGAGATTTATACTATTTTCTTAAAACCCATGCAAAAAAAGGTGCAATAAACCTTAGCAAAGAAGAGGCATGCGTAAAAAGCGGACTGCCCAAGAAGCTTATAAAAAGCAATATGTCGTCCGGCATGAATGCAAAAGTAAGCGGAACTCCGACGCTGTTTATATATCAGGGACTTATCCTTTATAAAAAAGTCACCGGATACAGGCCTTTCCCCGTAATTAATAAAATCCTTCAGGGCGCATTGCAATAACCTTACTATTTATATATTGCCCGTAATATAAATTTTTTTTTCCGGCGTATTGTCCGGTATTTTTCTAAAATCCCTTATAATCTTAGAAACAAATTTTTCCGTTTCCGTTAAAGAGTATTCTATTTTGGCTCCTTTCGCAAGCAGAGATGCCAAACAAGCCGAAAAAGCGCATCCGGTTCCGTGAATTTCTTTATCGAAACTTAATCTTTTGGTTTCGGATATAAAAAAATTATCGTTGGAATCAAGTATTATATTAAATATTTTTTTTACGTCCGATTCTTCTATAATATGCGAGCCTTTAATTAAAATATTTTTAATTTCAGGAAATTTTTTTCTTATAATTTTTGCCGAATTCTTCATTCCTTCAACATTTTTAATTTCCGTTCCCGAAATAAGCTCCGCCTCTTTAATATTAGGAGTGATTACAGTTGCATATTTCAACAACGGAGCTAAAAGACCGGGATAACCGGACTCCGCCGTCAGCTTCTTTCCGGAAGTCGAAATAAAA
>JAJYKQ010000097.1 GCA_021788495.1 bacterium | reverse complement strand
TAAATCTTTGGAAGAAAGTTTTTGTCCGGATTTATCGATAATTTCTTTAAGTCGGGCTATTTCGTTATGTACTGAAGAAACTTTGTTAAAATAAAAATTAATTCCGTTTAACTCGGATTCTTCAGTAAATTCCGTTACTTTCGTTAATTCTTTTACCTCCGACAGTTTGCCGTAATTCTCCCTGTTTTTATATTCTTCGTCTTTCATCGTTATATTGCCGCCGGATGACGGTTTTAAGCCTATTTTTGACGAAAAATCGGCGACGGAAGATCCTGTTTTAGATACTATTAACGTTTGATTTTCTCCGCCAAAACCATTATTTTTTAATAAATTTTTAAATATAACTGCTTCGGATGCGGTAATGCCGTAAAAACCGGCAAGAATTACCCTGCCGTTTATAACGGACGAAAAAACATCCGGATTTGGCGTAATATTTGCGTCAATATTTTCTGCAAATGTTTTATATCTGTAAGACCTTGAAGTAAATCCGGATTTTACGAGAGTTTCATAAAAAGATTTATACATCTTGGAAAACTTTGCAAATTTATCCGAGAAATTTTGCAAATTTGAGTCCGGATTTATTCTTTCGGCTATTATAGCGTCGCACGACGAGGGATCCGTCATTTCAATTAAAAGTTCCTCGAAATCGCCGAAAAGTTTATATCCCCACGGCATAAAAACATCCAATTTTTCTGCATCTTTTATCAAATTGATTTCCGGATTTTTATTTAAATCAAATAGAAGAAAAATCGCTTCGGCGGGATTTATTTTTGCATATGGATAAAAAATAGCGGCGTCGGATGATTCCCAGCAGGTATCTATAAAATCGTCTATGGAAAACATTTTTATAGAGTCGGCGGCGGATTTATATATGCCGGAAATGTATTGCGACAAAAAATAAACCGGTCTTCTGTTGGGAAATATCACCGTAACTTTTTGTCCGGATTTAATTTCTTTCAGGACTAAATCGCCCGTATATTTTATAATATCCGCCGATTTTTTTAATATATGAAAATTATTCATAAGTTATTACAATTTATTAAAATTTTATCAAAAATGAAATAAATCGCCGTCGTCTATGTTATATACGACTGCGTAAATTTTTTTATCTTTATATATATCTTTTAAAATAGATTTGTATCTTTGCATTTGGGATTCGTAATTTTCCTTTTCTTTTTTATCGATATGCCCCGTTTTATAATCCAATATGCAGATTTCGCCTGATTCTGATAATGATTCTGATTCTTTTAAATTTTTAAATATTGATATTCTGTCCATTCTGCAGATTGCGCCGGATGCCGAAAGATATTCTTTTTCCGTATAAACGCTGCATAATTCCTTATTAAACAGTTTCAAGAGATAATCGTTTTCTTTTATCCGCAATATTTTTTCTTTTATTTCGGCTTTTGTTTCGTAAAAATCTTCGGCGGACGGCTTGAATCTTAACAGAAGCATGCATTTTTCTATTAACGGGTCTAAATTTTCAAAATCTTCGGCATATTTAATTTCGCTTAAAATTTTATGGAAAACATCCCCTCTTTTTACGCTTAAATATTGACTGCCTGTTTTTATCGCATATTCATAGCCTATATCGCAAAATCCGCAATCTAATACCGCTACCGCCGTTTCTTCGTCAAAACCGCCAGCGTTTTCGGCATTTTTATTTTCGATAAAGTTTTTATTTTTAAACTTTTTCTCCCCAGAACTTATTGAGGGCAAAGGACATTCGTCTGCGGCAATAATAAAATTATACATCTCGTGTTTCGCCCTGGTAAGCGCAACGTAAAGATTATTTAAGTCGCTGATATTTTGGTCTTTTAAGGCGCCGTAATAAACCGATTCCAAATAAGGAGAGCGGGAAGGTTCGTCTTTTTTTCCTTCGAACATGCTTTTTGTTATATAAAAAAGGTTTAAAGGCTTATGCGTATCCGGGTCTTCGGCATCTCCAATCCCGCCGTTATCTTTCGAATCGTCCGATTCCGCCGCAAAATAATTTATTTTTTTTCCTTTTCCGCCGGCGCTTTTTGCGGAATCGGGCATCAGGGCGTAATTTTCTTCGGCGACAAAAACGTTTATAACGGCATCCCACTGAAGTCCTTTAGCTTTATGGACGGTAAGAAGGGTAAGCGCATCTTTTACTTCGGGAAGATCTATAGAAAACAGTTCGCCGGAATCTACGGCATTTAAATTTGAATTAGAATTATCGGTTTTTATTAAATCCAGTAAATCGTTTAAATCTGCGCAGCCCTTTTCTTCGGCATACTGCAATGCGTCAAGAAAATGTGCCAGATAAGCCGATTCTTCCGGAAAATTTTCCGCTATTTTAAATACTTTATATATATAAAGCGTTGTTTCATAGGGGGGAAGATATCCCGTTTTACCGAACAATTCCTCGAAACATTCGTTCCATAAATCTGCATACCGTTCCCTGAACAATATATAAAGAGGTTCGCCTTTTAAATTATTTAAATTAGTTTCAAACAGGAATTTTTCAAACTCTTCGCGTGCGTATTTTTTGGCGCCTTGCAAACTTATTTTTTTTCCGAAAATATCTCCTATAATAAAACTTCCGAAATTAAAATCGTCTGTAGGGGAATTTAAAAAATTTAAAAGTATTTCGATTTCCCTTATAATTTTTCTGTTCCTGATGTCTAAACTGCTCTGCGTAACTACCTTGTAACCTTTTTCTATAAGCAATCCGGCTAAATAGTTGAGGTATTTGTTCTTTTGGGCTAATATGGCGATATCGCCGCAGCCGTAGTTGCGGACTTTTACGAGGTCGTCTATAGTTTCTAAGAGCCGGTCTTCTATTGCGTTTAAAACGTTAAATTCCGATAGACCGCCCTGCGGTTCGTCTTCATCTTTATTATCGTCGTTATTATATTTGTCTTTATGCTTATTTTCATGATTTTTATTTTTATCTTCTTTTTTAAATATTTCGGTAGAGCAATAACCGCCCAAATTGGTATGTCTTCCCGTTTCGTCCGTCGGCGTATCCTGCTCATAAGTTAAAAAACCGGCAGGATCGCCTACCGCTTCCACTTTACGTTTTAGATCCGTCTTGAAAACGTTATTTACGTAATCGACTAAAATCTTATCCGACCTGTAATTAAATTTTAAAGAAACTTTTTTAAATTCCTCTATCGACGGAAAGGATCTGCCGCCGTCGTCGTTCAGCGCTTTCATTATCTTGTAATCTGCGCCCCTAAATCCGTACAAAGCCTGTTTTAAATCTCCTACCGTAAAAAGCGAACCGCCTTTGGCAAGGGATTCTTTTATTAAAGGCTTGAGATTTAGCCACTGTACCTTGGAAGTATCCTGGAACTCGTCTATAAAATAATGGTAAATCGAATTTCCAAGTTGAAAATATACCTCCGGAACCGAATTTTCCCTTAAAAACCGGCTTAATTTTTTATTTACGTCGCTTATATAAACAAGTCCCAAAATTTTATAAGCGTTTATCAATTCCTTCTTAAACGATACGTACATGGCTAAATAAGGCAGGCTCTTTAATTTTGCAATTTCAGGCAGATATCCGTTAAAACGGTCGTATAATTCTTCCCATTTTTTGGAATAACCGGCGGAATTTTTATTATTCTTATAAGGAAATCCTTTGCGGTCGTTTACTAATCCGAAATAGTTTTTATCGTTTAGATAAAGTTTAATTTTTTCTATAGTTTCCGGCTTAAACCTGCCGTTAATTTCCAAGCCTTCTTTTTCCGCCGCTTCAAGCAAGAATTTAAGTCCGTCTATTACCGGTTTTAAATTTTCGTCTAATTTTTCCTGAACCGAAAAATCGGCAATAAATTCGG
>JAJYKQ010000017.1 GCA_021788495.1 bacterium | reverse complement strand
CTAATCCTGTTTTGGGCTTCTTTAATTTTATCGTAAAAATATTTAGAAAGTATGAAGATATTTGCTTCAAAAATGACTCCGTTATTTTTGTTTTGATTTTGTATGATAAGAGTGCCGTTTTCGTCTTCAACTTCATCGCTTTGAATAATTTTAACTCCGAACACGTCGCGCCCGAGTATAGGGCGGTTATTTAAAAATTCGGCAACTTCTTTTACTTTCTTGTATTCTAAAAGCATATCCGTTAATTCGGCTCTAGGATCTTCTATATCGCCGTTATCGTCTTCGCCATTTTCGGTATTGCGTTTAGGCAGAAGCATTACCGATTTAATATATATAAGCTGCGCCGCCATTACTATAAAATCGCCGCCGGAATCTAAATTTAAGGCGCCGCCGCCGTTTATGCCGTCCGCCGTATCTTCATCTTCAGTCAAAATTCCGCTTTTTTCGCTGATGCCTATGGCTTCCAAATATTGGTTTGTTATTTCGACTATCGGAATATCGTATATATTGATTTTATTTTTTTTAATTAAAGTTAAAAGCAGGTCTAAAGGTCCGTTATAAGCTTCGAGGTTTACTTTGGGATAAAAGGAATTTGAATTTAAAGAAGTAGTTACGGTATCTTGCCGTTTAATCGGATGCATGATTATAAACTATAATATATATAACGGAATTAAAATACAGTAAATTCATTAAAAATAAAGATTTTTTAAAACTATATCGTTTACTATAAAGTTAAAAGAAACTACTAAAAAATTGCCAGGGTCGATCAAAAGCAGTATTAAAATTAAAAATATACCGAAAGGTTCTAATTTACTCAAATAACCCGAAAAAGGCTCCGGCAGAAGACTGACGGCTATCCTGCCGCCGTCCAATGGAGGGATAGGTATTAAATTGAAAGTTCCGAGTATTACATTTATCATTATACCTATAAAAAGCATAAAAGTTACCGGATAAACGAAAAATTTAAAAACAGAGGAGCCGTGCACTGCCTGAAAGTGAAGATGGCTTATGAAGTATGCAAGATATAAATTCATAATCGGAAATTCAAAAAGTATAATCTTTAAAAAAACAAAACATATAAAAGCCAGAATAAAATTAGTGACCGGTCCTGCCGCCGCAACGAATCCAGTATCTCTTTTCGGATTTTTTAGCCCGTTAAAATTTACCGGAACAGGCTTTGCATAGCCGAATAAAAACGGAGAACCTACCAAAATTAATAATAAAGGGAGGAGTATAGTTCCAAACGGGTCGATATGTTTAATAGGATTAAGCGTCAGCCTGCCTGCGTTTTTTGCGGTATCGTCGCCGAAAATATGGGCCACGTAGCCGTGTGAAACCTCGTGAAGTATAATGGCGAATAAAACCGGAATTATTGCAATTACTATAAGCTGAATCGTATTATTCATATTAAACCATTATACGATTATTTTTCCTTATAAATCAACATAATTTTATTAGTTTATTAGCAATGTTTATTATTTTATTTTAATTTTTCCGTTAATTTTTTGTCCGTAATATTATATAATGATAATATATTACATAATCACATAAGCATGAAAAAAAACCATAAACTTTATAGCAAACTGAACGGCGACGTTCTGCCTTTCGTCCAGAAACCGGTTAGATATCTGGGTTTGGAAACAGGAACTACCATAAAAGATATCAAAAATATTCCTTTAAAATTTGCTTTGGCTTTCCCCGATTTTTACGAACTCGGCATGAGCCATATAGGAATGGGAATAATATACGATATTTTAAACTCCGTCGATTATATTGCCTGCGAAAGGGTTTACCTGCCTTATCCGGATATGAACGCAAAACTTAAAGAGCATAATATTCCTTTATTTTCTTTAGAATCTTTCGAAGAAATTAAAAATTTCGACATAGCAGGTTTTTCGCTTCAGTATGAACTATCCTATACGAATATATTATTAATGCTTGAACTTTCGGGTATTCCCTTATTTTCTAAAGACCGAACCGGAACGGACTCTCCTTTCGTTGGAGCGGGCGGACCTTGCGCTTTTAACCCTCTGCCGTTAAATGACTTTATGGATTTTTTCATAATAGGAGACGGCGAAATTGCTACCGCCCTGGTATGCGATGCGGTATTGGAAGCAAAAAACGACCTAAAATCAGGCGTTGTCGATATATCGGATTACAGAAATTACGTTAAAAGAAAACTTGCCGAAATACGGGGCGTTTATGTGCCTGGAATTTCAAAAAGCGTAAAAAAATCATTACTTAACGATATAGATTTAAATTATAACTTTGATTTTAAAACCAACAAGTATGTTTATATTAACAAGCATATCGTACCGCTTATAGAAACCGTCCACAACAGGCTTGCCGTCGAGATAGCGAGGGGCTGTTCTTCCGGATGCAGGTTCTGCCAGGCCGGTTATATTTACAGGCCGGTAAGGGAAAGGAAAAAAGATACCGTAGTAAATGCCGTAAAACACGGGTTGCATACGACCGGTTTAGAGGAAATATCGCTGTCTTCGCTTTCTACCGGAGATTATTCCGAAATAGAACCGCTTCTTTCCGAGTTAGCGGAATTAACTACCGAAGAGAGGATATCGATGTCGTTTCCGTCTATGAGAATCGGCTCATTAAGCGAAAATATACTTAAAAAAACCGCCGCAGTAAAAAAAACAAATTTTACGCTGGCTCCGGAAGCCGGAACCCAGAGACTAAGAAATATCATAAATAAAAATATATCCGAAACTGATCTGCTTAATGAAGCAGCAGGGCTTTCTCAAAAAGGATATAAGTCTTTAAAACTTTATTTTATGATAGGTCTTCCTTTTGAAAGAATCGCCGACTTGGACGGAATAGCCTCTTTAATAGTAAAAATAAAAAAAGCGGCAAAAGGACTTAACGTTACCGTGAACGTCAATAACTTCGTTCCAAAACCGCATACTCCTTTTCAGTGGTTTCCTATGGAAAAAGAAGAAGCGCTTAGCTTTAAAATAAATTATTTAAAAAAGATATTAAAACCGCTGAACGTAAATTTTAAATATCAGGATCCCAGGGTGAGTTTTGTAGAAGCGCTGATATCGAGAGGGGATGAATTTACGTCTAAAATTATCTATAAGGCGTACAAATCGGGAGCCGTTTACGACAGCGAGTCGAGGCTTTTCAACTTTGATGCATGGATAAAAGCGATAGAAACCGAAAACCGGAATCAAAACGAAAACAAGTTTAGCCATGGAAACGATTATCAATCTTATCAGGGTTATTTTAAATATCTATATGAAGAAAAAAATATAAACGACCCGCTGCCGTGGGATTTTATCGATATTCTGGTCGATAAAAAATTTTTGAAAGAAGAATATAAAAAATCTTGCATGCAAAATGCTAAATCTATTTATTATTTTAATTCCGAAATAGACGGAGAATACCTTTCTACCCAAAACTGCAGAAAAATATGCTGCTTATGCGGAGTATGCGATTTTAAAACCGTAAGTCCGGTTTATTCATCAAAAGCCGCAAATGTAAAAATGCATAAAAATAATATTAAAAATAATGAAAATGAAAAAGATAAAAATAGCGGCGTAAATGATAATTATGACAGCAGTATAAATAAAGACGTCTTTTTTAATAAAACCGGCATAAACAGCGTAGAACTCTATAATTTTAACGGCAATAATGATATTAAAGTTAAAACCGTTCCGTTTTCAGAAATAACTTTTACATATTCAAAAAGAGGAATAGCAAAATATCTCGGACATTTGGAAACCGTTAAAATACTGCTTAAAGCTTTCAGGATAATAAAAATTCCGCTGTTATATAAAGAATCCGAATATACTTTGAGACCGAAACTAAGTTTTTCCAACCCGATACCTTTTATGTCGGAAAGCGACGAGCTGTACATTAAGGGGAGAATTCCAAAAATTCATGCCGCATCTATGAATTTGACCGATTTAAAAGATAAAATAAATGGTTTGCTGCCTGAAGGATTAAAAATTATAAATATAAATTTATAAAAAAAATTTATTGACAAATTTAAAAATAGTTATATTATATATTAAGATAATAAGTCAATGAAAGACTGAAACAAATGTTATATCGTATTTATAAATATACCATACTACATATCGATACATGCAGTATAGTATATACTTCATATAATTTTAATCATTTTTTTTGAATTAATTTAACAAGTGATGGTAATACGATTATAAATTTAATTTAATTTTTAATTAATTAGGGAGGGTAAGAAATTGAAAGCATTGAAAGGAAAAAAAGGATTAACCGTTTTATTTACCGCATTATTTTTAGTATTGGTAAGCTTCAGTCTTTACGGTTGCGCAAAAAAACCGGCTGCACCGACTAAACCGGCCAAAAAAACCGCTAAAAAAGCAGCTAAAGCCGCTAAAAAAGCAGCTAAAAAAACATCGAAAACTTCTAAAACAAAAGCAAAAACTGCATCCGCTCCCAAACCGGCAGCCGGAAATTTAAAAACCGCCGCATTGAAAATTATTAACGCTCAGGGATGCACGGGATGCCACGTAATTAACGGGAAAGGCGGAACTATAGGTCCAAATCTCGACAAAGAAGGAACAAAAGGCCATTCTATACATTGGCTTGAAGTTCAGATCAATACTCCTAAAGTTCACGATAAGACCACTATGATGCCAAATCATAACCTAAATCCGACTCAGTTAAAAACCGTTGCGGAATATCTTGAATCTTTAAAATAAGTTTTTACAATAGTATCATCGCGCAAAATTAATTAACATAAATAACAATAAAAGGCATCTATGAATAAATTGAATAAATTTAAATTCATAGATGCCTTTTTATATGATTCTTTATATTAATCTTAACAATATATATATACAAATACAAAAATTAGAAAAATTTATTATGAAAACAAATAACAAAAATAAAACCGTATTAATAATATTATTAATAGTCGCAGTCGTTTTAGCCGCAGGAACGCTGCTGTATAAAAATTTTAACGCAAAACCTAACGCCTCTACATCTGCCTCAAAATCAAAAATTTCTAAAATTAAACTTACTAGATATCAAAAATTTAAAAAATTTTGGCATAAAATGTACGCCCATCTTCGCACCGAAAAAGTCATTTATTCTTTAAGGCCGCTTTATAACGATAAAATTAATAAAATAGAAACATACAGCCTAACCCTTACTTCTTACGACGGGCTTCAGCTGAAGGGTTACTTCGCAATTCCTTACGGGGTCAAAGGAAAAAAATATCCGGGGGTTCTGCTTCTGCACGGCTACGGCTCTTATGGAACGCCGGGCTGGGCGCATTTTTTTGCAAGAAGGGGATATGCCGCTCTTTCGATTGACCTAAGGGGTCACGGCAGAAGCGCGACGGTTTATCATCCCGGTTTTCCGGGTCTTATGACTAACGGAATTCTTCACGTAAAAAGTTTTTCTATGGTTAAAATAGTTATGGATTCCCTTGCATCTTTAAGATTCCTTGAACACTATAAAGATATAAACAATAAGTATATTTTTGTTACCGGCGGAAGTATGGGCGGAGGGCTGTCTTTAATAGACGCCGCTATCGATAAACACGTTACCGCTGCAGCTGGGGACGTTCCGTTTTTAAGCGATATTCCGGTACAGATGCCGCTCGCAAAAATGGGTCCTTATATGGAAGTTAAGGCTTTTCTAAAAAAACATCCGGACGACAAATCTAAAGTTATGCGCTCTTTATATTACGTTGATACTAAACACTTTGCAAAATGGATAAAAGTTCCGGTAATGATAGGCATAGGACTTAAAGATGAGGACTGTCCGCCTAAAGGCACTTTGGTAGTCTATAAAATGATTAAATCGAAGAAAAAGCTTTTTGTCGCGAAAAACAGCGGTCACGTCGTGCTTCCGGGCTGGAATATGGAAGTTTTTAAGTTTTTTGCTCCTTATCTGCCAAAATACGATAAAAACGCCGTTAAAAAAAATATAAAAAGCAATAAAAACGGAAGGAAATTTTTATAATAATCAATATAAATACAACACAAAAACTTATTGAATATCGAATATATGAAAAAGGCGTCAAGAAAAAGGTGTCAGATTTTATTTTACGCATACGAAAAAAAACAATTAACTATAAAAGATGTTGCGTAAAATTAATCTGACACCTTTTTCTATATCATTGTTTATTTTAAAAAAAATTTAAAGGGAATTTTATGAAACGAGATAAAAGCTTAGAAGCGGTAAAACATGCAGAATTGCTTATGCCCGGAGGCGTTAACAGTCCGGTCAGGGCATTTAAATCAGTCGGGTTATCGCCGATAATCGTAAAAAAGGCTAAAGACGATAAAATTTACGATATAGACGGAAACGAATATATTGATTACGTAATGTCTTACGGCCCTATGCTCCTTGGACACGCCGACGAAAGAGTAGTCAAAGCCGTCTGGTCCGCCGCGTCGGAAGGTTTCAGTTTCGGCGCCACGACGGAAGCCGAAATCGAACTTGCCGATTTAATAAATAAGCATTTTCCGTCCATAGAGTCCGTCAGGCTGGTAAATTCCGGAACGGAAGCCGTTATGAGCGCACTAAGGCTTGCAAGGGGTTTTACAGGAAAAAGCAAAATTATAAAATTTGAAGGATGCTATCACGGACATTCTGATTCTATGCTTGTTAAAGCAGGCTCCGGAGCGCTGACTACGTCCGTTCCTTCAAGCGCCGGCATAACGGAAAGCCTTTCAAAGGATACTTTAGTCGCTGTTTACAACGATATATCATCGGTTAAAGAACTTTTTTCCGCGAACAAAAAAGAGATAGCGGCTGTTATAATAGAACCGGTTGCGGCAAATATGGGCGTCGTTTTGCCTAAGGAAGGTTTTTTAAACGAATTAATAAATTTAGCTCACGATAACGGTTCTCTAATCATTTTCGACGAAGTCATAACGGGCTTCAGGCTTTCTAACGGCGGAGCGCAGGGATTATTCGGTTTAAAACCGGATATTACTTGTCTCGGTAAAATAATAGGAGGAGGACTTCCTATAGGAGCTTTCGGCGGCAGAAAAGACATAATGGAATTTCTTTCTCCGCTTGGGCCTGTTTATCAGGCCGGTACTTTATCCGGCAATCCGGTATGCGTAGCCGCCGGCATTGCGACTTTAAAAGCTATAGAAAGAGACGACGCCGTATCTAAGGCTAATTCTTCCGCTAATTATTTAATAGACGGTTTAAAAAACGAACTTAAAAATTTTAACGACAAAATAACCGTAAATTCTATTTCTTCGATACTGACTATATTTTTTAAGAGCGGGGGAGTTCTTAATTTTAACGACGTTATGAAATCCGATACAAACAGATTTAAAGATTTTTTCTCCTCTGTATTAAACGGAGGATTATTTATTGCTCCGTCCCAATATGAAGCAATGTTCGTAAGCTCCAAACATTCTAAAGCGGACTTAGACAAAACAGTTGCAATTATTTCGGAAGCGATAAAAAAAGTATTTTAAAGTATTTAGATTTTAAAGATTGGAAGAAATATTACCGGTAATGACCTTTGCTAAATAATTTGCAATAACTAATTATGTAAAAATAATTGGTGGAGGATAGGGGATTCGAACCCCTGGCCTATGCCATGCGAAGGCATCGCTCTACCAACTGAGCTAACCCCCCACTTTTAACAATTCATAACGGTAACAGAATTGAATTCTGTCACTTTCAATTTGTGACGGTAACAGAATTGAATTCTGTCACCGTATTTAATAATTATCCCAAAAAAAAATTAAAATTGCAACCTCGTTCTTGACTTTTTGAATACCTGCGATAAAATATTATTTAGAAACGATAAATATTTTACCTGTTTTAAACGCTTAATAATTTCTTGAATTAATATAATTAATTGATATATAAAGTTTAATTATAAAATATGAACAATTAAATAATTAAATCAGGAGGGGGAAATGGAGAGATTAGCCTCGTTTAAACAGTCGGTTAAAAGTTCGGTCGTAAAAAACGTGTTTCACTTTGCGGGCAACTATGTATTGCCTAAATTAAGCGACGAAACTATAATTAAACTTTCCGATAAAATAAATAATTTTGAAGCGCCTGCCGGTAAAATTTTTTTCGACCATATTTTTATCGGATTAAAAAGAAAGTTTCCGCATTTATCTAAAAACGTAAAACAAGGAATACTGGATAATTTTATTTCAAACTTTCTTTTGCTCAGCGGAGACAGAAGAAAAGCGTTTATAGAAAAAAACGGATTTTATCCGCCCCTCTTTTACGTAATCAGTCCGACTATGCATTGCAATTTAAAATGTTACGGATGCTATTCCGCAAATTATACCCGCAGCGATAAACTTTCATTTGAAAAAATTAACGAAATTATCGACGAAGGCAAAAAATTCGGCATATTCTTTTATACTATATCGGGCGGAGAACCTTTCGTAAGAAAAGACCTGTTCGATATACTGGAAAGAAATAACGACTGCTATTTTCAGATATATACAAACGGTTCGCTTATAGACGGTAAAACGGCGGAAAGATTGTCTAACCTTGGGAACGTTTTTCCGTGCATTAGCGTCGAAGGGTTCGAGAATGAAACGGATGAAAGAAGAGGTAAGGGGCATTTTAAAAAAGTAGTAACCGCTATGAACAACCTTAAAGACAACGGAGTATTGTTCGGATTTTCGGCGACCGCTACCCGCTATAACAACGAAGTAATAGTCAGCGACGAATTTATAGATTTTTACATTAAACAGGGAGCATTTCTGGGCTGGTATTTTAATTATATACCCATTGGACGCGAACCCGACGTAAATCTTATGCCTACGCCGGAACAGCGCAATTTTAGAAGAAAGAGGGTAGTAGAAATTAGGGAAACAAAACCGATAGTGGTTGCAGACTTTTGGAACGACGGCGTACTTTCCCACGGTTGTCTTTCGGGCGGGCGCGTATATCTTCACGTAAACGCGAACGGCGGAGTAGAACCTTGCGTATTTGCCCAATTTGCCGCAGACAATATTTTCGATAAATCTATGGAAGAAATTTTAAACTCCATGTATTTTAAATCAATCAGAAAAGAGCAGATGGGGGTCAAGAACAGGCTTCGTCCATGCATGATAATAGACCATCCCAAAATACTAAGAAAAGTAGTTTCCGAAGGCGGAGCAAAGGCTGCGCAGGAAGGAGGAGAGTCTATAATTACGGAACTTAAAGACAAGATGGACGAATACTCCCAAAATTACGGCAAAATTGCCGACAAAGTATGGGAAACGGAATTTGGAAACGGTAAATATTTCACTGCCTACGACGGCAAAAAATTAGAATTAAACGAAGAAGATTATTATAGAAAACAACTGTATCCGCTTAACGGAGGTAAAAATAAAGATAGCGAGAAAAATATAAATAATAATTAACTTTAATCCTTCACTAGAACGACAAAACATCTTGAATATACTATAATGATAAGAAAAATGTTTTAGAAAAAGGCGTCGGATTTTATTTTACGCATACAAAAAGAAATAATTAACGATAAAAGATGTTGCGTAAAATTAATTTGACGCCTTTTTCTTATGTTGGGTTAAGTAGTTTTATATTCTTTCCATTTATATTATAATATAAAACTATGACCACGGCAGAGATTGTTATACCTAAAAGCGGAACGGATATAAAGTTTACCTATATAATACCCGATGACCTTAATAGCGAAGCGGAAACCGGCAGGGCAGTGCTTGTTCAGTTAAAAAACAGAACCGTTTACGGGTTTATTTACGGAATAAAAAAAACCGACGATGAAGAAAAGGAAAGTGTAAAAGATAGTAAACCTATAAAATTAAAAAATGTATTGCGTATTTCAAAGGCAACTTTTTTTACGGAATCGCGTAAAGATATTTTTAATTTTTTAGCCGGATATTATCACGAAAATATATCCGGCGTTTTTGATGCCGTTTTGCCGTCTATAGACGTAAAAAGATTCGACCTGCTCGATAAATACTTTGAAGAGGCCGAAAGTTTTAATCAAAGTCCCGCCGATGTTTCAAAACAGGAAAAGCATCTCCTTAAAGAAAATAATCCCGATATTTTAAACTCAGAGAGACAACCGGTAAACGGCTTCCTTTCAAAAGCTGAATACGAACTTACTAAAGACCAGGAAAACGCCGTAAATTTCATAAAAGAATATATATCAAACGGATTTTATAAAACTTTTCTGCTTCACGGCGTTACGGCAAGCGGTAAAACCGAAGTATATTTCAATCTTATAGATTATGTATTGTCTTTAAATAAACAGATTATAATTACCGTTCCCGAAATTTTTATAACGAACCAGTTTATTTATCTTATAAAAAAACGTTTTGAAAACCTAATAAAACAAAATGCATTTGCGGTATTTCACAGTAAAATTTCAAGAAAAGAAAAGCTAATAAACCATTTCAGGATAATGAACGGCGGCGTCAAGCTAATTCTGGGCGCCAGATCGGCAGTTTTTTCTCCTTTAATAAATCCCGGACTTATAATAATCGACGAAGAGCACGACGGTTCTTATAAGCAGCAGTCGGGTCTTCTTTATAATGCAAGGGACGTTGCGGTTATGATAGCTAAGAAAACTTCCTCGGTATGCATACTCGGTTCCGCTACGCCTTCTTTAGAGTCTTATTATAATGCCTCCGTATTAAAAAAATATGAATATATTTATATAAAAAACAGGGTTAAAGGCAAAACGCTCCCTGATATACAGCTTATAAATTTAAAATCCGAATTTAAAACGCTTACCAAAAAAGAATTTAAAGATAAAATTTTATCGGAAGAAACTATTAAATTAATAACCGAAAACATCTTAGCCCGAAAGCAGGTTTTGCTGTTTCTAAACAGAAGGGGATTTTCCACGTTTTTAATATGCACTTCTTGCGGACATCAATTTTTATGTAAAAATTGCGCTATATCTTTGGTTTACCATAAACATAAAGACGGAAGGAAAAAGGAAATTCATACCGATATATCGCAGGAAATATTAGAATGCCATTATTGCGGCTATAAAGAAAAAGTTCCAAAACTCTGCCCGGAATGCGGCATGGATACTATAGAACCTTACGGCATAGGCGTACAAAAATTGGAAGAACACGTTAAGTCTTTATTTTCAAACTATTCCCGCAGTTCTTACGAATATAAAGATGCCTGCGGAGACTTAGACATGACCTTAAATGAATTAAACGGCGAAAAAAACGGGATAATAATAGAGAGAATAGATTCGGATATCGCAAAAAAAGGTAAAACAGGCGCAGAAATTTTTAAAAAAATGCACGATAAGAAAATAGACATACTAATAGGCACGCAAATTATAGCCAAAGGGCATGATTTTCCCGACGTCGGTCTCGTGGTGGTAATTTTTGCCGACAGCCTGCTTAATCTGCCCGACTTTAGAAGCGCAGAAAAAGCTTTTCAAATACTAACGCAGGTAGCCGGAAGAGCCGGCAGGGGAACGGATAAAGGCAAAATAGCCGTTCAGACTTTTATACCGGATAACTACTTGCTAAGATATACTGCGGCTCACGATATAAAAGGATTTTACGAAAAAGAACTTGATATACGCAAAGAATATGGATATCCGCCTTATTCTAAGATAATTGCCCTGAAACTAACCGATAAAAATATCGACGCTCTGATAGAAACCGCTTTAAACCTAAAAAAAAGCATCGAAAATATTATAGATATAAAAATAAAATCCGGCGATTTTTCCGGCGGCGTTAACGGCAATATAAGTATTTTGGGACCTTCGCCTTGCCCAATAGAGAAAATAGATAACGACTACAGGTATCAGCTAATTTTAAAATCGCCTCCGCCTGCGGCAAATCTGCATAAACTCGCATCGGCCTTAAAAATGGACGCTAATCTCTTTAAAAGTTTTTCTTCTAGAAAAATTGTCGTAGATGTTGACCCCGACGTTCTTATGTGATAAACTAAAAAACTATTCCGCATATATAAATATTCTAAAGTTAAGATTAATATAAGGTATCTGCAATGTAAATATAAAATAAATTATTTAAAATTATATAATAATATAATAAACTATAAACTATAAACTAAATTATCTCTTCGAGGTTACGATTAAATGAATAAAGCTCAATTTACGGAAAAATTCGCTTCTAAAAACAATATACCAATTAAATTGGCTGACAGAATAATCGATACTATAATTAATGAAATTAAAGAAACTTTAATTCAGGGTAAAAGAATAGAAATCAGGGGATTTGGGAGTTTTTTCGTTAAGGAATACGATACTTATACCGGCAGAAATCCCAAAACCGGAGAAAAAATAGAGGTAGATAAAAAAGTAGTTCCTCAGTTTAAAGTTAGTAAAATTTATAAAAATGACCTCGTCGAAGATTAAAGCAAATAATAGATTTTTCATTAAAACATACGGCTGTCAGATGAACGTGCACGACTCGGATTTAATAGAAAACGGGCTGGTAAAAAAAGGATTTAAAAAAGCCGGCTCGGTCGAAGACGCCGACATAGTGGTTTTCAATACATGCAGCGTAAGGGATAATGCCGACCATAAAGTAATTTCCGAACTTGGAAGGCTTAAAAAAAACTATGCCGATAAAAAAATAGTTCTTGCAGGGTGTTTTGCTAAACAGATTAAGCTGAAAAAAGAACAAAACGGCAGTATATATTTCGATTACTGTTTCGCCCCGGAAGAAATTTTTTCCATTCCCGATATACTTATAAATAATACAGCCGTCAACGATACAGGCGGTTCAAACGAAACAAGCCAAAATTATTCCTTAACGGAACGGCCGGAGGAATATTTAGAAAACGCCAAAAAAATCGAAGAATATTTTTACGGCAAAAAGCCGGAAAACGACGGAACCGCATCCGTAAAAATAACGGAAGGGTGCAATAATTTTTGTTCATACTGTATAGTGCCTTACGTGCGGGGAAGAGAAAGGTCTATTCCTATAGACATTATATATAAGACCGTTAAAAATCTCATAGATAAAGGTGCTACAGAGATTACTCTTTTAGGTCAAAACGTTAATTCTTACATGTCGCCGGACGACTGCAAGAAAGACTTTTGTTTTTTATTAAATGCGGCGTCCGGAATAGAAGGGTCTTTTAAAATTAAATTTTTAACATCTCATCCTAAGGATTTCAACGATAAATTAATAGACACGGTCTGCGGCAATGATAAAATTACAAAAGAAATTCATCTTCCGGTTCAATCCGGCTCGGATAAAATACTTGCAATGATGAACAGAGGATATACCAATGCCGACTATTTAAAACTCGTCCGCAAATTAAAGAACGGGCATCCGGATATTTCTATTTCTACAGACATAATAGTAGGTTTTCCGGGTGAAACCGAAGAAGATTTTGAAGATACATTAAAATTAATAGAAGAAGCGGAGTTTAGTTCTATTTTCGCATTCAAATATTCGCCGAGACCTTTTACTAAAGCTTCTAAATTTAACGACGATATTTTATTGGAGGTTAAAAAAGAAAGGCTTGAAAAGGTATTTCAAAAATACAAAGAAATAAGTCTTCGTCATTGCGGGCGATAGATAGTTCAACCGTAATAGGCATCTTCGTCGTTATTACAAGCATATCTTTATAAAAACAAAACCGGAGGTATAAAATATATTATATGATTATAGATTTCCATATGCACACGGTATTTTCGGACGGAGAACTTGTTCCTGCCGAATTAATAAGGCGTTCGATTTATGCCGGTCTTAACGGCATAGCGATAACGGATCATGCCGATTTTTCAAATATAGAGCATAATTTATCAGGCTTAAAAAAAATATGCGAAAAGATAAATTCTCTTTACGGCAATAAAAAAAACGGCAATAAATTTCAAGTTCTGCCGGGCGTCGAAATTACCCACGTACCGCCTGCCCTTATAAAAGACGCCGCTATTCTTGCAAGAAAATCCGGAGCAAAAATAATCATTGTTCACGGGGAAACCTTAAGCGAACCGGTCGAAAAAGGCACTAACGCCGCGGCGCTCAAAGCAGATATAGACATATTGTCGCATCCGGGTTTAATTACCGAAGCGGAAGCTTCTGCGGCAAAGAAAAACGGAATATATTTAGAGTTGTCGTACAGAAAAGGACACTGTCTCGCGAACGGATACGTCGCCGCCACTGCGAAAAAAACAGGGGCAGGGCTTATAATTTCAAGCGATACTCATTCGCCTTCAGATATAATGAGCGAAAAAGAATACGATGCGGTCGGGTTAGGGGCGGGACTGACCGCCGAAGAACTTATAAAAATTAAAGAAAATGCATTGAATTTGTTGAAAAAAAACGCTTGATTTTTATTTTGTTATCTTATAATATTAGTTATCTTTAATGATTAAAAAAGGAAAATATTAATGGATAAAATCGATTTGGAAGGCTTTTTTATTAAAAATAAGATTGCGTTAATAGCCGTTCTCATACTGGTTATTCTTATAGCCGGCGCCGTTTTCGGCATAAGATATTATAAAAGCGTGCAAAGCAAAAAAGCTTCAAAACTTTTATGGAAAGGCGTAAGGCTTTATATGTCTTACGACGGAAAAAATCCTTCAGCTATTACAAAATCTATTTCATACCTAAAAAAACTCCGCGGCGAATACGGAGGAACCAGTGCGGCTAAAATATCTTGTTTTTATGCGGGTTTAGATTATATGAGAATAGGAAAATTTAAAAATTCGTCGTCTTATTTTAACAAATACGTCAAATATTATCCAAAACCTGGTTCAGACAACTTAACTTATCTAGCTTACAGCAATCTTGCAACGGTTTCTATGCTGGAAAAAAATTATAAAAGCGCAATACCAGATTTTGCCGCCATGTCCAAAATAAACGACGTAAAGCTTCAGGAATATGCCATGCTTGAAGAAGCCGCCGTTTATACTAAAATAAAAGAACCCAAAAAAGCGGTTGCGCTTTATAAAGCTATGCTTACAAACGATGCAATGACTAAAGACAGGGGTTATATAGAAAATTTAATTCAGCTTAATTCTTAACAATTATAAGCTGTCGCTAGATTTAATTAAATACCGGAAAAATAAATACAATAAAAATTAACTAGGGAAAGAAAAAACATGGGATTACTCAACAAGTTAAATAACAAAAGTTGCTATAGCGTAATGAATTCCGCCTTAACCGACAACGACGACGAATTGGAAAAAGTTCAAAAGTCGGATACTAGACTGTTCGACGCTTCTTTTCCGGCGTTATCTTTAGTCAACGAGTGGAGAAACAGAATATTATCCCTTGCTTCCGACCAGGTAGATATAATGGAAATCACCATAGATACCAAAAAGAATGCGGGGGTTTTCAGAGGCGAGATAGAAACGGCGGTTCAAAGGATAACCAGCGTGGCTGCCGCAACGGAAGAAATGTCTTCCACGGCGAAGGAAATAGCCAAAAACGCGCAGGCGGCGGCGGGAGAAGCCGGAGATACCGTTAAAAAAACCAAAGAAGGCTCGGCGGCGTTAGAAGAACTTGTTTCAAGAATGGAGCAGGTCGAACAGGCCGTTAAAACTATGGGGGAATCCATAAATCAATTTGTAACGAGGACGCAGAAAATAGTCGAACTTACCGATAAAGTAAAAGAAATCGCGGCGCAGACGAATCTTCTTTCTTTAAACGCCGCGATAGAAGCGGCAAGGGCAGGTGAACACGGCAGAGGATTTGCGGTAGTAGCCGACGAAGTAAGGACTCTGGCGGAAAAATCCGCTCAGGCGGCAAAAGAGATAGAACAGGTTACCCAGGACATAGGCGGACAGTCTAAAGAAGTAGAAATTAAAGTCAATGAAGGGCTTTCTCACCTTAAGAACTCGCAGGAATCTTTGGACGTCGTAACGAACGTTATGTCGATAGCCGATAAAGCCGCTACCCAGACGAGCGAACAGGTAACGTATATCGCTACCGCGGCGGAAGAACAGTCCCAGGTCGCCGCGGAAATGGCCAATAATCTTTCATCTCTGTCCTCGGGCATGGAAGAAATACAAAATACCTTCGACACCATCGGTTCCTATTTCGATAAGATAATTAAAGAACAGTCTAATTCGTTAAAAACCTTTTCGGATTGGAAATTTGACTGCATGCTTTTAAACATAGTAAAGGCGGACCATTTATTGTGGGTCACAAGAGTGTTGGACGCACTTTCTAATAAACAGATATCTTTAAGCAGTTCAGAATTAACCGACCATCATCAGTGCAGGCTCGGCAAGTGGTACGACGGCATAGGCAGACAGAAATACGGAGATTATAAAGAATTTATAGAATTAGGGCAGATCCATCCGAAAGTCCACGAAACCGGAAAAGCTCTAATCGACGCTTTAAACGCAAAAGACACGGATAAAGCAAATAGCTTAGCCGACAAGTTGATAGGCTACAAAAATCAGGTAATAAAAACTATCGACGACTTAAACGATAAAGTCAAAGCGAACAATATTTACAACAGGCAAAAAAAATAGTGGATTCGATAAATAATCCTATCAACGTAATATTTTTGTGGCATTTTCATCAGCCGTATTACAAAGATAATTTTACCGGCGAAATGCTGATGCCGTGGACGAGGCTGCATGCAACAAAAGACTACTATTACATGGGAGCGCTTTTAAAAAATCATCCCGAAATACACGCTACTTTTAACTATTCGCCGTCCTTGCTCAGTCAGCTTGAAGATTATACCGGCAATTACGGCGCACTTCTTAAAAACGAAGAATTTTTAAGCATATCCGATGGAAAAATATCGAAACTTTCGCTTGAGGACAAACTTTTTATTATAGAAAAATTTTTTCCCGCATGTTCTTCAAGCAATAATTTCATAGAAAAAAGCGCCAGGTTTAAACAACTTTATGCCAGATTAAAAACGGCAGACGGCGGAGGACTTGAGGAAAAAGTCGATATGTTCGATACTCAGGACTATTTAGATATTGTTGTCCTGTTTAATCTTATGTGGTTTGACCCTGTTTCCATAGCTGAAGACGAGTTTTTAACCGCTTTAAAAAATAAAGACAAAAAATTTACTGAAGAAGAAAAAGACAGATTAATTAAAGAAAAAATTCCGCAGGTTTTAAATAAAATACTTCCCTTAATAACCGAACTTGCAAAAAACGGACAAATTGAACTTTCCGCAAGCCCTTACTATCATCCAATACTGCCTCTGCTGTGCGACACCGATATAGCCGATTTTCACGACGGCATAAAACTGCCTATGCCTTTCAGACATCCTGAAGATGCAGATTATCAAATTAAAAGCGCATTGGATTATTTCAGCGGCAAATTAAAATATAAAGTTAAAGGAATGTGGCCGTCGGAAGGAAGCGTAAGCGAAAAGGCTTTAAAACTTTTTATGGACAACGATATAAACTGGATAGCTACGGATGAAGAAATCTTAGAAAACTCCATAGGAACAAATCTAAAGGATTTAAGATTGCGAAAATTATTATACAGGCCATATGTAATAAAAAGAAACGACAAATTTTTATATATTTTTTTTAGGGATAAAGGGCTTTCGGATTTAATAGGTTTTAAATATTCAAATTACGAACCTAAAGCCGCGGCGGAAGATTTAATAAATAACCTTAAAAATATAGCATTAAGTATTCAAGATTACGATAAAAATGGACTATCTGCAGTACCGATAATATTGGACGGCGAAAATGCATGGGAATATTATAAAAATAACGCATACGATTTTTTTAATTATCTTTACGAAAATATTACTAAAAACTCAAAAATTATAAAAACGCTTACCGTTAGCGAATATATTAAAAAAACGGAAGAAACTTTAAAAATAACCGATGCCGAACCGGAATCAGGTACCTATGAAAACGGCAAAACCGGAGTTAAAGTTAAATCGTTTTTCGATATTAAATGGAATACCGACCCTGACAAAGATAGCGATTTCGATTATTCTAAAATATACAACATACCTATGATATACCCGGGTTCATGGATTAACCATAATTTCAGAATATGGATAGGGGATAAAGAAGACAACAGAGCTTGGGATATTCTTTCTAAAACAAGAGATTATCTTTTACAGAAAGATAAAGAAGCATATGCCGACAAAAATGACGCAGCGGCGCCGGTTAATATAGAAAACGGCGCCGGACCAAATTTTAAAGCGGCATGGAAACAAATATTTATAGCGGAAGGAAGCGATTATAACTGGTGGTACGGGGAAGACAGAACGTCCGGCATAGACGAAGAATATGATTTCCTTTACAGAACACATCTTATAAACGTGTACAAATTTTTAAACGAAACCCCGCCCGACGAATATTTTATACCTTTGTTAGAAGGTAAAAAAGCAGTAAAACCTAATATGGATATAGTATCGTATATTTATCCGAAAATAGACGGCATAGCAGATAATTATTTTGAATGGCTCGGAAGCGCGGTATTTTTCCCAAGTATTTTATCCGGTAAGGCAATGGCGCATACCGACAGATTTATAAGAAAAATGCAATACGGATTTAATGATGAAAATTTTTTCATGAGATTTGATTTCTTTAAAAAAGACTATTCAGAATTGTTAGGAAAAGTACTTATAATAAAATTTATAAATAATTCTGATGTTGAAGTAAAAATTGAATTTAATATAAATAACTCATTAAATTTACTATTAAATTCGCCTTATATTAAAGACGGAAAATCCGCGACTAAACATAATACGGGCAATATTTTGAAAGCCGCATATAATAAAATTCTCGAATTATCCATTAAAACTTTTACCTTAGGCGTAGCCCCAAGCAATCAAATCGACTTTTACGCCGTCCTTACTTATAAAAATAATCCGCTTGTCGAAATAGAGCGTTTTCCGGTCAGCGGTTATTTTGAAACGACGATACCCGATACAAACTTTGAAATAGTGAACTGGATTGTATGATGTCCCATAAGATACATTATGTAAACTGCAAAATAAAATCGCATAAAATAACATGCCTTTCTCCTATTTTAACTTTATTCTTTTAGCGTTATTTTTTCCTTCGGCATTTATTATCGAATTTTATTCAGGTTTTTTAAAGTATAAACTGCACCCGCTTAATATAATGGGACTGATTGCCGTATATATAGAGAAACTGTTTTATAGATTTTCCCCTAAAATTATATCCGGCATTTTTTTTAGCGTTATAACTATTATTGTTATACAGGCAATATTTTTTGCGGCAAGTTTTATATTCTTTTATATTTCGCCGCCGCTCTTCTATATCTTTTCCCTGTATGTTCTTGCTTCCTTTCTTTCTACCGGAGGACTTAGGCACGAAGCATTAAAAATATATAAAATGCTAAAAGCCGGCGACATAAAAGGCGCAAGAAATAATCTTCCGTCTCTTGCCGGCAGAGACGCAGATAATTTGAACGGTTCTGAAATTTCCAGAGCCGTCGTCGAATCGGTTTCCGAAAATACAGGCGACGGA
>JAJYKQ010000096.1 GCA_021788495.1 bacterium | reverse complement strand
ACATAATTTCTCCTTTAATTTAAAATTTAGCGTATTTATTTTTAATTAATAATTAATATTTTATTACAGGCGCATATATATAGTCAATTAAATATAAGAATGCGGGGGGGGGATTAGTCCGAAAGCCGTCTTGAAAAAAAAGGCTTAATCGGGTAATATTATATGTATGGAGATAGAAAAAAAAGTTCTGATAGCAATAGACCTTAATTTTGAAACCGGCTTCATATTGTCCAAGGCGGCTTCGTTTTTCAGGGACGTTTCCGCAAAGTTCTATATTCTGCATGTTATTTATTCCGATATATTCACGTTATTGGATAAAAAATCCGCGGCAAAATCCAAAACGGACGAAGCATATGAATTAACCGAAAAGGAATTGAAAGAGGCGGGCTTATATTATCTTAATTACGAAATTTTTATTTCTACGGGCATTCCCGCCGCTGAAATTCTTAATTTTTCAAAAAAAAAAGGAGCGGATATAATCGCTTTGGGAACACATCAGAAAATAGGCTTTAAAGAATTTATTTCCGGTTCCGTTTCTTTTTCCGTTTCAAAAAATTCGATATGTCCCGTTCTTTTAATACCCCTTAAAAATACCGCTAAACAGGCAGAAAAGGAATTAGTAAAAGAATCCGCGGTATCGCTAATAAACCCGTCCTGATTATATTAACTATATTTATGATAATCGTTTACGATTTTAAAATTCCGGCAAACGATGCGGAAAAGCCCGAAAAAGACGAATATTTATTTACCGGTTATTTTACCGGTTATTTAAAAAAATATGCTTCCGATAAATCATGGCCGTTTTTAAAATCGGGCATGTCTTTTGACGTAAAAATTTTAAAAAAGTCTGTAGATTTAAGGCAAAAAGAGCAAAAAAGGGTTTTTAAAGCCCTGATAAAATTGAATACGGCCGGCGTCAAGGAAGACTATTTTATAAATTTATTGAATAAAATCGGCGTAAAAGCGAAAAAAGCGGATAACGAAGAAGAAAGTTCGTTCAACTTGTTCAACGGAGAGGATGCAATAATTCCTGCCCCGGGAGGAGTTAAAAATAAAAACATAGCGAAGCCCGGCAAATATAAGGCGCTTATAGTAGGAATGGGTCCAGCCGGAATTTTTGCCGCTTTATATTTATTGGAAAACGGCATAAAGCCTATATTAATAGAAAAAGGCAAACGCGTCGAAGACAGGATAAAAGACGTGGCGCGCTTAATGAACGAAGGCAAATTCGACAAAAAAAGCAATGTCGCATTCGGGGAAGGCGGCGCAGGAACGTTTTCCGACGGAAAACTTACGACCAGAAAAAACGACGCCGCCGTTTCTTATGTTTTAAATTTTTTAGTAAAAATGGGAGCGGATAAAAATATTTTAACGGAGCATAAACCCCATCTCGGAAGCGACATTCTGATTAATATATTGAAAGAAATAAGAAACCATTTAATCAAAAACGAAGCCGAAATTTATTTCGAAGAAGAAATGAAGGATTTAGAGGTTGACGAAAATGGGACGGTATGTTCGGCTAAAACCGATAAAAGGATTTTTAAAACGGACTTCGTTATCTTAGCTTCGGGGTCTAACAGTTACGGCACCTATGAATTGTTGGAGAGGAAAGGGGCGGTTATGGAAAGAAAGCCTTTTGCGGTAGGTTTCAGAATAGAACACAAAAGGGATTTTACCGACGGTTTATTTTTTAAGGGAAATACAGGAAAAGAGGGCGTAAAACTAAAAGGAGTATATTACAATATATCCTCTAAAGAATACGGCGGATATTCTTTTTGCATGTGTCCCGGAGGCGTCGTCGTAAATTCGAGTTCCGATGAAAATCTCCTCTGCGTTAACGGCATGAGCTATTCCGGCAGGGATATGGAAAATTCCAACAGCGCGATAGTTGCCGCAGTCAGGCCGGAAATGCTGGACGGGATAGACCCGGACAGATATTATTCCGGAACGGGAGCCCTGCGGTTCAGAAAAGATTTAGAGTTTAAAGCATACGAGGCGGGGGGAGGGAATTTCGCCGCCCCTTATCAATATACGCCTGATTATATAAAAGACGTTTATAATGCCGCAGCCGCCGGAGCCGTACCTAACTTTAAAAGCGATACCCGCGCCGCCGGTTTGCCCGCGCCTTCATATAAACCGTCGGTTAAATATTTTAATCTTTTTAAATTACTGCCGGATTTTTTAAATTTGTCCATTGCCGGGTCGTTGGCCGAGTTTGAAAGCAAATTTAAGGGATTTGCCGCAAAATCGGTTTTAACGGGACTCGAAACGGGGACCTCTTCCGCCGTAAGAATTAAAAGAAATTCCGATTACGAATCCATTTCGCTCAAAGGCCTGTATCCATGCGGAGAGGGTTCCGGATATTCCGGCGGGATAATTACGAGCGCCATAGACGGAATAAGGTGCGCGGAGGCGGTAATAAAAAAAATAATCGTTAAAAAGGGCTAAAAAATATTAAACGATAATGAAAAATAATTTTATTAAAATTTTTGTTGCAATCCTATTTATAAAAATATAAAATTAACAATAAATAAAAATGTGTATAAAATTATAGAAGAAATATTAATTTTTTAATTAAGCAGGTGCTCTATATGAAATTCCTATCCGGAAGCGAATACCGAAAATTAATCAAAGAAATAAGCGAACTTAAAGCAAAAAACAACGAAATGGAAGTTTCTTTGAAAAAAAAGGATTCCGAAATTTCATCGGCAAGAGACGACTATAAAAAAGAAATCGAAGGTTTAAAATTAAAAATAGATTCTCTCGAAGAGGACGTCCGCAATAAAGAAAATCTTTTGAATTCATGCGCAGGCGATTCGGAAGAACTGCCCAAGGTCAACGAGAAATTTAACGAATTTGCGGCAAAATGCAGGGAATCCAAGGCTAACATTAAAAATTTCGTCGATTCTTTAAGCCATATGTATTCCAGCTCATTTTCGACTTTAGAAAAAACATATCAGGATTCCGTAGAACTTTATAAACTTACTCTTTTCACGGACGAGATTTTAAGTGCCATCGTTTCTATTACCGACCAGATTAATTTGCTGGCTCTAAATGCGGCAATAGAAGCCGCAAGGGCCGGAGAAGCGGGAAGAGGGTTCGCCGTAGTCGCCGACGAGGTCAGAAAACTTTCGGAAAAATCGTCAAGCTCTACCAAGGAAATATCCAACGTGCTTTTCGGGATAAGAAAAGTCAGCGCGAAACTTAACGATACCCTTAGAATAGACAGCAAAATGAACGAAGGTCTCATGAAAACTATAAAAAACATAGACAATAAAGTTAACGATATCTGCGTATAACCCAACTTTATTGTTTTAATAAATCAAGAGGTATTTTAATCCATGATATCAGAAGTTTTATACGAATCGCCGAATCATAAGTTCGTTTACATAGGCAAGGATCCCGACAGGCCGGATTATATAATAGACACGAACCAGTATCTGCTTATTCACGATAAAATAGCTACCATAATGGATCCCGGCGGAATAGAGATGTTTTCTTCGGTATCGTCCGCTTTTGCGGGAGAAGTGCGGATGTCGGACGTAAAATTTATATTTTCTTCCCATCAGGACCCGGATGTTATTTCATCCCTTGCTTTGTGGCTTTCCATTACCGATTCGAAAATAATTATCGACAGAATCTGGTCAACCTTTATTTCGCATTACGGCGCAAGACCGGAAAATATGATTATGGTAGAAGATGCGGGCATGAAGCTGAACATGACCAAAGACTACGCCTTCGATATTATTCCGGCTCATTATCTGCATTCGCCCGGACATTTAAACCTTTACGACCCCATATCCAAGATACTTTTTACCGGAGATATCGGAGCGGCTCTGGTTCCGAGGGAAGAATTAAAGGGCAAAAGAAAGCCCAACGTTTTCGTTCAGGATTTCGACGCCCA
>JAJYKQ010000095.1 GCA_021788495.1 bacterium | reverse complement strand
GTTCATTTTGACGTTAAAATCTTTGTCGATAGTTACCTTCATTTTGGAATCCTCCGTTAAAAAATTAAATTAAATTAATGATGTTTTACAATCATATATTTATATTATCATAATTCATAACTTTGTCAAATATATTTTTTAAATTTTTTTTATCTTCCGAAAAATCAAATCCTGCTTCTTCCGCCTTTTCTATACACTCCAAAAAATTATAATAAGCGTATTTGAAACATGTCCTATATTCTTTGCCGGATTCGCTTTGATTATCAGGAAAAGCTATTAATAACGAGCTCATAATTCCTCCGTTAATTTAATAAATTCGTCTATCGCTTTATCTATGTCGTCGAAAATGGGACTTACGGGAGACGTGCGGAATTTTACCGTATATAAATTAAATTCCCCTACGCGGACCGGAAAAATTGCGTAGTTTCCCCTTTCGCATATTCCTCTAAATTTGAGTTGCAACGCGATAGATTCCTTTTCTCCTACTTCGTGTTCAAATTTATTTTCGGCGTATCCGCCGCATATAGCGCAGTTCATAAAAATTTACCTCCTTTTTATTTATTATTAATTTAATTTTTCTTTTTTTTTATTTCCCCGGCCGACATAGAACCAATCATCATCGCCCAAGGCAAATATATGAATGATTTTATTATCGTCTGAAATCTCTTCTATGGACATACCGCCTCTGTCAGCGATTCCTCGCGTTAATTTGGCTACGAAAGAAGCAACGACGGAACTATCTGTAAATTTATCATTTTTCATCTCGCATTCAAAAATGGGGTCTTCCACCACGGACAGCGTAATAATTTTCTGTCCGGTAAGCTCTTTGATTATATTTAGCAATTTATTGACTTGGCTCATCCTTTAAACTCCCAAAAAGTTATTTAAAATTTTATTTGAAAGTATTTCGTTCCTTTCCTTTAAACTAAATTCGTCGTAATCGGCAAAAATTACTTTGACCGGCGTTCCAAGTTCCTCCGCCGTTCTCAAAAAAACGGCTTTAAATCTTTTATTGAAATTCATAAAATTACCTATTTCGGCAAATTTTCCCAAGGTCTTCTTCCTGAACGGATCGGATAACATCCTTTTAAGCATCTGGGGGTCGTTTTCGGACCCGTAATCGAGATAGTAAAGCGCATCGTATTTTTTGAAACCTCTTAAATAGGCCGTTTTTACAAAGTTTTTTCTGCTTCCCGCGAGCTCTTTTCCCGCAAATAATTCCATAAAAACGATATTGTCTATTACCGTTCTGTCGAAAATAGCAATCAAGTCTTCGTTAATTTTGTCGACGACTTCTTCGACCGAGAACTGGTGATGAAAAATGAGCTCCCTTAGTTCCTTATTATCCTTATCCGGATACATTGCGTTTACCTGACGAGCCGCTTCTTCGACTTTTAAAAAAATAGAGCCGTCCAAACTCTCTATAAACGCAGTTTTTCCTATTCCCACGGCTCCCGAAATTCCTGTTTTCATGCCGCGTCGCCTCCTTTTAAAAATTCTTGAACGGAATCAAGCCTTGCCGCCGAAAACATTCTTTCTAAATCCTTAGCCGTCAGATAGACACGGCGGTCCGCATCCCCAGCGTCCTTAAGAAAATAAATTCCGCCTATCCTGCCGAAAACAATGTCCCTGCTCCTGATAATTTCCTTTACTTCTATGGCTGGTTTCGATTTTTGCTTTTGCATAGTTTTTCTCCTCGTTAATTATTTTCTTTATAACCGCCTTGCAAATCTCTTTAACCACTCCCGGCACGACGGCGTTGCCGAATTGCTTGTAAGCCTGAGTGTCCGAAACGACGATTTTAAAATCATCGTCAAATCCCATAACGCGGGCGCATTCGCGGGGCATTAGTTTTCTTACGCGTGAGTAATCGACGATATATTTTATTCCGTTTATGATTTTTATTTCCGGCACTGCATATAATCCCGTTTTACCGCCAAAATTACCGGATAACGCCGTTTGTGTCTGCGCTATGCCGTTTATATCCCAAATTTTCTGTCCTTGCTTGTCGTAATCCACAAAGCCTATTTTTTTAAGCTCAGGTATAAGCGTAGCCACTCCGCCGTTTGAGCCGTATTGCGCGGTTATCGTATTTGCTTGTTCATCTAAACCTGCTACTCGGTGATACGGCGTCCAGCGGCTTATTTCTGGGACTAAGATTTGTTTATTACTGCCGTATCTGCTTGATAGCGTCGGTATATTATAGTCTATATCCGCTATCCTACAACCGAAACCGCTATTTTTAGACAAAGTATGTCTCTCCCTATGATTAAAAATCCATTTTTTGGCGGATTCCGTTAAAAAATATTTCTCAGGCACATTCTCAAACTCAAGAAAATCTTTTAAAACCGGATAAACAGGGGGAAGTTCGGGAAACTCGAAATCCGTCTGATTTTTAAATCCGACTATAAAAATTCTTTTTCTATTTTGTGGAACTACGGCGTTTGCGTTGTAAATCCTTTCATAAACCGTATAATTACATATAACTTTTAAATCCCACATAAGACGATCGTAAACATCTTTAAATTTCTTTGATTTTAATCCTTTGACGTTTTCTAAAATAAATACGTCGGGTTTTTTATCGTTAATAATGCGGATAACCTGCGGTATCATATCTCTTTCGTCGTTTACGCCTTTTTGATTTCCGGCGCTCGACCACGGCTGGCAGGGGAATCCGGCAAAGAAAAAGACTATATCGTCTTTATGCTTCCGTCCGGGAATATCCTTAGACGGTATTTTAGTTATATCGCCCGCAGGTTCTTCGCCGAAGTTCGCAATGTAGGTCTGCCTTGCGTATTTGTCTTTTTCAAAAGCGAATATACATTTAGATTCAATATTAAGCTCAGCGCAAGCCTGCTCGAAACCTAACCTGAAACCGCCTATACCCGCAAAGCCTTCGATATAATTTATTTGCATAGTGCTTACGCCTCCGCAAAGAGCGGTATCTGTCCCTGCTCGTTTAAATCGTAATTAGCCCAGACGGTTTCCGTCCGGCCGGGGTTATTATTTTTAACTCTTTTCAAACTATTAGCTAAGCAATTAAAATTCCGCATGTAAAAGCCTGAAAGCCTTTTGTTATAAATATCGTTATCGTAGCCGCTTAAAAGCCATTTACCTTTGATACTTAAAAGAATATCGATAAGGTCGTTGTGGTCTTTATCGGTCATCTCGAACATATAACCGCCGCTTTTGCGGGAACTTGCCACGTAAGGCGGGTCAAGATAGAAAAACGTATCGGGGCGGTCCCAGTTGGCGATTAGTTTTCTGAAGTCTAAATTATCGATATAAACATCTGAAAGTCTTTTGTGTATTAAGCTTAATTTATCTATGCTTTTTATCCTTTTAGGCATATTAGCCTCAACCGAAAACTTCCAGCCGGTATATTTGCAAGTAGAATGGCGAGTTGATTTAATCAAATAATAAAACCTTACTGCTCGTTCCGCATTGTCAAGTTTATCCGTCCGCATATCACGATATTCGTAATAGCATTCGCGGCTATACGGCAATAAACTTATTTTCTCTTGAAATTTCTTAAACAGCTTTTCGTCCGCTATAACCTTAAAAAAGTTATAAAGTTCTCCGTCTATATCGTTATAAACTTCGATTTCGGACGGCTTTTTATTTATCAGTATCGCGCCGGACCCGCCGAAAATTTCGACGTAGGTTTTATGGTCAGGAAATAAAGGTATTAACTTATCCGCCATATAAAACTTGCCGCCGAAATAGCCGAATGGGGTTAGTTTTATTGTTTTCATAATTTATTCAAATTAGTTTAATTAATATATTTAACAACTACATTCGCATGGTTTTTCGTCTTCTATATTAAGATTATTTTGTTTTATATACTTTTTTGCATCTGTCCAAAATCTCTGGGGTTGGATATGTTCGGATGGTTTTATTTTTAAATTTTGCAT
>JAJYKQ010000094.1 GCA_021788495.1 bacterium | reverse complement strand
ACGAAACGGTAGAGCCTAAACTTATAAATCCTACTTTTATTACCGATTATCCGGTAGAAAGCTCCCCGCTTGCCAGACGAAACGATAAAGACGGTTCGGTGACCGAAAGGTTCGAGCTTTTTATAGCCGGAAGGGAGATAGGCAACGGGTTTTCGGAATTAAACGACCCGCTCGATCAGGAAGAGCGTTTTAAAATGCAGGTAGAAACAAAAATTAAAGAAGGCTTGCCGGCGGAAATGGACGATGATTATATAGAAGCCTTAAAGCAGGGGCTTCCTCCTACCGCAGGTTGCGGAATAGGCATAGACAGGGTGGTTATGCTTTTGACGAATTCTAACTCTATAAGGGACGTCATATTGTTTCCGCTGCTTAAGCCCGTTAAATAAATAAACTTGCAAAATCAACGAAATCAATAGTATTATTATAATAATGAGTTTTCATACTAAAATAGCCCTGCATTATTTAAAGCCGAAGAATAATTCTTTTATATCCCTGCTCAGTTTAATATCCATAATGGGAATAACTATAGGAGTAATGGCTCTTATCGTGGTTATATCCGTAATGAGCGGATTCGACCATGCTTTAGAAAAAAAAGTAATAGGCATAGAGTCGCAGGTCATAGTTTTAAATTATAACGGCTTTGTAAACAACTATAAAAGCGCTGTAAAAAAAATACGTTCGGTTAAAGGCGTAAAAGACGTTTCTCCTTTTATATACACGGACGTTATGATAACTTCGTCAAGCACCTCTGTCGGCAGTGTGTTAAGAGGCATAGACGTAAATTCCGAAGAAAAAGTTACCGATTTAAAAAAATATTTGATAAAAGGCAGTCTGTCCGGTTTAAACGCTAAAAACGAAAACGAAATAGTTCTCGGCAAAGTTTTAGCGCAAAATCTCGGAGTTTCGGTCGGAGACAGGGTTACTATCATTTCGCCTGAAGGGCGTATCACTCCTTTCGGCGTTATGCCTAAGACCGAAAGATTTACCGTTTGCGGTATAATCAACAGCGGAATGTATAATTACGATTCAACTTTTTCTTTTATATCCGTCAAAAACGCCCAGAATTTTATAGGGCTTTCGTCAAACACAGTTACCGGACTTGAAGTTAAATTAAACAGATTGGGTTCGGCTAATGCGCTTGCGAAAAAAATTGCAGATAAATTAAACGCGGGTACGGCGGCATCTTCTTATTACGCTTTAAGCTGGGAAAAATTAAATAAAAATTTATTTTCCGCTATAAAATTAGAAAAACTTACGATGTTTGTTATCCTGTTCCTTATAGTTTTAGTGGCGGCGTTCAATATTATCTCAACCCTTATAATGGTCGTTATGGAAAAAAGAAAAGATATAGCGGTATTAAAATCCATAGGAGCTTCGTCTAAAGATATAATGATTATTTTTATCGCGCAGGGTCTTATTATAGGGTCTATAGGAACCGCCCTAGGACTCATATCCGGATTTATAATAGGATATTTGGAAGAAACGTATCATATAATAAGCCTGCCGTCGTCGGTTTACTATATAACCGCACTTCCCGTAAGGATGACCGCCGGCGAATTTGTAATTATAGGTTTTTGTTCAATATTTTTAAGTTTTATAGCAACTTTATACCCTTCTTATAAGGCGGGTAAAATAGACCCGGCCGAAGGCGTAAGATACGAGTAAAATTGTAACTACGGGACAGAATTCAATTCTGTACCTTCACAAATTGGAAATTATGAACATACAAAGCAATGCAGCCGTTTCATTAAAAAACATAGTCAAGATTTTTAAGGCCGGAAATGAAACCGTAAATATTTTAAACAAAGCCGATTTTGAAATAAAAAAAGGCGATACCGTTGCCATTACCGGAGAATCCGGTACCGGAAAAAGCACGCTTTTGCATATAATGGGAACTCTGCTTAAACCTGATTCCGGCAGTATTGAATATTTCGGCCAATCCGACGTTTATTCTCTTTCCGACGCAAATCTTGCCCGTTTCAGAAATAAAAATATAGGTTTCGTTTTTCAATTTCACTATCTTTTAAATGAGTTCAGCTGTTTAGAAAATGCGGCAATGCCGTTACTGATAAGGAAAGAAAACAAAAATACGGCGTTTAAAATTGCGAAGGATTATCTTTGCGAAATGGGTCTTGAAAGCAGGCTTAATTTTAAACCTTATATGCTTTCGGGCGGCGAACAGCAGAGAGCGGCTATTGCAAGGGCGCTTGTATGTTCTCCGGAGGTTATATTAATGGACGAACCTACAGGCAATCTTGACCCGCGCCATGCCGAAAAACTTCATGAAATAATTATCGGACTTAATAAAAGATACGGGAAAACACTTGCCGTAGTTACTCATGATGCCAATTTTTCCGCCATGATGAGCCGTAAAATTAAAATTTCCAACGGGTTAATAGAAGAGGTCAATTTGTGATGGTGCCGGAATTGAATTCTGGCTTTCCAATTTGGAAAAAGGTGTCAGATTTTATTTTGCGTATACGAAAAAAAATAATTAAAGATAAAAGATGATGCGCAAAATTAATCTGACACCTTTTTCAATTGACATAAATTCTAATATTTGATAGTTTATTAAAATGAAATTTTTTAAGCAAGTATTTTTAGGAATTATTATAGCCGGCGTTTTAATTTTAAATTCTATTAACGCTTATGCGGCACTGAACAATAAAAACGTCTGGACGGGTTTTTTTTATCAGAAAGGCTCCCCCTCATTAACATCCATAAAAAAATCTTTTGCCGAAAGTTTTAAAAAATATTTAAATTCAGGAAAGCCTTATTTTGTTTTTGCTTATACTAAATTAAAAACTAAACCTTACTTTAACTACGATAAAAAAATAAACTTAGTCCGGATAAAAAAGCTCGGCATAGTTTATCATTCAAACTACATTATAACGGGAAGTATTTCGAGATTCGGTTCTAATTTTACCGTCCATGCTATGTTTATAGACGTATCGAATGTTTATAAGTCTAAAACCGTTAATTTATCCGGTAGCGGTACAATGCAGTTCGATAAAGACGTCAATTTGTTGTCATTAAAAGTATCTAATTTTATATTCGGCAATATTGAAAAAAATAAGACTATCAAAAAGACTGTTTTTAATAAAATTATATATGCCGTAAGAGTCAAAGGAAATGTTAGAGTAGGTAAAGGTTTTATAATGAATCGCATTGAAGTTAATAAAGGCGGGGAATATTCTATTAAAAAAATTAACGACAGCGTAAAAAAACTTTATAAAACCGGATATTTTAAAAATGTTTTAGTCAACGTTAAGCCTCATGGAAATCAGCTTATAATAACCTTTATAGTATCGGAAAGACCTCTTATAAAGTCTATAAAATACACGGGGAACGGTTCCGTAAGCGTTAAAAAAATTAAAAAAATTATAAACGTAAAACCGGAAAGACCATACAGTTCGTATGAAATCGATAAAGCGTTAAAAATATTAAAATTTGTATATTCTGCCGAAGGCTATTATAACGCTAAAGTAAAAGTGAAGAAGAAAATTCTTCCGGGAAACTACGTATCCGTTGATTTTGCAATAAAACAAAATCAGCCGGTAATGGTTAACAAAGTTGAATTCAGAGGTAATACATCGTTTACTTCCGGAAAGCTTGCATCGGTTATGGGCATTAAGACGGTTAACCTTCTTACATGGATAACGGGGGCGGGAAAATTTAAAAAAGCGAGATTAAATACGCAGATTATTAAACTTTTAAGTTTTTATTATAATCACGGATATATTGAAGTCAGCGTAAAAAAACCTCTGTTTATATTTTCAAAAGATAAAAAATACGTAACTATTATCATAAGGATAGTGCAGGGACCTCAATTCAGGGTATCTAAAGTTAATCTTACGATAAAAGGAACCAAGAAAAATTCCAAAGAATATCAGGCCGTGCAAAAACTTATAATAACAAAGCCGGGGTCGATATTTAACAGGAAAAATATAGAAAAAGA
>JAJYKQ010000016.1 GCA_021788495.1 bacterium | reverse complement strand
ACAGCCTATTTTTTATAATATAAATTATTTAATTAAATGAATAAGTTAGTTCAAAATACTTTACGGCTCATATCCGTAGTGTCAGAGGTTTGATTCCTCTCACCGCCACCATTCAAAACCGCAGTAAATAAGCCTTTCCAGACTACCTTAAGAAATTTTATATTGATTATAATTTGCATAAATTTTATAATTTTTATAAAATTTTTGTCCCAAATTTGTCCCAAATTTTTTAAAAGAGAAAAATATCTTCGGACTAAAAAAAATGCTCAAAAATGGACGGGGCGAAAGGACGAAAATTTCTATCGGCCAATTTGAGTTGTGGCATTTTTATTTTGGCTTGACACGGCCAATTTGAGTTGTTGATTAATATTGCTTTAATGATATAATAAGATATAATAATAAAAATTATTTTTATTGCTTATTTTATTGTGTTTTATTGCAAATTTTAATTAGTAGTAATTTATGAAAAAAACGGAAGATTTCAGCGTTAAAAATCTCAATGCCGGAGGGTTTATCGAAGCCCTGTTAGGCTCAAAGTTAATAGGTTTTTTTATTTATCAGAAAGACTGCAAAATAATATATTCAAATCAAGCATTCAGGGATTTTATAGGCTATTCCGAAGAAGAACTCAAAAACTTGACGCCGTTTGATATAATTTCGGACGAATACAAGGCGGAAGTAAAAAAACTTACAGGAAAAAGAATAAAAGGAGAAGTTTTTTCCACTGAGCAAATAAGCCATATGCACGTTACGAAAGGAGGCGTGTTTAAACCTACCGTCGTTTTTGCATACACGGTATTTTACTGCGGCAAGCCCGCAGGATTGGTTATGGTGCAGGATGTTTCAAAGCAGAATATGTACGACGGTTTATTTGGCTCTTTTAAGTCGCTTCAAACTATGTATGCTACGCTGTCCGAAATCAACCAGCTTATCGTAAGGGCAAAAGACGAGAATACTTTATTTTCCGACATATCTGCAAAGATAACCGATAAAGGTTTATTTGCAGATTCTTTTATAATTCTTTTCGATTCAGGCCTCAACATAAAAGCTTCTTTTTATAATAAAAAAAGCGATTATTTAAAATATCTGGAGAGCCACCTAAACACACCTGAAGCTAAAAAAGGGCCGCTTATTACGTCTTTTACAAAAACAAAAATAGTTATTAACAACGATACCCTAAAAAATACTATGGTTTTGCCGTGGAGAGAAGAGCAGGCTAAAAGAGGATTTCTTTCGAGCGCGGCAGTTCCTATTATAAAAAAAGCAAAAACTATAGGCGTTCTTTCTTTATATGCAAACAAAAGAGAATTCTTTAAAAAAGATACATATAATTTGTTAAAAGAAATTATGATGGATATAAATTATACCCTAGACAAAATCGAAGACGAAAAATGGCATTTTATGATTCGCACTGCTTTGAATTCAGGTTCAGATTTTGCTGTCATTTTAGACAAATATTTCAAAATATTATTCGTAAACGAAAGCGCATATAAAATATTCGGCTATTCCGCTGACGAACTAATAGGTGAACATTATTCAAAAATATTCGAAGGCAGTTCCGGAAAAAGAGCCATAGCCGAAAGATTTCTCGCAACTATTATTTCAGGCGAAGTTTTAACCGATATATTTATCTATAAAACTAAAGCAGGTCAAGGCATATATTGCTATACGACCGTTACGCCTTTTAAATCAAAAAGCAAAGATAAAGATTCATACGGCAGCAATTATTCTGAAAGCGAAGCGGAGTATTATATAGCTACAGGAAAAGACATTACCGGCGAAATAAAAGCCAAAGAAACAATAGAACAGCTGATAAATTTCGACCAGCTTACCGGACTGCCTAATAAAAAACTGCTTAAAGAAAAGATAGACGCATTCATAAAAGACGCATCTTATATGAATATGGATTATCATTGCGCCCTGGCCATTATAAATCCCGTCAATTTTTCCCTTATAAACCATACTTACGGCTTTGAAACCGGCAGTAAAATACTGCTTGAAACGTCAGGTAAGATAAAAAAAATAATTAAAAGCCACGATATTTTGGCAAGATGGGAAAGCGACAAATTTGCCGTATTTTTAAAACTTTTAAAATTCGACGAAGATGCGCTTAACGTAATTAACAGAATTTTAGCCGATCTTAACGAGCCTTATTACATAATGCACGGTAAAGATAAAAAAAATATTAATATATCGTTTAACGTGGGAATATCGCTTTACCCTAAAGATGCCGGCGTTTCGCAGGATATTTTAGACAAAGCTGAATCCGCGCTTTTAAACGCAAAGTTAAAAGGCGAAAACGGCATTAGTTTTTTTAGAAAGGAATTCGATGAATCTGCCAGAAAAAGAGTGGAGCTAAAAAACGGCCTAAGCGAAGCTTTGGAAAAAAATCAATTCTTGTTGCACTATCAGCCGTATTTCGACGTAAAAACAGGCTACTTAAAAGGAGCCGAAGCTCTTTTGAGATGGCGTAAAGACGGAAAGATAGTCCCTCCTATGGAGTTCATACCGTTTATGGAGCAGAACGGAATGATTACCAGGGTAGAGAAATGGATACTGGAAGACGTAGCTTTTAATATAAGAAGCTGGATAGACGAAGGACTTAAAGCGGTGCCTATTTCTATAAATATCTCTCCCGCCAGTTTTATCGACCCTAAACTGACGGATAATATTAACGAATCCTTAAGCAAAAACGGCATAAAACCTAATTTGTTAAATCTAGAGATAGTAGAAAGAACTTTTATAAACGATTTGGAACATTCTTCCGCTCTATTAAAAAGTTTAAAGGAAAAAGGGTTTGGGCTTTCGATAGACGATTTCGGAACGGGATATTCATCCCTTTCTTATCTTGCCGATCTTCCTTTCGATGTACTTAAAATAGACATATCTTTCGTCAGGAAAATGCTTTCGGACAAACACTCGAGATATATCGTCGAAACAATAATCTATCTTTCCAAAAAATTAAATATTAAATCCATAGCCGAGGGCGTAGAAACCGACGAGCAGTTTAATCTATTAAAAAAATTAGGATGCAATTATATCCAGGGTTTTCTGCTTTCCAAGCCTTTAGAAATTGAAAATTTTAAGAAACTGCTTTTTAAATATTAAATATTAAATATTAAATATTAAAAATTAATTTAAAAATATGCCGAAAATTTTTATTACAGGCGGAATTTCTTCCGGCAAGTCGCAGTTTGCAGAGAATACGGCGCTTGCGCTTTATAAGTCAAATATTATTGCAGATGCAGGAATGTCAGGCGGTATAACAGGCGGAACGAAAACAAATGCCGATAATTTTTCGCTGCTTCATTTTATGGCTACCGCAAATACGAAGACTAAGTCAGGCTCGAATAATAATGCGGACGCCGAATTAAATGCAGAAGATAATAGACAAAATAAAAACGAAATCGGTGCTGCAGCGGATATAAAAGACAGAGAAATGTTTTTAAAAATTATAAGGCATAAGGAAAAACGGAATAAAGCTTTTGCCGTGCATGAAAATTTCGGCGATTTAACTGCCGAAATAGATGCTGTTTTCAATTCTCTTCCGGATGAACGAATTGCAGAAAGATGCGTAATATTAATAGATTCTATGACTTTATGGCTTTCATCTTTTTTTACCGGCATAAAATATTTCGATTCTGCCGCAGAAACGGTTTTGAAGTTTGCCGAATATCTTTCCTCCATAAGATGTTCCGTAGTAACGGTTTCCGATTCACTCGGCTTTAATTTGGTTTCCTTAGATGCATACGTCAGAAAATTCGTAGAATTAAACGGTATAATGGAACAGAAGCTTTCCGCCGTTTCAGACAAATCATTCTGCGTAATAGCCGGAAATCCTATTGCGTTGAAATAAACTCTAATTTATAATGAATCTATTGCGCAATTAATTTTATTGCGCAATTAATTTAAAATCGGCTTGTAAAAAACAGCGTATATATATCGATAAACGGTATTTGCCGGATGCAGTGACGCCGTTAATTTTTATGTACGGCGGGCGTCGGCATAACGCCCTTATAACGTTATAATAGGACTAATAAGAATATAAATAAAAATATGAATAAGAAGAATAAAGATTACTTATTTTCTATCGCAAATCGAATAGAACCGGTTAATAAAAAAAAGTTTTATAAAATTGCAGAAGACAGGCTTAATAAGCTCATTAAGCCGAAAGGCAGCCTCGGCAGATTAGAAGAGTTCGTAAAAGACGTGGCGGCTATAACCGAAGAAGAGAGGCCTTTTTTAAATAGCGGTTTAAAGTCTTCGGGAAAAATCAATAAATTAGTGTGCGTTTTTGCCGGAGACCACGGGGTCGTAGAAGAGGGTGTCAGCCTCTTTAAGCAGGACGTTACGCTTCAAATGGTAAAAAATTTTTTAAGCGGCGGAGCTGCAATTAACGCGATAGCCGGTTCGGTCGGCGCAGACGTTATGGTAATAGACGTTGGAATAAAAAGCGATGCGCCGTTTAAAGCAGATAATTTTATAAGCGGAAAAGTAAAAAAAGGCACTTTTAATATTTATAAAGGACCTGCAATGACCGAAAAAGAAGCAGTAGAATCCATTTTAAAAGGCATAGAAACCGCCGATACGGTAATTAAAGAAAAAGGGGCTAAAATATGCGCAACCGGCGATATGGGCATAGGCAATACAACGCCCGCCTCTGCGATTACCTGCTTTTATTCAAATAAATCTCCGGAACTCGTCTGCGGAAAAGGAACGGGCGTTAGCGCCGCCGTAATTAAGAAAAAAGCTGCAATTATTAGAAAAGCCGTTGAATCGAATATACAAAACGGTGCAGACGCAGATGCCATAGACGTCCTTGCCGGCGTCGGCGGATTGGAGATAGGAGCTATAGCAGGATTTATGATAGGATGCGCTCTAAACAGGACGCCCGTAGTAACGGACGGTTTTATTTCCACAGCGGGGGCTTTAATAGCTCTAAATATAAATCCCGCTGTTTCCGATTATATGTTCATGGGTCATCTTTCCGAAGAAAAAGGCCATAAAACTGCGGTTTCTCTCATAGGCAAAGAGCCGGTATTAAACCTGTCTATGAGGCTCGGCGAAGGGACGGGGGCGGTTATTGCCATGAAGATAATAGAAACCGCGCTTGATATGTATAATAATATGCTTACTTTCGACGAAGCAGGAGTGATAGCTTCAAAGCTTAACGTTTAGCTCTTTAGAAATTGCGATTTTCGCTGGACCAAGTCCGCTAAAACTTGCAATGAAGAATCCTGTCTCATTATTGTCATTGCTGACGTTAGCGGACTAAGTCCGGCGAAGCTGGCCAATATCGGGTAACGGGCTGTTTTCCAAATCGTATAATAGTATAATAGTATAATAGTATAATAATTACTAAATAATAGTTGTTTATAAAATAAGCAAATGCCTATCTTGAGCGAATTTTTAGAGTCCGTAAATTTTTTGACCTTATTTAAATTCAAAAACAAAAAATACGATAAGGTTCAGCAGACGGAGCTTTTAATAAAATCGATTAAATATTTTCCCGCCGCAGGCCTTTTTATAGGCATTGTAACAGCCTTCGTTTTTTACGTATTTAATAGATTTTTGCCCTTATATCCTTCGGCTTTAATTTCTATTTTTTGCCTTTACGTTATTACCGGCGGCCTTCATTTCGACGGCCTCTCCGATACTTCGGACGGTTTATTCGCATATCTGAAAAGCGGAGATAAAAACAGATTTTATAAGGCCATGAAGGACGTTAACGTCGGCGTTGCGGGAAACATTGCCGTTATTTTTTACGTTTTAATTATATGGTCGCTTATTATATCGGCAAATCAAAAATACAGCATTTATGCTTCCTTGCCGCCTTTTTTAGTTTCAAAACATTTTTCTGGAATTTTTGCCGTTTTTAATTTCAAATTAAATTTTATATATTCACTTTTGATTGTTTTTCCGTCGGCGGGAAGATATTCCATAGTAGTTGCGTCTTATTTTTTGGAAACTCCGGAAAATTTTAAAGGAATAGGAACGGTTTTTACCGAGGGAACGGATACGAAAACATTTTTGTTTGCCTCTATCCTGTCATTTTTAATTGTATGCATTCCTTTTGGTTTTGCCGGATTTTTCTCTATTTTGATTATGATTTTAGTGCTTCTTTTAACCGCGCTGTATTTCGGAAAAAAATTCGGCGGCGTAAACGGAGATATGATAGGTTTTAGTGTTAAATTGTCGGAACTTGTTTTTACAGCGGCTTTATTGGGATTTCATAAAGCGCTGTATTAATTTGCGACAAAGACAGAATTGAATTCCGTCTTTGTAATATTCCGCCTCAAAATGTTTAAGGAAAAGCTGTCAGACTTATTTTCCTAAGTTTTCGCCTTAGCTCCCCTACTTTTTAAGGAGGGGCGTCGACCAAAGCCGACGGGGTGGTTCACTTAAAATTAATCTGACGCCTTTTCATTATACTGAATAAATAAAGAGGATTTTTATGTTTGCTGTTTATTTTGCTTCCGACAGGTCGTCTTCTGGGAAATCTACCGTAACCCTTGCTTTTTCTAGAAAATTAAAAGACGAAGGGTATTCTTTAAACTTATATAAATCCGGACCGGATTTTATAGACCCCGTAATACTGTCGAGAGCTTTAAATTCCGAAATACCGGTTAAAAATTTAGACCCGTTTTTAATCCCCGATAAATTTTTAACGGAATGGTTCTTTAAAGAAATTTCCCCCGAATTTCCTTCGGTGTTCGGTTCGGCGGTTAACGCCGGCATAAATTTTAACGGGGGCGAAAGCAAAGAAGCGTTCATCGCCGAAAGCGCAATGGGGCTTTACGACGGAAACTCTTTTGCGGCGGCAAAAAAGTTTAAATTTCCGGTCGTATTAATTATGGACTGCAAAAAAATTTCTTCCACTATGGCTTCCTTGATTTACGGCATGAAAAATTACAAAAAAGGCTTAAACGTTTGCGGCGTCATACTGAATAATATTTCTTCCGAAAGGCATTATGAAATAATCCGCGATGAAATTAAAGAAAATATAGGCGGAGTTGAGGTTTTCGGCTATATCAAAAACGACGAAAATGTTTTTTCCTTAAAAGAAAGGCATCTCGGTTTAGCGGTTCCCGAAGAAGACGACGGAACCGGAAACAAAGGCATGGCCGCAGCCATAGAGAACAAATCCGGCGCGGAAGAAAAAGAAAACAAGACGGAGAACAAATCCGGCGCATTCGAAAAAACCGTCTTAAAAATAAAAGACGCCGTATTTAAAAACGTAGATTTTGATTTAATGTTAAATGTCTTAGAAAGAAATTCTAAAAACTTTAACGCGTTGATTTACGGCAAAAATTTTGAATACAAAAAATATGCGGGCGGCAAATACGGCAAAAAATACGGCGCCGATAATAATAACGCAGACAACTATAATAATAGCATCGGCGTCAAATATGCAAGGGGCAGAGAGGACGGCAGCAACGGCAATAACAAAACAGGCAAGAGCGCTTTGAAAGTCAAAATAGCAGTCGCCTTAGATAATGCCTTCTTTTTTTATTACAATTTTAATTTCGATATTTTAAAGAAATTCGGAGCGGAAATAGTTTTTTTCAGCCCGTTGAAAGATAAATCTCTGCCTGCCGGAATAAAAGCGGTTTACATAGGTGGCGGATATCCGGAAATTTATGGCGCCGCCTTGGAAAACAATCGTTGCATAAAAAAAGAAATTTATCAATTTCATAAAAATAATGGTATAATATATGCCGAGTGCGGCGGACTTATGTATCTGTGCGAAAAAATTACATATAAAGGGGAAAGTTTCGGCGCGTGCGGAATTTTTCCTTTTGAAGCGTCTATGGACAAAGGCGGATTGTCGCTGGGCTATAGGACGGTCAGACTGAAAGAAAAGACGTTTCTCGGCGAAGCTGGTTTAACCGTTAACGGGCATGAATTTCATTATTCAAAACTGGAGCCGCTTGCCCTTGCGTCTGCCCTTGCTTCTTCGACTGCTTCTTCGCCTGTTTCTTCCGGCGCCTGCGATGCGCCTGCGCTTATATATGAAGATTCGTCATGCATAAAAACGGAGTTTCTCGAAACGCAGGTCAAAACGGTTATGGAATATGAAAGTTTAAGCGTTCCGGGAATATGGAAACGGGAAGGATATAACGTTTTGAATACTATAGGCAGTTACATCCATCTATCTTTTTATTCCAATATGCTCGCGGCGGAAAATATCGTAAAATCGGCAGGGGATTTATAACAATAAAAAAACAAAGGAAAATATAAAATGACGGAAAAAGAATATGCGTTAAAAAACGGCGATGAGAATGTTTACTCCGAAGGAACGGCGTATGTCGCCTCTAAGGAAAATATAGAACCGGAAAATCTTAAAAAAAATATTATTAACGGCAAAGCGGTTATTTTACATAACAAAGATAAGAATAAATTCGTCGGAATAGGAAAAGGCTTGACGACTAAAATAAACGCAAGCATAGGAACTTCTACCAACCATATAAATATAGAAGAAGAGGTTGCGAAAGCCTTCATAGCCGAAAAATCGGGAGCCGATACTTTAATGGAGCTTAGCGTAGGCGGCGATTTAGACTTAATAAGAAGGGAAGTACTGGCGAATACGTCCCTTCCCGTAGGCACCGTTCCGCTTTATCAGGCTTTCAGGGAGGCGATAGACGTTTATAAAAATCCGATAAAAATGCCCGAAGAATTAGTTTTCGACGTGATAGAAAAGCAGTGCGCCGACGGAATTTCGTTTATGGCTATTCACTCCGGTTTAAACATGATGTCTTTAGAAAGATTAAAAAAGCAGTCTTACAGATATGCCGGTCTCGTTTCAAAAGGCGGAGCCTACATGATTGCATGGATGATAGAAAACAACAAAGAAAACCCTTTATACGAAAGATTTGAAGACGTACTTAAAATTTTAAAAAAATACGACACCGTTCTCAGCCTCGGCAACGGTTTGAGGGCGGGAGCGACGGCGGATTCTTTCGACAGGGCTTACATGCAGGAACTTCTTATAAACTGCGAACTTTGCGATATTGCAAGAGATTACGGAGTTCAGGTTATAGTCGAAGGTCCGGGTCATATTCCCATTGATGAAATAGAGGCAAACGTTAAAATTCAGAAGAAAATGTCGGGAGACGCTCCTTTTTATGTCCTCGGTCCTTTAGTAACGGATGTAGCCGCCGGTTACGACCATATATCTTCGGCGATAGGCGGAGCTCTTTCGTCTTCTTTCGGAGCCGATTTTCTTTGTTACGTTACTCCGGCAGAACATCTGGGACTGCCTTCCGAAGAGGACGTGGCTATAGGCGTAAAATCTGCAAAGATTGCGGCTCATATAGGAGATATGATAAAATTAAAAAAGACGGACGACGACTTGAATATTTCCAAGGCCAGAAGAGATATAGATTGGGAAGGGCAGTTCAGGCATTCTATAGACCCAGAATATTCAAGGAGTATTTTTGAATCTAAAAATAATAAGGACGAAATTGCCGGCTGCAGTATGTGCGGCGAGTTCTGCGCTCCTTTAAGGGTTAAAAAATATTTTAGATATGAAATCAAACAAGGAAAAAAAGCATAATATTAAATACGCCCCGTTTATTATATTCTCGACGGTATTTATTTTAATAATAATTTTTAGCGTAAAGGGCGTTATAAGGGTTTACAGGCTCAGGTCGGAACAGCTTGCCGTACGGAAAAATATTGCCGAAATTAAGAAAAAAAACGAAAAAATAGAAAACCGGATACGCGAACTCACATATAACAAGCAGTATATCGCCTATATAGCCCGCGAAAAACTAAATATGATTAGACCAGGCGAAATTGTATTTAAATTTATAGGCAAAAAACATAAAAAATAACCTGACTCTATAAAATTTCAAAATATTCGGGATAAAACCCGTCCTGCATTTTTATATTTATCTTTTTCTTTATTTTAGATTCAAGGGCGTTAAGCATTTTTTCATTTTCGTACAGCTTGCCCATAACGCTTGGGTTAACCGTTACGGTTATTTTTCTTGCCTTAGTTTTTTTGGCAAACGCCGAAACCGCTCTCAATACTTCAAAACATATCGTTTGAGCGGATTTTATCATACCAGAACCTTCGCACATAGGGCAGTGTTCCAGAAACGTAGAGACGAGGCTGTTGCCCGTTCTTTTCCTCGTCATTTCTACGAGACCGAGTTCGGTTATTTTATTTATGGTAGTTTTAACCCTGTCTTTCTTAAGGCATTCTTCAAGCGTTCTGTAAACTTTTTCTTTATCCGACTCTTTATTCATATCTATAAAATCTATAACTATAATTCCGCCGATATTTCTCAGCCTCAGCTGGAACGCAATTTCCTTTGCGGATTCCAAGTTGGTTTTTAAAATAGTATCGTCGAAATTTCTTTTGCCTACGAATTTTCCTGTATTTACGTCGATAGCCGTAAGGGCTTCCGCATGGTCTATTATTATATAACCGCCTGATTTAAGCCATACTTTTTTATTTAAAGATTTAGCTATTTCCTTTTCTATGCCGTATGAATCGAAGAGCGATACGCCGCTTTTATTTTTATAAAGCTGGAGTATATCTAAATATTCAGGCGATTGAATGGAAAGAAAATCGATAATATTTTGGTATTCGTCTTTATCGTCTATAATTATTTTATCGAATTTTTTATTCAGGAAATCTCTCAGTACCCTTAAAGAAAGGCTTATATCTTTAAATATAAGTTTAGGCGCTTTTGCTTCGGTCTGTTTTTTATATATATCGCTCCACAGATTCGTAAGAAACTTAATATCTCTTTCTATGTCTATTTCGGAAGCGTTTTCGGCGGCGGTTCTTATAATAAAGCCCGTTCCCTCTTTTCTGTATTTTTTAACTAAGCTTTTCAGCCTTTTTTTCTCTTCGTCGCTTTTTATTTTTCTTGAAATTCCGATAGACGAAGACGTCGGCATATATACCAGAAACCTTCCGGGCAGGGAGATATGGCTCGTTACTCTTGCACCTTTAGTTTTTACGGGTTCTTTTGCTATCTGAACAAGTATCTCCTGATTTTTTTTAATCAGCTGGTCTATGGTAAGGTGATTTTTTTTGCCTTTTTTAGCTTTACGGTTCTTTTTTTCCGTTTCCGTAACGCCGCTATCGGCTTCTTCGCTTAAGCCGCTTTCGGATTCAAAAAAATCGTAATCGGCGGTTTCTATTTCGTAAAAATCTCCGGCATAAAGAAACGCTGATTTTTCCCACCCTATATCTATAAAAGATGCCTGAATTCCCGGAAGCACCTGAGTGACCTTTCCTTTATAAATATTTCCGTGCTTGGGAGTCGATTCGTCGCGTTCTATAAATATTTCCGTAAGTATTCCGTCTTCCATTAAAGCTATTCTCGTTTCAAAATCGTCTTTACTTACGACAAGTTCCGTTGTCAAATTTATCTCCGTATATATCTGATTTTATTAATTTATTAATTTTTATTCATCCGTCGATATTATTTTATCATATTTACGGTTAAGTTTTTATAAATTTATGCAGATATATAATATATATTTTTATAATATATTTTTTTATTTGGATTTTTTTTAATAATATATGATATGATATAATAAAAGCATTAAATTTTTTTTATGTTTAAAAAAAGAGGATATATATTATGGACGAAAATGTGGTGTTATGCGCGGTATGCAGCTGGAGAAGCGTCTGCAAAAAGAAATACGGCATATCGGGTATCGAAATTTTTAACTGTCCGGATTTTTCGAGGGATGTATCATTTACCATTTCCGGCATAGAAGAATTTATGAATTTTATTAATAATTTTAAAAACGACAGGTTGAATTAATTTGAAAAAAGATAAAATTACCGCGGTAATAGTTTTTTTAACCGTTATATTTATCGTTTTCGTTTTCGGGCTTTATATAGGGAAAAAGTTTTCTTCTAAAAGCCCTAAAGAGGGAATAATAAAAGAATCGGCTTTAAAAAAGGGAAGCGGAGCTTTTTTTCCGGGAAGCGGTAAAACGCAAAGCGGCGGCGTTGCGGCAGGATCCGTCAAAAATATAAAGTTTGCGCCTATTTCCAAACTTTCCTCATTAAAAAAAGGAAAAACAGGAAAAAAAATAAAAAAACCGGCTGAGAAAATTGCGCATGAGAAAACCGCTCCTGTAAAGCCGGTCGTAAAAACTAAGATAGTGTACGTAAAAAAGCCGGTATATGTTTACAAGTATAAATACGTAAAAGTTCCAACCTCGGCGCACGCACCCAACCCCTTTAATTCTAAAGTTTATTATACGATACAGGTAGCGGCTCTTTCAAAATATTCGCAGGCTAAAGCTATGGCGGATAAATTAAATGCCATGGGTTTTTTTGCCTATATAGTTCCTATTTCCGTCAGCGGGAAATCAGGAAAAGCCGTTTACCAGCAGGTCAGAGTAGGAAAGTTCGCGACGGAACAAGGCGCAAAGTCGGTAGAAGGCGTAATTGCGCAGAAATTTAAAGTAAAGCCCTACGTAATAAAAGTAGATTAGAATAATGCATTGTTAGGTCTATTTTTATAACTCCTCCCAAAATTCTTTTTTACTTTTCTTTTTTTACTTCTTGACACTTTTTTAAAAATAATATATATTAATTAATAATTATTACTAAATTTAAAACCATTAATCATTAATAAAAAATAAGGAGGTATTTTTATGTGTGAAAGTTATGAAGAATTTGAAATTGCAGCTCTCGGAAAACAGGTTCCTTCTTTTGGGGAAATTAACACTTACGAGCCTAAAACCGGAGGATTCGGAAAATTTAGTTTAGAAGAAGCTAAAAAAGATAAAAAATGGACTATTTTAGTATTTTATCCTGCCGATTTTACCTTTGTGTGTCCTACCGAACTTGCGGATTATGCGGAAAAACAGGAAGAAATAGAAAAAATGGGCGGACGCATAGTTTCCGTCAGCACGGACACTCAATTTGTCCATATGGCTTGGCAGAGAGACGAAAAACTTTTAGAAAACGTAAAGTTTTCTATGGGAGCCGATCCGACCGGAAAAGTTTCGAGGCTGTTCGACGTTTACGACGAAGCGTCGGGACTTGCGTTAAGAGGCACCTTTATTATAAATCCCGAAGGAGTTCTCGTTGCATCGGAAGTTAATTTCTATAACGTTGGAAGAAATGCAGACGAACTCGTCAGAAAATTAGAAGCCAACATATATGTTGCTACCCATTCCGACGAAGTATGTCCGGCAAAATGGCATAAAGGCGCAAAAACTATTAAACCGGGACCAAATGCCGTAGGAAAAGTTTACGAAGCATTGAAATAAATAATTAATTTTACCATCGCCCGCGGCCGGCAAGTTAATTGTCTGCCGCGGGTACCCCCCTTATTTAAATTTTATTTTTATATAGAAGACGTAATATCGTAAACTCTTTTATAAGCTTCTTCTACGCCGCCGAGGTCTCTCCTAAATCTGTCTTTATCGACCTTTTCTAGCGTTACTTTGTCCCATAGCCGCATGGTATCGGGAGTTATTTCGTCCGCAAGCAGAACTTTACCGTTTAAAACGCCGAATTCAAGTTTGTAATCTACCAGCATGAGTCCGTTTTTATCAAAAAAATCTTTTAAAATTTCGTTGACCGCAAGGGCAATTTTTTTTGCTTCTTCAACTTCTTCGGGTTTTCCAAGGTCGAATGCTTTAATGTAGGTATCGTTTATAAAAGGGTCGCCGAGCTCGTCGCTTTTAAAACACATTTCTACTACCGGCGAAATAAGTTTGACGCCTTCTTCCACCCCCATTTTTTTTGCAAGACTGCCGGCGGTATAGTTTCTGACAATAAATTCGACCGGAAGCATTTTTAAATGATGAACCAGCATTTCCCTTTCGGATAATTTTTCGATAAAATGGCTTTCGATGCCTTTGCTTTTAAGCAGTTTAAAAAGAGAAGACGAAATGGCGTTGTTAAATTCGCCTTTCTGCATAATGGTTCCTTTTTTTTGCCCGTTAAAAGCGGTTGCGTCGTCTTTAAAATACGTTACTAATTTTGTTTCGTCGCTGTCGTAAACGTAAAGGATTTTAGCCTTGCCTTCGTAAATTTTTTTCATAAACACCTCCTATGTTTATAAAAATTAAGTTTAATTAATGCATATATTTTAAATCTAAATTGATTTAAAATCAATTTAAATTACGTTAAAATAATGCTAAAATAAACAAATATAAACAAATATAAATTTTAAAAACATAACTTAATATATATGTCGAACAATAACAATAAAGCAATGGCATATGCCGTTATAATATCGGTCATAGTCCATACGGCGCTTATTTTATTTTTATTGGAATATCATAAGCATCCTAATAAACATAAAAAAATCAGCAAATATACAAAGCCTATTCTGGTAGAGCCGTATAAATTTATTAAAAATTTTGAAAAACTTAAAATAAAAAATCCTAAATATGCAAGCATTAAGCCTCACTATGCCAAGAAAAACACCAGGCTTAACGCGCCGGCATCTTACGCAAATTCGTCTTCTGCGCCTGCGCCGTATACGCCTCCCGCTTTTTTTAACAGAAATTATGCAAATAATTACAATAGGCGGGTAAATGCGCCGAGATACCGCAGAGTTATCAGCAATTCGCATATAATTTCCGACAACAATTCAGTTCGTCCAAGGCACAGACGCAGACTCAGCAATCTTTTTCCCATGGGGAAGTTTTTTAACCAAACCGCGCCTAAAGCGGCGGGGCAGGGAATAAAAAACCCGTCGCACGGAATAAAAACGGCTACGGTAAATCTTAATACTACTACTATAAAATATGCCTCTTATTTGCTTGGCGTAAAAAACAAAATAGAAAATGTTTGGGAATATCCTTACAGGGCAAGAAGGGAGGGTCTGTCGGGAGTTCTTGTTATAGAATTTTCCATAAATAGCAACGGTTCGCTGCACGGCGCAACTATTTTAAGATCTTCCGGAAAAAAAATATTAGACAAGGCGGCGGTTCAGGCCATATATAATGCGGCAAGATACAATCCTTTTCCCCGCCAATGGACGATAAAAAGACTTAATATCGTCGGCACTTTTATTTACAGGCTTTCCGGTTTTTACGTTTACTGAAGATATTATTGATATTATCATATATTTTATCGTATTTATTTTATTTTTAATTTGTTTTATGTTATGTTAATATAAATGACGTATATATAATTAGAGAATCAGGGGGATTTTACCGTATGAAAATATCCATAGTAGGCACGGGCTACGTAGGTCTCGTTACCGGCGTCTGTCTTGCCGACTCCGGCAATACCGTTTACTGCGTCGATAACGACGAAAGCAAGATTAAATCTTTAAAATCCGGTATTATTCCAATATACGAACCAGGCCTTAAAGAGCTTACCGATAAAAACGTCAAACTTGGAAGGCTTTATTTTACGAAAGATTTGAAAGAAGCGGTAAAAAAAACCGACGCCGTGTTTATAGCAGTAGGTACTCCTCCCCAGGATAACGGAGAAGCGGATTTGTCCAACGTATTCAGGGTAGCCGAAAACATCGCCGATACTATAGACTGTTTTAAGGCGGTAGTCGTAAAAAGCACCGTACCCGTCGGAACATGCAGAAAAGTAGAAAGCATAATATCTAAAAAAACCAAAAACTTCTGCGTAGTATCCAATCCGGAATTTTTAAAAGAAGGCGCGGCAATAGAAGATTTTCAAAGACCCGACAGAATAGTAGTAGGCATTAATTTTAAAAAGGACAATAAGAAAGAAGCACAGGCGGCTAAAGAACTAATAGACGAAATATACGAACCGTTCGTAAGGACGGGAGCGCCGATATATTTTATGGATACAAATTCTTCCGAACTTACAAAATACGCCGCAAACGCCATGCTCGCGGTAAGAATTACCTTTATGAACGAAATAGCAAACTTATGCGATAAGACCGGAGCAAACGTGGACAGCGTAAGAATTGGAATAGGTTCCGATAAAAGAATAGGCAAATCCTTTTTATTTCCCGGAATAGGCTACGGCGGAAGCTGTTTTCCTAAAGACGTAAAAGCTCTTTATCAGACGGCTAAACAGCATAATTACGATTTTAAACTTTTAAAAGCCGCCGACGAAGTAAACGCCTACCAAAAAGAAATTATAGTAGATTTTATCCTTAAGCATTTTAAAGGGGATATTGCCGGAAAAACTTTTGCCCTCTGGGGACTTTCTTTTAAACCTAAAACCGACGACATCAGGGAGGCTCCTTCATTAGTCATAATATCGAAACTTCTTTCCTACGGCGCTAAAATAAAAGCCTACGACCCTATAGCCATGGAAAATACCATGAAGATTTTTTCGGAAATAGAATATGCGGACGATATGTACGATGCGGTTAAAGGAGCAGACGGACTTATAGTCGCCACCGAATGGAACGATTTCAGGGCGCCGGATTTCGATAAAATTAAAGCGGCAATGATAACCCCTGCGGTATTCGACGGAAGGAATATTTACGACAAGAAAAAAATGACGGAAAGCGGGTTTGATTATTATTCTATAGGAAGATAAATTTCTAACGTTGAGTTAAGGTATTAATATTATATAAAAATCAATAAACAGTTAAATAATATTTAAACGGTATAGCCGGAGGCAGTTTTATTTTGACTAACGTTATCTTATGCGGCGGCAGCGGAACGAGGCTTTGGCCGATTTCAAGGACTTATTTCCCTAAGCAATTCTATAAATTTATTAACGGCAAGTCTCTTTTTCAGCTCACGGTATTAAGAAATAAAGACTTATGTTCCGATTTTATAATAGTCACGAATAAAGACCAATACTTTATAGCTCTTGACCAGTTAGACGAAATAGGGGTTAAAAACTGCAGGTTTATTTTGGAACCCGTTCCCAGAAATACCGCCGCCGCAGTTGCCCTTTCATGCATCGACGCCGTTAAAAGCGGTTCGGAAACTGTTTTAATAACCCCATCCGACCATCTCGTAAAAGACGAAAAAACATATAAAAAGGTAATAGAAAGAGGCGCTTCCGAAGCTCTTAAAGGCGGGATTATCATGTTCGGCATCAAGCCGTCCTATCCCGAAACAGGCTACGGCTATATAGAAGCTCTGCCGGCGGGGCAGGGACAGGACAAGCCAGTGACAAAAAGCAATTATGCCGGTTCTTCGGATAAATTTCATAATCAATCTAATGCTGCGCATAATATATATACCGAGCATAATTCCGGTATTATAAGCGGCACCCATACAATATTAAACCCCGTATATCCTGTAGCTTCTTTCAAAGAAAAACCTGATGCAGAAACCGCCGAAAAATATATCTCCAAAGGAAATTTTTATTGGAACAGCGGAATGCTTCTGGTTAAACCGGAAATACTTATAGACGAACTTAAAGCCGTATGTCCGGCTATTTACGAAAATTCCGAATTTGCTTACGAAAACGCTTCTAAAGACGGTTTTATGATAAGGATTAAAGAAGACGACATGCTTAAAATAGAAGAGAACTCCATAGACTTTGCTCTTTTAGAAAATACTAAATCCGTCAGGGTGATAGAATCGGATTTCGACTGGTCCGACCTCGGCAATTTCGACTCTATTTACAACGAACTGGAAAAAGACGAAAACAACAACGCCGTTAATACAAAAGAAGATATAGTCGGCATTAACTCCAAAAACAATCTTATAATGTCCGGCGGCAAGATGATAGCCGCTATAGACGTCGAAGACATGATAATTATCAATACCGACGACGCCGTCCTGATTTCAAAAAAAGGCTCGTCTCAAAACGTTAAAAAAGTAGTAGACGAGCTTAAAAAAAGAAATTCCGAACTTCATACGCATCATCTTACCGTACACAGACCGTGGGGTTCGTATTCCGTACTTCTGGAATCCGCCCTTTATAAACTTAAAAAGATTTCGGTAAAACCGGGCGCAAAACTTTCGCTGCAGAAACACTTTCACAGGTCGGAACACTGGATAGTAACGAGCGGTACGGCTCTCGTCACGGTTGGGGATAAAGAAACTCTTTTGAGGGCAAACGAATCGACCTATATACCTATGGGTTTCGTCCACAGGCTGGAAAATCCGGGATTAATTCCGTTAATAATTATAGAAGCGCAGGTAGGGGAGTATTTAAAGGAAGACGATATAGTCAGGATTGAAGACGATTATAACAGGTTATAAAATAAATTAGAATTTTATAGCAAATAATTACAGATTAAATTCGGACTCGTAAATTTCTAAATCTTCTTTTAAGTCTTTTAATCTGTCGTCTAATTTATAAATTTCGCCGTTATATTCGGAATATCCGTCGTTTATTATGGATAAAGCGGCGTTTTTATTTTTCGTCAAAAATATATGTACGGACAGCGGGTCGTCTATGTTGTAAATAGATATAGTAGAAATGTTTCCCTTTGCATTTTTGCCGTAAAATTGACGCGCAAGTTCTCCCGTCTGCCTGTTTCTTATGCCGTAATATTTCATAATTGTTATTTGTTATGTTATTTATTATACTTAAAATTTTAGGCAGGCGCAAATACTTTAATATTGCGGCAGAACGATAAAAACTAAGGATAAATATGGATAAGTTTAAATTTAAAGAAGAAACGAACACTATAATTGTCAATATAATGGGAAAAAAAGGTTCCGGCAAAACCTATGCATCCGGCGAAATTGCAAAATTTCTGCTAAACGAAGGATATTCGGTTTATATGGATGCTTTCGGAACGGAGTTAAAAAAAATAGTAATGCTGTTTTTCGGCGTATCGAAAACTAATTTCGATAAAGCGGTTAACGGCGGGGCAGTATTAAAAGAACGAATAAAAAGCCTGTATTTATACGTACATAAAAATATAGGCAAAGAATATGAGTTCAACAATGTCGACGCAAATAATCACGTCTATAAAGATATAAATAAAGAAATCGAAAAAGATTTAGAATTCTTAAACAGGTTTATGCAGGATAAAGACGTCAGAAAAATTCTGCAATATACCGGGACGGAAATAATAAGAAAAATAGAACCGGATTTTTTTACCGAAGCGTTAAAGCATAAGTTAAAAAAGATTAAAAACGGCGCCGATTATATAATTATATCCGACTGCCGCTTTATAAACGAATATGAAATGCTAAACAAAGAATTTCAAAACGTAAAAAACTTTTATATAACGGCGGACGAAATCGACGATAACGACAAACATATATCGGAAATTGAAATAAATCAAATAATCGTTGCATACGGAAACGAAATAATTAACGTAAAAAACGATAAAAATAAACCTTTGGACATAGGAATGTTTAAATTATTTTAGTTTAGACGAGACCGTTTAAATTTGACATTTTAAAAATCGAATTATATAATTAAGAAGAATTCAATTTTTATAAAATTAACTTAATAACCTAAAATTACGATTATGAAGAAATTATTAATTTTAACCGTTGCAGTTCTTCTTACCGTTTCGGTGTTTGCTTTAAACGGATGCGCTCCTTTTAATTCGCCGCTTATGCAAGGCGGAGGTCCGACATCAATCAGCGCCCAAACCCCTAATTTTGCATTTTCCTATTCCAACGGCGTAAATGCATATTATGTACCGGAATATCCGGGTTATGTTTATAATTACAATGGATATTACTATTTATGGAGAGGCGGAAACTGGCTTTATTCGACTTTTTACGGTGGACCGTGGTCGCCGGTCCCTCCGACTATGATACAGGTTTTACCTCCGTTATTTCAGGGACCGCCTCCCCCAGGCCCTCCAGGACCGCCTTTAGGACATCCAGGACCGCCTCTGGGACCTCCAGGCCCACCACCAGGACAACCTGGACCACCTCCAGGACAGCCGGGCCCACCTCCAGGACAACCTGGACCACCCCCAGGCCCTCCAGGACCGCCTCCGGGCAGAGGCTGGCATCGCGGCTGGTATAGACAT
>JAJYKQ010000093.1 GCA_021788495.1 bacterium | reverse complement strand
ATAAAATGCAAAAAAAATACGGTTTAATAGTGCCTTCGACCGTTGCAGGAGGCAGCGTAAAAAACATAATAACTTATTATTCTATATTTCAAAGAGGCGGAACCGAATTCAGCGCATTATTGGTGCGCTTAAAAACATTGCGGGCAAAATACGCTATTTTAGAAAAACTTTACCAGCAGTCGAGATATAACGCCTTAAAAAACAACTTATACGTTCAGGTAATAGACAACCCCGTAGTTCCTTATAAACCTGCCAAGCCCAATAAAAAACTGATAGTTGCGGTATCAGCGGTTTCATCCCTGTTTTTTGCCATATTCTTGGTATTCTTTCTTGAATTTATAAAAAACGCAAAAGAAAAAATGAGAAATGCATAAATTTTATAAATATTTATTTCTTCTTTATATTTTTATTGCAGTATCTATTTTTCCTTTTAAAGCCTATTCATTATCTAAAAAATACATAAAAGTAAAAGTTTACGGGGACATTTTTAAACCCGGCACTTATGTTTTAAAAAAAGGGTCAAGATTATCCGACCTGCTTTTTAAAATATGGCCGCTTAAAAAAGGAGCCTATCTTAACGATGCATTTCTTTATAGAAAAAGTTTGAGAAAAGATAATAAAGCGGAAATAAGAGGCTTAGCAAGGGAAATTTTGCATTTGAAAGGCCTTAATTATAAACTCAAAGAGATATTTCATAAAAAATTATATAATATTAAAGCGACGGGCAGGTTAGTCGTTCATTTAAAAAACCCTATACTGCTTATGAATACGCCGCATGATATTCGCCTTAAAAGCAATGACGAGCTAATTATACCGAATAAAAGTTTTTTTGATTTTGTTTATGTAACCGGCGCAGTTAAGAGTTACGGAAAATTTATATTTAAAACCGGAAGAACTTCAAGTTACTATATAAACAAAGCGGGAGGCAATGCAAATGATGCCGTCGGCGATTATTATTATTTAATAGAAGCGGACGGTTACATAATAAAGGTTCGCACTACGTTTATCGTCTGGAACAAAAAAATGAATAGATGGGAATTTTCTTTTTTTAAAACATCTCAAAAAATAGAACCAGGGGACGTTATTTTTATTCCTATTAATTACGGAAAAATTACGGATAAACTTAACAGGCTTTTGCTCGGAGTTTATAAAAGAACAGGAATATTGCTGAGTTATTAGAATTTATTTGTTTATATACGTCAAAGAAAATGCCGGAGTTTAAACGTCTCCGGCATTTTCTTTGAAAATTTTTGACATATTTTTTTTATCAATGCGACGATGAACTTGTCGATGACGATGAGCTTGTAGAAGACGATGAAGATGACGATGAAGAAGCCGCCACAGCCGCAGCTACGCCTCCTACTACGGCTGCCGCCGCAATGGTTCCGGCAACTATCGTTCCCGTAGTCAATCCCCCTACCGTCGCTCCTGCCGCTGCCGCGCCCGTTGCTCCGGCAGTCGCACCCGTTGCCGCTCCTGCTCCTGCTCCGCTGCCTGTCGTTGCGGCCGCTCCTGCCGCCGCAGGCGCCGCGGCATAACTATATACCGGTAAAGCAATAATTCCGACTGCCAGCATAAAGACGAATAAAACCGACCTTAAACTTTTCATAATTCCTCCTTAAATTAAATTTATTATAAATTTTTTTAGAACTATATATTATAATTAATACTGCATAATTTATTTTTTGTCAAGAAAGATTTTTCTTGTTAAAAAATCAGATAAATCCAAATATTGGCCTATATCTTGAGCAACGTCCCTATCCCAAGGGCTTGCGGAGTAATTGAAATTAGTTTTCGATTCCATTCCGGTAAATATCCTTAAGGGTATAGACACCGAAATGCCTAAGTCGTGATAACCTCTATTGAAACTGTCGGTAAATATATTAGTGTTTGTAAAGCTATACCAACCGGTAAACTCAATGCCGTTTGGCAGAAATTTAGATAAGAAAAATTCCGAGCCGTAATCACCGGCAAGAAAACGACCGCTTTTTATTTTTAATGAGATATCCTGCCGTTTAAAATTAAAAACACTCGTTAGAAAAAACGTGTCGTAATGGCTTAAAGGCGTTTCGTCCGGAACACTGCCAAAACCTAAAGGATTGCCGACCGACCTCTTTTTTACTATGCTTCCCCCCAGTCCTAATATCACGTCTCCTTTGTCGAAGACTTTATCGATTTGAGCGTTTACCCCTCCATATTCGTATTCGAGAAGTCCAGCGGCAACTTTTCCGTATATTTCATGCGAAAAATAATGCGTCTGTTGAAACATTAAATTATTTAAATCAAGCCGTCTTTCCATATAATAAGGCATATCGCTTCTTACCGGAATAGATAACGGCCCCGTAATCGTCTTAACATTGTTAAGCGCATATGCTCCCACGCCTGCAATTATAGAACCCCCCGTCCACGGATGAACTATGCCGTATGCCACGCCGCCCAGCATATACTGAAAACGTCCGAAAAGGTCGTTTTCCGACATCGCGAAAGAAGGGCTAATTTTATAACTTATGATTTTATTATCCCTTGTTTCAACCGGCAAAAGACGAAGACGGTTTTCAGTTCTTATTTTAACGAAATCCGCAATTTCGTTGCTGCCTTTAACTGAAGACGACAGGGAGTGAATTAGCCTTAAATTTCCGGACGCTTCCAGAACGGGAAGGTTACTGTCTTCTATTACTATATGCGCCTTATTAATTTTGTCTTTATTAATCAGGGCAAGCGTTTTTAATGCCATTAACGCCGCAGTCCTGTCGGAGAAGAAATTGTTGTTTTCCATCTGCAAGTACATGCTTTTCCTGTGAACTATAATTCCAATATTGCTGAAACCGTAAAATTCCATAGCATGCCTGACTTTCTCGTCGAACGTTTCATCCGGCCTATAATAAAAGTTAGAATAAGACCTTTCGAATACGTTTATCAAAGGTTTATAAATATCGAAAGGCATCGATATATTTAAAGAAGCCGTATTTCCCCTCTGATAGCTCGCTGTCAGTTCTAACCATTTCCACGGCTTGTATATAACTCCGAAGTCGTATTTGGAAGGCACGGGTTTGTTATTGTTAAAAAAATTCTGGTCGGCAGGGTCCTGAGGCTGGTTCTGGTATTCCGTAGGGTCGTAGGCAACTTCCAAACCGAATTTTTTCGAAGGCATAAACTGTATGCCCCAGAACGGCATCGCCTGCCTCAGCCAGCTTCTCGGATGAGTAAATATTTCCGCCTGAAATCCTTTATTATCGGGCGGCAGAGGCTGCGTTCCGTACCTTCCGTTGCCGAACCCTAACGTGAAATCGAAAGGATATATTTCTTTGCTTGCCGCTATATACTGCGAAGCGTAAAGCCTGTTGCCTATCGGGTCGTTTATTCCGATTGCTAAAGAAGGCAAGTATTTGCTTTCCTTAAGAAACATATATTTAAAATCGAACAGTTTGTCTTTATAATAACCGTATTCGTTAAGAGGCACTCCAGGGAGTCCGTCCACGCCCATAATTTCCGTTTGCAAGGCCGTAATTTCTAAGTTAGGCAAAAGTCCGTACGTTAAATAAAATTTTCTGTAAGGGTTTTCCATGCTGAATCCTATCCTGAACTGGTTGTTTGGGACGACGTAGGCGTTTGGTATAGCAAGGATGCCGGTAAAACCCGAATTTGTCGGAAGGATGAACCTTTTGCCCGGAGTTTGTCCGTAACAATTTTGGGAAATAACTATTATAATAAAAGACAGGGCGATAATTAAAATTTTCATAGAAATATATAATCATAAAATTTTTATTATTTCAATAAAAATAAAGATTTCATATCGTATCTCTTTTTATTACAAATATTAATTGAAATATAATAAAAAATTACTAGGGGGGGATTTTTATTTTTTTGGGAGAAACATTTGATGTGGTTATAATTATGGATGTAATTGATCAGGCACCATTTTCGCATAAAATTATGATATAATTAAAACAGTTTAAAATAGAATAAATCATATAAATATTTTTTATTAATATTAAAATAACTTTTTTAAGGCG
>JAJYKQ010000092.1 GCA_021788495.1 bacterium | reverse complement strand
CGCGGGTGTCAATAAAAATCAAAAACCCCGCATTATTATGCGGGGTTTTTGTATAATAGTTTCGGCGGTATTTTATGTTAAAACGCAAGATGGATTTGCGCATTGGCGGCATATTCCATAAAGGTAGCGGCTCCGGCATATTCGACTCCGTCGATCATATCTTCTTTTTTAAAGCCGAAAAGGTCCATAGTCATTTGGCATGCGATAAGCCTTACCCCGGTTTCCTGGCATAAAGATATAAGTTCGGGAACGGATGCAACCCCGTTTTTCTTAATCATAGACTTCATCATAGAAGTAGCCATTGCCGTCATACCGGGAAGAGTGCCTATAATGTTTGGAACGGGCATGGGCATTGCGGGATTTGCGATAGGGGAAACTTTCAGGCTGTCTCCGGCATCTTTTTTAAGTATCTGCAATCCGTAAAATGTAAAAAATATCGCGCTCTCTATATCGAGCGTTGCCGCGGTAGAAGCAAGAATAAGGGGAGGATAAGCCATATCCAGCGTTCCGTGAATAGAAATAATAGCCATTTTTGTCTGATCAGCCATTTTTGTTCTCCTTTTAAAGGTTTAAATTAAATTTTAAATTTTAGACATAGCATAATAACTTAAACGGAATTTAAATAAAACGCATTAATTGAAACCAAAATATCAATATAGGCCGATAATTTAAATTTACCACTTTTTAAAATAAATGGCAAGAAAATATTTTTTTACAATAAAATAGAACTATTATTTTTTTAAGATTTTTTTCAGTTAAATAGGCATTTTTACCGAAAAAAAGGTTGAAAATTTGACTTTTATATTAACTTATGATATATTTTAATCAAAATATATATTAAAAATGTTTATTTGCATATGAAATATATATTTTTTATTAAAATTTTAATGTTTTTGGAGTAAATTTTGAAGAAAATTAGAAAAATTTTATTCGGATTGAGAATTATTATAAGAAAATTGATTAGCAAAATCCAATTTAAATATTTTTTGCCTTATTTTTTATTGCTGTCGGTATTAATTTCCGTAGCCTTTTTGGCTTACTGTTATGTTATTCCTATGTATTACAGCTACTTAAAGGAACGGCATGACGTAAAACTGCTTAAAAATAAAATCCGCGTAGATTATGAAAAGATAAAGATTTTTAAAATTATAAAAACATTTAACTCGGGACTTCCCTTGCCTGAGGAAAAGAAGGTCTCCGACCTAATATTTAATTTAGGCGAAAAATATAAGATAAATCCAGCTTTGATTCTGGCCGTTATAAGGGTCGAAAGTTCGTTTAATAATTTTTCCTACTCTAATATGGGAGCCGTCGGCCTGATGCAGATTAAGCCGGTAACCGGACTCTATATTATCAAAAAATACCGCATAAAGTCTAAAAAGTTTAATTATAATACGAGATATATAGAGTACCTTCCGATAAATTACCTGTATAATCCTTCTTTAAACATAAAAATAGGCGCACGGTATTTATTAAGTTTATTATACGAATTTAAGAATTTAAAACTTGCTTTGTTTGCATATAACGTAGGCCCTACTTTGGTTTACAGGTCTTTGAAACAGGGCGGGTCAAACGGCGGGGGCAACAGGTTGAACCTCGATATTTCCGAAAGCACTAACAGGCTCTTTTCGGACTTCTATTACGGATATTATAAAAGGGTAAAGAAATACTTCGCAATCTACAGCAACGAGATATATAAAGATAAAATAAACGGTTAAATATTATTATTTTATTTTTACAGAAACTCCGAGCCGTTATTCTTTACGTATTTTAAAGATTTAATGAACGACGCCGCCAATATAAATAAGATTATAAAAATAACCAGAAAGAATCCTACTCCAAGAGTGTGAAGATTGTGGACTTTAACGGGCGTGACGAATCCCGCCTGTATAAGTTTTGGAAAAGCTATTTCCAATGCCGCCGCCAGCACGAAAGCCAGCCCTCCCCAAAAAAGGGTTAATCCCGAAGTTCTTCTTGCTATATATTCTATGCCTTTTTTTGGAATTTTAAGCCGCTCCATAAATCTTCCCGCAAACATGCCTATAATTATCTGCGTGGCCATAGTGCCGAGACCGAATAAAAGACCCGGCAAAAACCCGGTATATCCGTTAGGCATTTTCGGAGCAAGGACGGTATAAACTATAATAGCGAAAGCTCCGGTGCCCCATCCTGCTATGAATCCGTGAAGCAGAACCATATATATAGGTATGGGGCGCGACTTATCTTCTGTATGTTTCGCCTGAGGCTTAAGAGTATTTATTTTTAAAAATTTCAAAAGTATTTTTTCGAGCCCCTCGAACAGCTCGAAGTTTTCTCCCAGGCCTATCACGTAAGCTCCGGCAAACGACATTACTATGCCGACGAATATGTATATGATAGGAACGACGTCCGGTTTTGTTAATATTTTTCCTAAAGCATAGTAGGATAGTTCTGATGCTACGGCTCTTTGAAACGTAAATGCCAGGGAAAACAGGAGCCCGGTTTTAAATCCGCCTTTAGTGCTGTAACTGCCTATGGAATAGCTGAACGTAATCGGCCATGTATGTTCGTCAGGGGTAAATCCGTGAACTATTCCAAGCAAAAAAGCCGTGGCTAATACCGAAAATAAAGACGAAAAATTTTGCGGATTATAAAGATTGAGCATAATTTTATTTTGTTTTTTTAATTGGTTCTGTTTTTATTATTTTACCCTTTTAATTATATGTTTGTAAAGGATTAAGGGGATAAAAAAAATTAAAAAATTCTCAATATTTGAAGGGTTTTCGATAATCTGATATAATTTCGATTAAACGAAGAGTTAAAAAACGGTAAAAATCTGCATGTTTAAAATCTATAATAAAAAAGTAAAGATTGTCGCTACTCTCGGACCGGCAAGCGACGGCAGGCGCGTGATTGAAAGCATTATAAAAAACGGGACAGACGTTATAAGGCTGAATTTTTCGCACGGAGACGAAACTTATTTTACAAAAGCTATTAAAAATATAAGGTCTATATCCAAAGATACCGCTATTTTAATTGATTTGCCGGGACCTAAAATAAGGACGGGAAAACTATCCAGAGATTATATACCGGTTAATAAAGGGGATATAATAAAATTAACGGATAAACATATAATATCCGACGAAAAAAATATTTTTATAAATTATGCTCATCTCTGCAAGGATATAAAACCTAAAAGTTTAGTATATATAGACGACGGAAAGATAAAATTAAAAATAATAAGAAAGCTAAACGGAAGAGAACTCGAAGCGGAAGTTTTAACCGGCGGCATACTTAAAGCGGAAAAAGGCATAAATTTCCCGGATTCGGTTTTAAGCATCCCTTCTATTACCGATAACGATAAAAAGTTTTTAAAATTCGGCGCGGAACACGGCGTCGATATGTTTGCGGTTTCATTTGTCAGAAGCAGCGAAGATATTTTGTACGTTAAAAATTTTCTTAAAAACGAATGCGGCGGGAAAGAGTTCTTAATTATTGCAAAGGTGGAAAAGCTCGAAGCTCTTAAAAACATTGAGAAAATAGCCCGCGTTGCAGATGCTTTAATGGTAGCGAGAGGGGACCTTGGGGTAGAGGCTCCGGTTGAAAATATTCCCCTGGAGCAAAAAAGAATAATTTCCGTTGCTAATTTTTATAAAAAACCGGTTATAACGGCAACGCAGATGCTTTTGTCTATGGTTGAAAACGAATCTCCTACAAGGGCCGAGGTTACCGATATCTCCAACGCCATTTTTGACGGAACGGATGCGGTAATGCTGTCCGAAGAAACGGCAGTAGGCAAATATCCCGATGAAGCCGTTAAATATATGTCGAAGATTATAAAGGCTACCGAAAAGAGCGAAATATATAATAAGATTAATAGATTAGGCAATGCCGCGGAATATTCGGGCGGGCGATATGATTTAAACGCTATCGAAATGCAAACGCCGGATATTTCTAATATAATTGCCGAAATGTCGGTTGCGGCGTCTAAGCTTTTAGAAAATTCTATTATAGCGGCAATAACAAGGTCGGGTTATACCGCTAACCTGATATCGTCGTTAAAGCCTCATGCGCCTATTCTCGCCATA
>JAJYKQ010000091.1 GCA_021788495.1 bacterium | reverse complement strand
AAACAGTTTCAGGATATTCATGGTATCGGTCTTTCTGTCGCCGGTATATTTTATATCGAGCGGAGGCTCTATTATGAGGCGGTGTTTTGAGTAATTTCCGTCATTTCCTTTAATCCTTACGATAAAAGCAGGAACTACGGGAAGTTTGGTTTTTGCGGCGATGTTTGCCATACCTGGCATAGTACAGGCTTTAACGCCGAAAAAATCGACGAAAACGCCTATGCGCTTAGAAGCATTTTCGTCCGGCAGAAATCCGACGATTTCTTTTTCGTTTAACGCCGAAATTATATTTTTTACGGCGTTTTCTCTGTTATAGATAACTTTGTTGCCAGAGGCCGTTCTTAGATCGTATAAAATTTTTTCTATATAAGGGTTGTCAAGCGGCCTGGCAAGCACGTTGCCTTTATAACCTTTAAGCCCGAATGTTTTTGCAAGAAGTTCCCAGTTGCCGAAATGAGCAGTAAGCAAGAGAATTCCCTGTCCCCCGTAAATGTTTTTTATGTGGTCGAAATCGGATTCTACAAAATCGTCGATATTGCTTTCTTTATATTTATTTAGCCTGAAAATTTCGACGAAAACCATGCCGAGATTTTTATAGAATTTTATAGCTATATCAGTCAGTTCATTTTCGGTTTTAGTCGGAAATGCGATTTTTAGGTTATTTAGGGTATGATTTCTATGTTTTTTGTCGATTTTATAAAATAGCAGCCCCAAAAATCTGCCTATTTTTAAAGACAGATCCTGCGGCAATATATTCAAAAAAGCATAAAAAGAATATACTAAAACGTATTCCGAATTTGCAAGAGCTTTATTTTTTTTCATAATTTTAATTTTATCTATATACTTTTATAAATATCGTAAATATGTTCATAAAAATTTCCGTCTATTATGATATCGAAGTCTAAATAATAAATTTTATCGAATGCTTTATTATACAATTCGTATATATATGCATCGGACGTATAGGGAACAGGCAAATCCGTTTGGGATGCTTCGTTAAACTTTTTAAACCGCTTTAACTTTACGTAATCCTTTAAAGTCGTAACGGCTATATATTTATCGTCGGAATTAAGTATGTTCGTTATTTCTTTAAAATCGGTTTCGGCGTATTCGTAATGGTCGGCAAACTCCATTTTGTAATCCGCAGGAGCGCCGCAGCCGTTCAAATTTTCGTAAAAATAATCCGAATTGCCTATTGCGCATACCGCAAGTATTTTTGCGCCTTCAGCTTTTATAGCTTTTAAATCTTCAACGGGCAAAATGTTTTTTTGAGATACAAATTTATCAGGCTTGTAATAGGAATAAAATATAGAACAGTTTTTATTGTATTTTTTTAATTTATTTTCTATGTCGGTTTTAAAAGACGAAGACTGGTTATTAGAAGATAATTGATTTAAAGACGGCTGATTTTTCAAAAGATCCGGTCTGCATTTGTTTATGACGATAATGTCAGCATATTTTAATGCGCTTAACGGTTCTCTTAAAATTCCTGCAGGGATGACGTTTTGTATGAATATATCGATATTTGCATCGATAAGAATTATATTGACGTTTTTTTTGATGTTTAACGCCGTGAAGCCGTCGTCTAAGATAGCTATTCTTTTATTGCCGTCAAATTCGACGTGAACGTCTTTGTAGGCGCATTTATATGTTATGTCTATTGTTTCTGTTTCTGTATTAATATTTCTGTCGTCAGCCCCCCAGTTATTTTCTGCAAGGTTGTAATATATTTCGTCGTTGTTAAGGCACGTTTTAGCCGCTGCGAGCCTGTTTTTAGAGACGATAACAGGAATGTCTTTTTTTTTTGATTTAAATTGTTCGATTAAAAGAAGGACTTCGTCGGGCAATTTATTTCTTGATTCCGGAATTTCATACTCCCATGCGGCTATATAGACTTTTTTTTTAAGCGTCCTTTATATCCGCGGGTTATAATGCATGGTTTTAATTCTTTTTCGTATAAATATTCGGCCAAACTATAAGAAAAAGGAGTTTTTCCTGACCCGCCCATATTTATGTTTCCAAAGCTTATCGTGAATAATCCAGGTTCTTTTGCTTTAATGTTTCCGGCTACCCTTTTTATCTTAGAAAATGTTATAACGGCAAAAGATAATATAATAAGCGGCAGTTTAGCGCAAAATTTTAAAAAATTGCCAAACCATTCCCTGTTGCCGCTTATTCCATAATTTTTTGGATTTTTCGGTTCGTTGGTTAAAAAATTTAAGATGTATTTATAAAGTTTCATATCAATTTATATTTATTTACCTTTATTTACAGCCAATCAGCCGATTCTTTTATTCTGTTTAATCCTTCTTTAATAACGTCGAGTCCTGCGGCGAACGACAATCTTATATAATTATCGTTGCCGAATTCGACACCAGGGACTGCTGCAACGAGATATTTATCTAAAAGATGATCGCAATATTCAGAGGAAGAATTTATTGTTTCGCCTTTAGAGTTTTTTAATTTTCCGAATACATTTGAAATATCTACGAATAGATAGAAAGCCCCATCCGGTTTTACAGGATTCATACTTTTTATATTTTTTTCAAAAAAATCGAGCATATAGTCCCTTCTTTTTTGAAATTCGATGCGCATCATATCGGTGAATTCGTATCCTCCCTTTAATGCCGCAAGCGCGCCGTACTGTGCAAAAGTAGTCGGATTGGAGGTGCTCTGAGACTGTATATTATTCATAGCGGCAATTAAATCTTTAGGGCCTGCGGTATAGCCTATCCTGAAGCCAGTCATGGAATAAGTTTTAGACACTGCGTTGACGGCGACAGTCCATTCTTTCATCGATTTGTCCGCCATTAAAACGTTGAAAAACTTTTTACCGTCGAAAATAATTTTTTCGTATATATCGTCGGTTATAATATATAATCCTTGTTTTTTTGCAAAATCGGCGACTTCTATTATATCCTTTTCGTCCATCATAACGCCGGTGGGATTTGACGGACTGTTTATTATAACGCCCCTCGTTTTTCCTGTCAGGCTGTTTTTCATTATTTCGAGGTTGAATTTAAAACCGTTTTTTGAAGTATCCGCTATCACTGGAACCCCTCCTGAAAGTTTTATAATTTCGGTGTATGAAACCCAGTAAGGTGAAGGAACGATTATTTCGTCGCCTTCGTTAAGCATAGCCGTGAAGATATTATATAAAGAATGTTTGCCGCCGCAGGACACGATTATTTCCGAATTTTCGTAACGAATTCCGTAATCCTCTGAAAACTTTTCTGTTATAATGGTTTTTAGTTCGTCTATGCCTGAAACCGGCGTGTATTTCGTCTGTCCTTTGTCAAGCGCGTCTTTTACAGCTTTTTTTATATAGTCAGGCGTGTCGAAATCGGGTTCACCCGCGCCGAAACCTACGACGTTTTTACCTTCGCTTTTTAGTTTTTTGGCTTTAGCCGTGATGGCAAGAGTGGCCGACGGCTTAATTAAAGAAGCTCTACATGAGAGTTTCATCATTTTCTCCTTTTGCGTAAATTTTTGAAAGCTCTTCCGCTATAGCCGGAGGAACCATGCTCGATACGTCTCCTCCAAGCCTGGAAATTTCCTTGACTATCGTGGAACTTAAAAAAGAATACTTTTCCGCCGTCATCATAAATGTAGTTTCGATATCTGAATTTAACGTTCTGTTTGTGGTAGCAAGCTGAAGCTCGTACTCGAAGTCAGATACAGCTCTTAGTCCGCGTATTATAACTTTTGCGTCTATACTTTCAACGTATTTTACTAAAAGACCTTTTAAACCTACAACTTCGACTCTTCTCGAATCGATATCCTTATCTTCTTTAATAGTACCGTTTATCAGTTCTATGCGTTTAGACTGAGGAAAAAGATACGGTTTTTTTTTATTGCATGCTACAGCGATTATAATCCTGTCGAATATATTAAGGCTTCTCTTTAAAATATCTAAATGACCGTATGTTACAGGATCGAACGATCCTGGATAAACAGCCGTTTTATATTTAATTAAATCGGACATATGCTTTACTTTTATCATAAAATAGATAAAATTGCAATTGTGTAATTTTACCGATTTAAAAATCATTTTTGTGTTGTAAATTTTTATGTAAATTTTTTATTGA
>JAJYKQ010000090.1 GCA_021788495.1 bacterium | reverse complement strand
CTTTGCGATTTTTACCGTGTCTTCCCTGACGTAAAAAGATTTGTCCAATTTCTTAAAAGCCATCTCTATCCGGAAAAATTTATAAAAAATACTTGTTTCTATTTAAGAATACTTGAAAAAGTTCTATCAGCATAGGTATCGAATCGGCAATTAAATTTACGTGTCCTCCCGGCTTATGATGCCAGTTCACGCTCTTTTCTTTTACTTTTATGCCGTTCAAAAGGGCTATATATAGTATCTCGACGTCAAACGAAAAGCCTTTTATTTCGGATTTTGCAAAAAGTTTTTTTGCGGACTGCATCCTGAACGCCTTGAATCCGCACTGCGAGTCGAAGAAATTTATTCCGAGGAGCTTTGATTTAATCAGGCTGAATGTTCTGCCTACCATATTTCTGAAGGGGGGCTGAATTATAACCGAGCCTTCCGGCAGATAGCGGGAACCTATTATAACGCCGGTTTCCGGTTCTTCTTTGAATATGTCTATAAATGCCCCGATTTCGGAGGGGTCGGTCGATAAATCCGCATCCATAAAAAAAACATATTCGTTTTCCTTATCCGCAGACATAACGCCTTCTTTAACCGCGGCGCCTTTACCGCTTTTAGTGATAGTAATGACTCTTAAATCGGCCGAAAGGGTATCTTTAAGCACGTTTAACGTTCCGTCCGTGCTTCCGTCGTCCACGACTATAATTTCGTAAATATATTTTCTTGGCTTCAGATACGACCTTAACGCGACTATAGTCTGTTTAATTCTTTTTTCTTCGTTGTAGGCCGGAATTATTATTGATAAAGAAGTCTTGACGTTTTTATATTTTTTGTAATCTAAATTTTCGGTCATATTTTTATTCCTTAATAAATATATTATAATGTTTTGAAGCAATATACAATTTAAAAAATTTATATTTATAGTATAATATATATTTAATATGGCTAAAAATCCGAAATTCACTATTCTTTTATATCATAAAATAGGTAAGTATCCTCAAAACGCAAAATTTCCGGGACTTTATGTTACGGAGGACGATTTCGACAGACAAATCAAATATTTAAAAAATGCAGGATATATTTTTTTAACGCTTTCGGAACTAAAAACTTTATACGATTATTATTACAAAGCAAAGGAAACCGGTTCGCCGGATTCGGCTCAACTTATTAATCCAACCTCGGTCCGCGAAAAGAAAAAATATGCGGCTATTACATTTGACGACGGTTCTAAGTCGGTTTATTCGGGCGGGTTAAAGGTCATGCGGAATAACGGAGTCAAAGCTACCGTTTTTATGGTTCCCGGACTCATAGGCGGAGTTAACGAATGGGATATAAAAAACGGGGAAAATATAGACGAAATGCTTAGCCTATCCGAGCTTAAAGAAATGTGCGGATACGGAATAGAAATAGGCGCCCATACCATGACGCATCCCCGTCTTACTCAGATTTCATCCGTGGAAGCTTTTAACGAAATTTCCCTTTCAAAAAAAAATCTGGAATATTTATTGGGAGTAAGCGTAAACTTCTTTGCATATCCCTACGGAGATTATAGCGAAGAAACGGAAAAGCTGGTTGAAAAAGCGGGTTTTTACGGCGCATGTATTACCAAAACCGGCATAGTAAAAAAAGGGGCGGATTTTTTCGCATTAAAAAGAGTTGCGATAAGGCATAATACCGGGTTTTTTAAATTCAAAAGAAAAATATGGAAAGTCGGACTCTTTTATTAATTTAATATCTGTTCCCGATATAGGTATAAATATGAACATATTAATAATAAAATTAAGTTCTATAGGCGACTGCCTCCTTGCTACTCCGGCTATAGAATCGATAAGAAAGGGGTATCCCGACAGTTTTATTACGTGGCTCGTAGAAGATAAAGCCGGAGATATAGCTCTTTTAAACCCCCATGTAGATGAAGTCTTAATTATCGATAAAAAAAAATTCAAAATCAAGGACTATTTATCGTTAGTTAAAAAATTAAGGAAGCGCCGTTATGATTTATCGATAGATTTACAGGGGGTTGACAGAACGTCTATTTTTGCTTTTTTAAGCGGAGCGCCGTTGAGATATACCGAGGAATATGCAGACCTCGGGTTTTTAAGCAATAAAAAGATTGCGAGGAAAGGAAGGCCGCCCGAACATGCCGTTCAATTTTATCTTTTTTTAGCGTCCGGCGCAGGCGGCGAAAAAATAGAAGAACCTGAGCCTACGCTCGTAACGTCCGAAAAAGATAAAAAATTCGCTTTGAATTTTTTGGAAAGCAATTTTCCAAAACCGGAAAAAAAAGAAATATTTATAGGAATAAATCCAACCGGGGCGTGGAAGACTAAAAGATGGCCGGTTAAATATTTTATTGAGATTTCTAAAAGATTAATAAATTCTTTTAGCGCCAATATAGTAATATTCGGAGGTAAAGGCGAAGATTATCTGGCGGACGAAATATTAAACGCCATAAACAGCCCTAAAATCGCAAGCGCGGTCGGCAGGACGACTTTGAAGCAGGCTAAGGAACTCCTTGCGGGAATGGATTATTTTATAACTCCGGATTCCGGACTTATGCATATCGCATCTTCGCTCTCCGGACTTAAAACCATAGCTCTGTTCGGACCGACCGATCCGGAACTTACCGGTCCGGTCGGAAAAAATTTTACCGTTTTAAGGGACAATCTTATATGCATACCGTGTTTTAAAAAAGAATGTCCGTTAAATAAAATAGAAAATAATAATTTGACGGAATGCGTTTTATGCATGAAACGAATTAAACCGGATGACGTTTTTGAAATAATAAAGCAGGATTTGGAAATAAATAAAACAAATAAGACAACGTAGAAAGATAAATTTTTGCATATGAAGTATTCGGATAATATAAAAGATTTCTTGATATTCGGGCATAACTATATAGGCGACGTTTTGACGTTGACTCCGGCTATTCGGGCGTTAAAGCTGAAGTTTCCGGAAAGCAGAATTACGGCCGTCGTTTCTAAGAGCGCCTCGTATGTTTTGCGAAGAAATCCCGACATATGCAGGATTATAGAGACGGAGAAAATTAACGGTATCAGGGGTATTGCCGGTATTTTTAAGCTGTTGGGAACGCTTAACGGCATTAAAAAAAAGAACGGGCATAAATTTTACGCCTGCATTAATTTTTTAACGTCTTTTAAATTTTCTCTTTTAGGATTTTTGTTAACTAAAAAACAGGTCGGGCAGAGAAAGTTTTTAAATAATTTTTTTCTGCGCGACCGTATAATATTCGATAAAAATTTAAATAATATAGATAAATCGTTAAAATTTATCGAACCGTTCTATATAAACGCCGGTGAAAAATATTTCGACAGGAACTGCGTTTATAACGTCGAAAATACCGATATTAAAAATGCCGAAAATATTTTAAAGAATTCGTTTAACGGTTACGGGATAAACATAGATGCGCAAAATTTTAAATTTGTTTTATTTTCTCCGGGCTCCACGAGGAAATCTAAAGAAGCGGACCCGGATTTGTTTTCTCTCTTCGCGGATTACTTAAATAAAAAAGGTTTTTATACCGTAATTACGGGAAGCAAAAATGACAGACGGACTTCTAAAAAAATTTACGACAAAATAGAAAATAAACGTTTAAATGCGAATTTAACCGGTTTAACCGATATTTATACTCTAGGCGGGTTGATTAAAAAATCGTCTTTGTCGGTCTGCGTAGATAACGGAACAATGCATTTATCTTCCGCGATAAATACTCCGGTCATTGCTCTTTTCGGCTCTACCGACCCCGCCGTCTGCGGTCCTTCGTCCGGCAATGTTTACATAATAGATAAAAAAGCCGAATGTTATCACTGTTTTTATAGGGATTGCCCGAAAGACGGTTTTTATGCGCACGGTTATCCGGACTGCATGGGGAATATTATGCTAGAAGATTTAACCGCCGGATTCGAGTTTTTATTAAATTCCGGTAAAAATTCTAAATAAATAAATTATAAAAAATGAAAATTTCAGGCTTTACTTTTATCAGGAACGGCAATTTAATGGGATATCCTTTTAAGGAGTCTATAATGTCCGCCCTTCCTTTGGTCGAAGAGTTTGTAGTCGTGGTATGCGAAAGTACCGACGACACTAAAAAAGAACTCG
>JAJYKQ010000089.1 GCA_021788495.1 bacterium | reverse complement strand
TTTTATACGGCGGCATTTCGGTCTATAACATAGAAGAAGGGGATATAATTATAGTTTCGGGTAATGTAGGCGACCACGGCGGCGCCGTCATGTCGCAGAGGGAAGGGATAGAAATGGACGTTGAAATTGAAAGCGACTGCGCTTCCTTGTGGGGTATGATAAATGCCGTTTTAAGCGGCGGTATAAACGTGAAAGCCGTAAGAGACGCAACGAGGGGCGGATTAGCCGCTGTCCTTAACGAATGGGCTATGGCGGCGGATATCGATATTTACGCCGAAGAAGATAAAATTCCGGTAAGCCCTCCGGTAAAAGGTTTTTGTGAACTGCTCGGTTTTGAACCTTACCAGCTTGCATGCGAAGGCAGGGCGGTATTTGCGGTAAAACCTGAATTCGCGGAGAAAACTCTTGGCATCCTCAGGTCTCATCCGCTTGGTAAAAATGCAAATATAATTGGAACTGCTGTTTCAAGGATAAGAAGAAAAAGTGCGGACGGAGGACGAAATAATTCTTCCGGAAAAGTTATTTTAAAAGGAATATACGGAGTGGAAAGGATACTCGACTATCCTTCCGGAGAACTTTTGCCGAGAATATGCTGAAAAAAGTTTCCGCTAAGCAGAACTAAGCAAAACTAAACAGAACTAAGAAAAACTAAGCAGAGCTAAAAAAGGATTCTTCGATAAACGTTAATCCTATGAATAATAAAAATTGCGATGATAATAATAATGCCGTCAATGCCGTAATAAAAAGAGCAAAGATTAGACTGTCGGGCAGGGTTCAGGGAGTAGGGTTCAGACCTTTCGTTTACAGGCTTGCGGAAAAATACGGAATAAAAGGCTATGTTTTAAATAACGACGAAGGCGTCGAAATTTCAGCAGAAGGCGACGAAAACGCTCTTCATAACTTTATAAATTCTTTAGATTCAGATTCGGAAAAACCTCCTCTTGCATTAATAAAAGATAAAATAGTAGATTATATCGATTTTATCGAACAAGAGCATTTTTTTTATAAAACGTTTGAAATTAAAGAATCGGATAAAACCGCCCATGCCGTTGATAAATTAAATTTAACGATACCTCCCGATATAGCAATATGCGGCAAATGCTTAAACGAGCTTTTAAATCCTTCCGACAGAAGATATTTATATCCGTTTATTAACTGCACGGACTGCGGCCCAAGATTTACCATATCTAAAGAACTGCCGTACGACAGGGCTTCTACGTCTATGTATAAATTTACGATGTGTCCGGAATGCCAAACAGAATATAAAAATCCTTTAGACAGAAGGTTTCATGCAGAACCTAACGGATGTTTCGCCTGCGGTCCCGAAGTAGAATTTATTTTGAGTTCGGATATATCGAAAATAGATAATTATACACATAGTTTAAGCGGCATTGAGGAAAGGACGCAAGATATAGCCGAGGTTTTAAAATCAAACCGTTTAAAAAGTTCAAACGCCGTAAAATCTTTGGCGGATTTAATAAAGGACGGCGGTATCGCCTGCGTTAAAGGAATAGGCGGTTTCCATTTAATGGCAGATGCCGCAAACGACGACGCCTTGAGATTATTAAGGGAGCGCAAGAACAGGCCTAAAAAACCTTTCGCCGTAATGTTTAAGGACATCGGACAGGCGTCGGAATATGCATACATAGACGGTATTTCCGCAGATTTATTGAACTCTAAGGAAAGACCTATATGCTTATTGAAAGACAGAGGCGGACTTTCTTATTACGTAAACTGCGGACTTAAAGATATCGGAGTTTTTTTGCCTTATGCGCCGCTTCACTATATTATATTCGCTTTTTTAGACGGGCCTTTAGTCGCTACTTCGGCAAACATCGGCGGAGAACCGATAGTAAAGGAAAATGAAGAGGCGTTTTTAAAGTTGAAAAACATTGCGGACGGTTTTTTGATTCATAACAGGGATATCTTGAGAAGATGCGACGATTCCGTGGTAAAGGTTAATGCGGTCAACGAATATAATTTGAATAATGCGCATAATTACGGCACGGATGCAGATAAAAATCAATATGAAAATCATAATAAAACTGCTTCTTATTTTTTTATAAGGCGCTCAAGAGGCTATGTTCCCGAACCGTTAAATCTCCCTTTTAATTTAAAAAGAAACGTTTTGGCGTCGGGAGCGTTTCTTAAAAACGTTTTTGCCTTAGCTTACGCCGGAGAAGATGCAGGCTCGGCAGTACTAAGCCAGCATAACGGAGACTTGGACAACATAGCCGGATTTACTAATTTTAAAAATAATATAGAAGATTTTGAAAAATTTTACGACTTTAAACCGGAAGCAGTCGTTTACGATAGTCATCCCGATTACGAAAATACTAAATGGGCTAAAGAATATGCAAAGGAAAAAAATATTAAAGGCATATCTCTCCAGCATCACAGAGCGCACGTTATCTCATGTATGGCTGAAAACGGTCTTGGGTTAAACGAAGAAGTTTTCGGCATCGCTTTCGACGGAACTGGCTACGGAGACGACGGGACTATATGGGGCGGAGAATTCTTTAAAGGGAAATATGATAATTTAAAAAGAATAGGCAGTTTTGAAAAATTCAGGCTTATCGGAGGGGATAAAGCGGTTAAATCTCCAGGCAGGGTTCTTGCAGAAATTCTGTTCGGCGTTTTATATGAAAAGGAAAATAGCGGCGCTATTTTGCATAACGGTGGCAAAAACAAAAAAGCCGGTAAATATAACGACGATAATTATAGCGATATCTATATTAAATCTAAATCTAAATCGAAATGTATATTTAAATTGCCGGATATTTTTAAAAATATTTCCGATTTAACCGGTTTTTCCGAAAAAGAAATAGGTATATTTCATAAAATGAGGGAAAACGGATTAAATTCCCCATTTACATCTTCATGCGGGAGAATTTTCGACGCCGTTTCATGTTTATGCGGCTTTAAAGGCGATATAACATACGAAGGAGAGGCGGCAGTTTATTTAGAAAATTTGTGCCGCGAGTATGAAAATAAAAACAAAAACAAAAACGACGGAGAGCAGGATAATTTAATAAATAAAGTAAATTCAATAACCAAAAAAGACTGTTTTAAATATGAAATACGCTATGAGAATAAGCGTGATAATTATAATAAGAATGCCGAGGAAAACGCGGAAAGCGGGGATTTTTTTACGGTCGATTATTATCCTATGTTCGGCGATATTATCGATATAGTTCAAACCAAGAATAACAACGACGATAAAGATAAAAATAAAAACAAAGACAAAAATAAAGTCAAAGATAAGCTGTATAAAGCCGGTTTTATAGCGGAGAGGTTTATAAATACTCTTGCTATGATTATACTGGATGCGGCGTTAAAGTCACGATGTAAAAACGTTTGTATGAGCGGGGGAGTGTTCCAGAATGCTTCGCTTAGGAATAAAGCGGCTCTTATTCTTAAAAATAACGGTTTTAACGTTTATTTTAACGAAAAAATACCTTCTAACGACGGAGGTATTGCATTGGGTCAGGCGGTTTACGGCGGGATTATATAATTAATAATACGGCGCCGAAATTAAATCTCAGCGGCGTATTCCGTGTTTATTTTCCAGTTTATGCCGAGCGGTTTTATTTCGTCCAAAACTAATTTTTCTAGAGCGGGCATGGCTTTTTTTAGCGGTTCCGAAATATCGGTTCCTACGCCGGTGCAGTCCTCAGGAGATATTGCAAAAAACGTTATTTTAGGATTATGCCCCTGCAGTCCGCACATTGAAATTACGTCGATAAATTCTACGTCGTGCGCAGTTTTCTTCATTAAATTTACGGGAAGATTATCCGAATCGAACTTAAATATACTTCCTGGTTTTTCGTCCGTTTTAACGGCATCTACCGCTATGATATAGTCGAGGCTGAATATATCGTCCAAAAGCCCGTATCCGAGAGTGCTTCCGTCTATTAACCTTATATTGCCCTCAAAGATATATTTTTTTCTTAATAAATTTATAAAATGAACCCCTATTCCTTCGTCTTTTAATATCAGATTGCCTATTCCTATAATTCCCGTCATATAAATATAAATGTAAATTATTATGCAATTTACGCAATTATTAATTACGGTTCCGATTCGGATTCCGATTTATTTCTCATATATTTATAGCCA
>JAJYKQ010000088.1 GCA_021788495.1 bacterium | reverse complement strand
ATCTTAATAGGTCTGAGCCTTAAAGGCGCCGTAAAAAACATCGAAAGCCTGACGGGGTTAAAGACGTATTATTTTCCTAATATTTGCGGACTGAAAAACAGCGATAAATTTTTTAATCTTCTTTCAAAATCGACAGGTAAAGAGATTCCCGAAAAATATAAAAGACAGAGAAGACAGCTTATGGATGCATATTTAGATGCACATTTTTATTTTTCGGGAAAAGAAATAGCGCTGGCTCTCGGTATTGACTTGTTAGATTCTTTTTCTTCCATTTATTCGGAAATCGGCGCAAATTTAAAGCTCGGAATATCGACGAAGGTTATAGACGATATTATATACAGGTTTTTAGATTTGAGCGAAGGCGATTTAGATATGCTGGATACCTGCGGGAACGTGGATATGATAGTTTCAAATTCCAACGCAAAATTTTATGCCGAAAATTTAGGCATACCTTTGCTTAGAGCCGGGTTTCCGATAATAGACGAAATAGGGCATAATTATAAACATTATATACTTTACGGAGGAGCTATAAGCCTTGCCGTTGAAAGCGCAAATTTACTTAATAAAGAATAATAATTTAAGTTTAATTAAAAAGATTGGGAGGGGTTGAAATGAAAGTAGGCTTCGCGACAAATGATAATATTTTAATCAATGACCACTTCGGATGGGCTAAAAATTTTGCAATTTATGAAATAAATAAGGGCGGATTTAAATTTTTGGAAAACAGATATTTCGAAGAAGAGGTCGAAGAACTTAATAAGATAGATAAAAAAATCGAAGGGTTGCGGGATTTAAAAATTATCTTCATAGAAAGCATCGGCGGCACGGCGGCCGCCCGAGTCGTAAAATCCGGCATTCATCCGGTTGTCAAGAAAGGGGACGGACTTAACGCCGCCCCACTTAAAATAGAAGCGGTTATGGAAGAACTTCAAGCGGTATTATCGAAAAACCCGCCTCCATGGCTGAAAAAGATTATTTTTAAAGAAAGCGGCACAAACCTTGCAAGTTAAAAATTATGGAAGAAGAGAAAGGTTTAAATTTAAATGTAAAAGTTTTAGTCGTTGACGATTTATGGGAAAGAAGGGAAGAACTTAAACTTATTTTAAATTCCGTAACGGCTAATATATATGAAGCCGACAACGGAGCGGCGGCAATCATAGCCGCAGAGGAATTTAAGCCGGATATTATATTTATGGATATAAAGATGCCGTCGATGGACGGAATTACCGCCTGCAAAAAGATTATGGAGAAAACCCCGGTTCCGGTTATTTTTTTAACCGCCGGAGCCGGCGACGTGAAAGATTACGATAGTTATATGGAGGAATTGAAAGAGTCGGGCGCGTTCTCTTATATAATAAAGCCTGCAAGAAAAAGCGAAATTTTAGCGCAGACGATAATCGCAATAGAAAATTTTAAGAAATTCCAGAATATAAAAAAAGAGAATGAGAATTTAAAGCAATATATAGAGGACAGGAAATTAATCGGCAAAGCAAAAAATATACTAATAGAAAAAGAAGGGATTTCCGAAAAAGAAGCGCATAACAGGTTGCAAAGATTGAGCATGAACAGCGGGCGCCCTATAGGCGAAATAGCTAAGGCTATTATTTTAACGGATTCATAAAATAATTAACATAAAAACAGGAGGCAGTTTATGGAAATGGTCAGAGCGGTTATAAGGCCGGAAAAAGAAAAAGACGTTCTTAAAGCGCTTGAGGAAAACGGATTTGTTTCCGTTACGAAGATGCATGTTTTCGGAAGAGGCAAGCAAAAGGGGATTAAAGTAGGCGAAGTAGTTTACGACGAACTTCCTAAACTTGAGTTGATGATAGTCGTAAATAAAGAAGACGCAAACAGGGTTTGCGATATTATTCAGGAAAATGCGGTAACGGGGCATATCGGCGACGGCAAGATATTCGTAATACCGGTATCGAATACTTATACCGTAAGAACGGGCACAGAAGGGCTGTAATTAAATTATTTTAATTAATGAGGTTTTTATGGAATCAAAATTCGAGGAAAACGTCGTAGAGGTTATTGCTATAATTAGAAGGCATAAAATTCAAGAAACTAAAGAAGCGTTAAGCAAAGAAGGTTTTGACCAGATGACCTTATATTCGGTACACGGCAGGGGAAGGCAGAAGGGGCGGGGAGGGCTCGCGAACGAACTCGACCCTGGATTGAATTTAATTACGGGCAAATCGGATATAGCCGATAACGATTATAGTTTTTTGCCTAAAAGAATGTTATCGCTGGCGGTTAAAGAAGACGATTTGGATAAAGCCGTAAAAATTTTAATACAAGTAAATAAAACAGGGCATTACGGCGACGGAAAGATATTCGTTTTGCCTGTGAGGCTCGTAGAGAGGATAAGAACGGCTGAAGAAGGGCTTTACGCGATAAGCTGAAACCGGCGATTGTTTTTAGAGGGGACGGCAATGCCGGTTTTAAGAAATATCCGCTTTTAAACCGTACCGGGCTAATTCTTCTCTGGTCGTTTTATAATCTTTATGCTGGAATGCATTTATGCCTAAGTTAGCGGCGGTTTCTACATTGAAATATCTGTCGTCTATAAACAGGCTCTCTTCGCACTTGGAATAAGACAGGTTCATTGCAAGTTTATAGATATTTTCGTCCGGTTTTCTCATATTTACAAAACAAGACGTGACGAAAAAATCGAATAAATCGTTTAATTTAAAGGTTTCGACCCTGTATCTTGAGAGTTCAAGGCCTTCATTATTCAGGGAAACAATCTTTAACTTATATTTCGATTTTAAATTTTTAAAAAGCTCAATCATTTTTGGAATCGGCTCCGATTGGCCGAATATGAAATTTTTAAAATCCGTTTTTGAAAAACTTCGTTCTTCGTAAAATATTGCTTTATCTAAATAGTCGTTTAAAGTCATTTTTCCCTCTTCGTATAAAGAAGATAAATAACCGTGCCTTTCCGCAAAATCCTCGTAATCTATATTAAATTTCTTAGATGCAAGTTTTCTGGATGCGGTATCCCAGCCGTTTGTTAGCAAAACACTGCCTATGTCCAGAAAGAGGGTCGTAATTTTATGCATATTTATATGCTATCATAGAATATTTTTTTTTCGAGAGACAGCAACGCCGCTTTGAATTGTATTCCGCCGCCGCCCGACCAGCCTCCTAATTTGCCTCCAGAGGCTATTATCCGGTGGCATGGAAGAATAATAGGCGTTTTATTAATAGATAAAGCGGTTGCGCATGCTCTCGAGTATTTTTCGTTATATCCCGCTTTAGCCGCAAGTTCTTTGTAAGATAAGGCTTCGCCGTATTTAACGCTTTGCAGGGCTTTCAGTATATTTGCGGAAAAATCTGAATATAAAGAAAAATTTACCGGAACTTCCCTGAAATCGGTTAATTTGCCTGAAAAATAGTCGTCTAAAAGATTTATTAATTTATAAAGATGGGGTAGCAGATTTAATTCGCTTTCGGAAACAGGCGGCATTTCCCTTTTGTATTCCGGAGGTTTACCGCCTGTTCCGCCAGTTATTTCTATTTCCTCTATTTGTTTTTCATCGGTATTTATTTCTATACTTATATCCGAACCCGATATTTTTGTTTTAAATTCAAAAACATACATAGGTTAAATTCGCAATGTTTTTAATTTGAATGTCCGCAGCTGCCGCCGGCGCAGGAGCATGAAGGAGCAGGAGCCGCGGTGGCTTTGCTTTCTTCCTTGGATTTTTTTGCTTTACCGCTGCTGCCGGAACTTGAATAATCGGTTTTATACCAGCCGGAGCCTTTTAGGACGAAACTTGAATTTGAAATAAGTTTTTCTAACTTTCCTCCGCATTTCTCGCATTTTTCAAGCGGCTTTTCATTAATACCCTGAATTACCTCGATGTAATTTCCGCAGTCTTTGCATTTGTATTCCCTGATAGGCATTTTAATTTTTTACCTCCTTTAAAATATGTATCATTATTTTAATTATAACATAAATATCGAAATCTTTAAATACGGTTTTACATAGTTTACATATTTGAATAATTTTATAATATAATATATAAAAATATATAAATAAAGGAATTATTGCGTTATGGAAAATATTCAAATGCTTGATTATTTCAAGTCTTTAAACGGCGATATTCTGAACGATG
>JAJYKQ010000087.1 GCA_021788495.1 bacterium | reverse complement strand
GAATTTGACCCAAACGGTCCGGAATTTTCAGAGTTTAGCGGCAGTTTTTTGGAAGAATCGTTAAGACACGGGCGCTTTAGTATGGAAGATTTAGAATCTAACACGGAAGTGCCGCCGAAAATAGTAGAATTTTATAAACTGCTCAGGAAATTATGTTTAGACGAATTAAAAATAACCGATATAGAAGTTATTACAAAAATTAAAAAATTCGTCAGTTGGATGTCCGAGTTGCGTTCGACTATATTTTACATGGAATCTACAATGGAAGCAATGGCAAAGCTAAATAATATGCTGATAGAAAAGAATGCAAAAATAGACGAATTAAATAAATTACTTCAAAATACAACTAGATAAATTAAGTATGCCGTCAATAAACAATCATGATTCCTGTATCGTATGGCACGAACATAAAATAAAAAGGAGAGACAGGGAAAAACTTAAAAACCAGAAAGGTTGCGTTTTATGGCTTACAGGACTCAGCGGATGCGGAAAAAGCACCATTGCCAATATGCTCGAAGAGAGGTTAAACGAAAAAGGCCGTCATACCTACCTGCTTGACGGAGACAATATAAGGCACGGACTCAGCAAGGGGCTGGGGTTTTCCGAGGAAGACAGGTTAGAAAACATAAAAAGGGTCGCCGAAGCCGCAAAACTTTTCGTAGATGCCGGAATTATCGTTATAGCATCGTTTATTTCGCCATTAAGAAAGCACAGGCATGCCGCAAAGGAAATAATAGGCTCCGGCGATTTCATCGAAATATTTATAGACACGCCTTTCCACGAATGCGTTAAAAGGGATGCCAAGGGCTGGTACAAAAGAGCGCTAAACGGAGAAATAGAAAGCTATACCGGCGTCGATTCTCCTTACGAAAAGCCGGAAAATCCAAATGTTCATATAAAAACGAATGGTATAAGTGCCGAAAACGGGGTTGAAATAATTATAGAAATATTATCGACGATAAATAAACTTTGATTTAAATATGAAAAATATAAAACCTAAAATATTAAATATTTTCGGCGAAAAAGCCGTAAACGAATCCCTTGCCTTCATTATTAAAGAGTTGGAATCGTCGGATTTTTTTAAATTTATCGTTCCTAAAGATTATATATTTCTGCCTTTACTTGAAGAAAAAATAAATCAAACCGGTTTGTTAATTTACACATTAAAAGAAAGTCCGGATTATATAGAAATTGCCGTAAAAAAATATCATGATTTTAATCTTTCTACCGTTATAAATCTTAAGGATAAAAAAGATTTTAACGAGTTAAGCGGTATATTGAAAAATATACCCGATTCTTCAATTAAGACATTATCGTTTAAAGAAATAACCGACGATTTGACTTACGAAGAATTGGAGAAATTATTTTTAGAGGCTTTCAGAGTTTTATCGCACGGTTCGTCGTTTTATATTGAATATATAGGGGCTGCGGTTTCTGAATACTTGCTAAAAGGATATATAGAATATGCCGGCTTTATAAACGTTTTTCCGATAGCTTCCGCAGGCGAATACGAACAGGGGAAAATCAAAATTAATTCTAAAAAAACTTGTTTAACGGACATATCTAAACAGCCTAAAAAAGTTTTAATAAATATCGACTTAAAACGACCCGAAAAATTACTCGAAAGTACCGTTTTAATAAGAGACCTGCATAATAAATACAATAACTGGGATTTATATCTCGTTTCGGACGACTGGAAATTTTTCGACGAAAATGTTTATTTAAAATACTGCTCCGCCGACCCTCTTTCGGAAAACTTCGACTATGTTATCTATATCGACGATTTTAACCCTTTCCCGGTTATAGATTATGAATTTAAAAGCCTTAACTGCCGCAAACCAGATTTATTTTATTCTCAGGAAAATCTGACTAATGTTCGTGCTTTTTTAGATAAGCATGGCATAGCTGGAGACGAATTTTTTCTTATTATGGATGCCGCTTTCATGGATATAAAAAGCAGGGAAAATATTTTAGAAAAATTTAAAACCGACTTTCCTTATATAGTTAAAATCGGCTTTAAAACGCTTGTTGCCGGAGAAGATTTTAACGATTTGACGCTAAAAGACAAAGCTTTACTTTTACAGCTTTCGTCTTTTTATGCAGGCGGGGGGTTTAATTATTTTCTTGCGGACTTTATGTACGTTCCATCGTATAATGCAGTTGCCGGCGGGATTAATTATAAAAGAGACCATAAAGCCGAGAGTTTTGACGTATCGGTAGTAATTCCAGTATATAATAATTTTAATTATACAAAGCAATGCATTTTTTCTATATTTAAGAATCATCCGCTTTTGAACTTCGAGATAATTATAATAGACAACGGTTCAACCGATAAAACAAAGGAATATTTTGCTAATTTTCAAGGTTTAAATAATTTTCGCTTTATACCAAACGATGAAAATTTGGGGTTCGCAAAAGCTTCTAATATAGGAGTAAAGGTTTCAAGATCGGAAAATATTTTATTTTTAAATAACGATACCGTAGTTTCGAAGGGAGCAATAGACGAACTTTATTATTCTATAACGGCAGGCTCCGCCAAATATTTAAAAATAGGCGCCGCGGGACCACTCCTTTTATATCCGGACAAAAAAATTCAGGAAGCCGGCATTGTTTTTTCGGAAAATTTGGTGCCTTACAATGCATATTCTAAAGCAGATATATCCGGATGTCTGCAATCCGATATCAAAAATACGATTTATATAAGGAGCTATAACGCGCTTACGGCGGCATGCCTTATGTTCAAAAAAGAAATATTCAAGGCGGCGGGCGGTTTTGACGAGGGCTATATTAACGGCTTCGAAGACGTGGATTTATGCCTTAAATTGGGCGAAGCGGGTTACAGGCTTATATTTAATCCGAAGAGCATAATATTTCATTTTGAAGAAAAAACGGCGGGCAGAAAAAAGCACGATATTGAAAATATTAACCGCTTTATGGAAAAATGGAGGCTTAAATATAAAAGAGATAATTATATATTTGCCGAAATGGATAATTTATTTATCTCTAATAAATCTAAAAACGACGTTTCTAAATATATTATTTCATTAAATAGGCTTAAATCCATCGATAGTGAAATCGATTTTCTGACTTTAAACAAGAATTATGAAGAAGCATCAGAACTTTGCGACGATTTTTTAAAATTAAACGAATATAATATAAAAATTTATAAAAAAAGAACAGAAATAAAACGAACTTTAGGCATGTTGGAATCTCAAAAGGATTTAAAATTATTGCTTAACGAAAAAGAAAAATTACTTTTTATTTACAGAACATTAGTAAATAATATAGTTAAACATGATAAAGACATAAAAATATCGTTAGACGAAATTGAAATCTATAAAGTATGGATAAAATATAATGAGCCTTCCGTAACGGAACTTGAAGTACAAAGAGCCTTTATATTCGAATTTAAACCGAAAATAAGCATTATTATACCTACCTATAATACTCCAAGAGAATATTTAACCAAGGCGATAGAATCCGTAATCAGCCAGACTTATCCAAACTGGGAGCTTTGCATAGCAGACGACGCATCTACGGAAATTCACGTAAAAGAAATTTTAAAATATTACAAAGAAAAAGACGAAAGAATTAAAGTTATATATAGAACCGAAAACGGCCATATTTCCAAAGCGTCTAACAGCGCGCTTTCCATTGCGACCGGAGATTATATAGCCCTGTTAGACCACGACGATGAACTGCCCGAATCCGCTTTATTTTTTGTGGTACAGGAAATTAACGAACATCCGGACGCAAAGTTAATTTACAGCGACGAAGACAAATTGTATTTCGACGGAAGCAGAGTCCTGCCTTATTTTAAAACCGACTGGAATCCAGCCCTTTTTTTATCTCAGAATTTTATAAGCCACTTAGGAGTTTATAAAAAGTCGATAGTTGATGAAATAGGAGGTTTCAGGCAAGGATACGAAGGTGCGCAGGATTACGACCTTGCTCTAAGATTTATAGAAAAAATAAAATACTCCGAAATCAGGCATATTCCAAGGATTTTATACCATTGGAGAATGACGGAAGGTTCTACCGCCGTTAATGTCGAAAATAAATCGTATGCGGTAACAGCCGCAAGAAAAGCAATTCAGGAGCATCTTGACAGAATGAATATAAAAGGCAA
>JAJYKQ010000086.1 GCA_021788495.1 bacterium | reverse complement strand
AAGACGAAAAATGGCATTTTATGATTCGCACCGCATTAAATTCCGGTTCGGATTTTGCTATTATTTTAGACAAATATTTCAAAATACTGTTTGTTAATGAAAGCGCATATAAAATATTCGGCTATACTGCAGACGAACTCATAGGCGAACATTATTCCAAAATATTTGAAGGCGGCTCCGGCAAAGAATCGATGGCAAAAAGATTTCTTGCCGCTATTATTTCAGGCGAAATTTTAACGGATATATTTACTTATAAAACAAAAACCGGCGGCGATATATACTGCTATACGACGATTACTCCTTTTAATGCCGGTAATTCTTCAAACGGCGTCCCTAACGGCGCAGCCGACGTTATAGAATATTATATAACTACCGGCAAAGATATTACCGGCGAAATAAAAGCCGAAGAAACGATAGAACGTTTGATAAATTTCGATGCGCTTACCGGTTTTCCGAATAAAAAACTGCTGAAAGAAAAGATAGAGGAATATATAAAAGAGGCATATTATGCCGGCATTCAGCCCCATTGCGCCTTTGCTATATTAAACCCCGTTAATTTTTCTTTATTAAACCATACTTACGGTTTTGAAACCGGCAGTAAAATATTAAAGGAAGCGGGCAATAAGATTAAAAATATTATAAAAAATTTCGATATTTTGGCAAGATGGGACGCAGATAAATTTGCCGTGTTTTTAAAACGCTTAAAATTTGACGAAGATGCCCTTCATATAATAAACAGAGTTTTGTCGGTTCTAAACGAACCGTTTTATTATTTGCAAGACGGCGAAAAAAAGATAAATATATCTTTTAACGCAGGAATATCCGTTTATTCTAAAGACGCCGGCACTGCGCAGGCTATGTTCGACCAAGCCGAATCGGCGCTGCTTAACGCAAAATCAAAGGGAGAAAATGCCGTAAGTTTTTTTAAAAAAGAATTTGAGGAATCTGCTCGAAAAAAAGTAGAATTAAAAAACGGTCTAAGCGAAGCTTTTGAAAAAAATCAATTCGTACTGTACTATCAGCCTTATTTTGACGTGAAAACCGGTTCGATAAAAGGAGCCGAAGCCCTTCTTCGGTGGCGTAAAGACGGAATGTTAGTTCCGCCGATGGAGTTTATACCGTTCATGGAACAGAGCGGGATAATTACTAAAGTTGAAAATTGGATTTTAGAAGACGTATCGCTTAACATTAAAAAGTGGTCGGACGAAGGCCTTAAAGTAGTACCTATTTCCGTTAATATATCTCCTACAAGTTTTGCCGACCCTAATTTAAAAGACAATATGCATGCGGCGCTTAATAAAAACGGCGTAAACCCTAATTTGTTTAATTTGGAAATCGTAGAAAGAACGTTTATAAATAACTTAGACTACTCTTCAAAACTTTTGGGAAGTTTAAAAGAAAAAGGATTCGGACTTTCCATAGACGATTTCGGAACAGGTTATTCTTCCCTTTCCTATCTTGCAGACCTTCCGTTCGATATACTTAAAATAGATATATCTTTCGTAAGGAAAATGCTTGCGGACAAACATTCCAGATATATAGTCGAAACCATAATCTATCTTTCCAAGAAATTAAATATGAAATCTATAGCGGAAGGCGTCGAGACCGACGAACAGTTTAACCTCTTGAAAGAATTAGGTTGCGATTGCATTCAGGGGTTTTTGCTTTCAAAACCTTTAGAGGTTGAAAAATTTAAAACAATGCTTGTTTAAAAAATATGGCTAAAATTTTTATAACCGGCGGAATTTCTTCCGGTAAGTCGCAGTTTGCCGAAAATACGGCGCTTGCGCTTTATAAGTCCAATATGAATGCAGATGCGGGAATGTCGGACGGCATATTGACGGTCATGCGGGGCGGGGCGGAAACGGATGCCGGCAATTTCCCCCTGCTTCATTTTATAGCTACCGCAAATACAAAAATTAAAATAAACGCAAAAGACGATGAAATGCTTTTGAAAATTAAAAAGCATAAGGAAAAGCGGAATAAAACTTTTATAGTGCATGAAAATTTCGACGATTTAACCGCCGAAATAGACGCAGTCCGTAATTCTTTTCCCGACGAACGGATTGCGGAAAGGTGCGTAATATTAATAGATTCAATGACTTTATGGCTTTCGTCTTTTTTTACCGACATAAAATATTTTGATTTTGCCGCGGAAACGGTATTGAAATTTTCCGAATATCTTTCCGCCGTAAGATGTTCCGTAATAACCGTTTCCGATTCTCTCGGCTTTAATTTAGTTTCCGTAGATGCATACGTCAGAAAATTCGTAGAACTAAACGGTTTAATGGAGCAGAAACTTTCCGCCGTTTCCGATAAAGCTTACTGCGTTATTGCCGGAAATCCGCTTGCTTTGAAGTAAAATCTAATTTATAATTAATCTTATATGAATAATAAAGAACGTTTATTTTCTATTGCAAAGAAAATTAAACCGGTTAATAAAAAAAAGTTTTATAAAATTGCCGAAAACAGGCTGAATAAGCTGATTAAACCTAAGGGCAGCCTCGGCAGATTAGAGGACTTTGCAAAAGACGTAGTAGCTATAACGGAAGAAGAAAGACCTTTTTTGACTTATTATAATAAAGAAGATAAATGTTTAAATCTTAATAAATGCGTCTGCGTTTTTGCCGGAGACCACGGAGTCGTCGAAGAGGGCGTCAGCTTATTTAAACAGGACGTTACGACTCAAATGGTCAGGAGTTTTCTTAGCGGCGGAGCCGCAATTAACGCCATAGCCGCTTCGGTCGGCGCCGATGTTTTAGTAACCGACGTAGGAATAAAAAGCGATGCGCCGTTTCAGGGAGATAATTTCATAAGCGGAAAAGTAAAAAACGGCACCTTTAATATTAACAAAGGTCCGGCAATGACGGAAAACGAAGCAGTAGAATCGATTTTAAAAGGAATAGAAATCGCCGATATAGTAATTAAGGAAAAAGACGCCAAAATATGCGCAACCGGCGATATGGGGATAGGCAATACGACGCCGGCCTCCGCGATTACCTGCTTTTATTCAAAAAAATCTCCGGAACTCGTCTGCGGAAAAGGGACGGGCGTGAGCGCCGCCGTAATTAAGAAAAAAGCGGCAATTATTAAAAAAGCCGTCGAATCTAATATAAAAGGCGGCGTAAATAGCGATGCCGTGGACGTCCTTGCCGGCGTCGGCGGACTGGAAATAGGCGCCATAGCCGGATTTATAATAGGGTGCGCTTTAAACAGGACGCCCGTAGTAGTGGACGGTTTTATTTCTACGGCAGGAGCTTTGATTGCTTTAAATATAAATCCTGCGGTTGCCGATTATATGTTTATGGGTCATCTTTCGGAAGAAAAAGGGCATAAAACGGCCGTTTCCCTTACCGGCAAAACCCCTATATTAAATCTTTCTATGAGGCTCGGCGAAGGAACCGGAGCGGTTATCGCTATGAAGATAATCGAAACGGCGCTCGATATGTATAATAATATGCTTACGTTCGACGAAGCGGGCGTTATAGCTTCAAAACTTAATGTTTAATTAATTCTGCGCCTCCGCATCGTTATCCGCATAGAAATAAATAATAAATAATAAATTATTACTAATTCATTGTCGTTTCTATAAAGAGCAAATGGCTATATTGAGCGAATTTTTAGAGTCCGTAAACTTTTTGACCGTATTTAAATTCAAAAACAAAAAATACGATGCTGTTTCTCGGACGGAACTTTTAATAAAATCTATTAAATTTTTTCCCGCCGCAGGTCTTTTTATCGGTATTATAACAGCCTTCGTTTTTTACGTATTTAATAAATTTTTGCCCTTATATACCTCGGTTTTAATTTCGATATTTTGTCTTTATGCCGTTACCGGCGGTCTTCATTTCGACGGACTGTCGGATACTTCGGACGGTTTTTTAGCATATCTGAAAAGCGGAGATAAAAATAGATTTTATAAAGCTATGAAGGACGTCAATACCGGCGCCGCTGGAAATATTGCCGTTATTTTTTACGTTTTAATTATGTGGTCGCTTATTATATCGGCAAATCAAACATACAGCCTGTATGCATCCCTGTCTTCTTTTTTAACTTTTAAACATTTTTACGGAATTTTTAGCGTTTTTAATTTTAAATTTAATTTTATATATTTAGTTTTACTGCTTTTCCCCGCGGC
>JAJYKQ010000085.1 GCA_021788495.1 bacterium | reverse complement strand
GATTCGAACCCTCGATAGACTTGCATCTATACATGATTTCCAGTCATGCTCCTTCGGCCTCTCGGACATCTCTCCGTTGCATATATATAATTTATCATTATTTTAAAATATATTCAAAGGTTATTTTTCATAATTTCTTATATTCCGCAATAAGTATTTGCATAATGTAATTTTATTGATATAATTAATATGGAAGCGATTGGAGGGCTGGTGCTCCCCTTTGACTTCAAATCAACAGTTGCTCCCTAAAGGGCAAGGCGGGTTCGATTCCCGTACGCTTCCGCCAAAAACTATCTATAAAAATTAATTTTTGCTTATACGTATGAGGTTCAGAGAAAAAGATTATCACGGTAAGACGGCAAACGAATAAAAGCAAAATCTATAAATTAATTATATAATAAATACTAATAACAACAGGGAGGTATGAAATGCCGTTAGTATCAGCAAAAGAAATTTTGGAAGACGCAAACAGGAAAGGTTATGCGGTAGGCGCTTTTAATGCGAACAATATGGAATTTTTGCAGGCGATATTTTCCGCTGCAAATTCAGAAAAATCGCCGATTATAATTGCGGCAAGCGAAGGCGCCATGAAATATGCCGGCGCAAAAATGATGTATTCCATGGTTAAAACTCTTTCCGATGAATATCCCAATATACCCGTCGCGCTGCATCTCGACCACGGTTCAAATATAAAAGCAGTAATGACTGCGGTTAAAGCAGGTTTTACTTCGGTAATGATAGATGCTTCCCATTTCCCCTATGAAGAAAATCTTAAATTAACAAAACAGATAGTCGGTATATGCCATCCCGTCGGAATTTCCGTTGAAGCCGAACTCGGAAGACTTCAAGGCGTGGAAGACAACGTTTCTGTAGCTGAAAGAGACGCCGTACTTGTAAATCCCAATGAAGCACATGATTTCGTAGAAGCGTCCGGTATAGATTTTCTTGCTCCGGCTATAGGCACTTCGCACGGAGCTTTTAAATTTAAAGGAGAAGCAAAACTCGATTTTGAAAGGCTAAAAAAAGTTAAAGAACTAACCGGCATTCCGCTAGTTCTTCACGGAGCATCTTCCGTTCCGGAAGCGGCATCTAAAAAATTCGAGGAGTTCGGAGGGGATTTAAAAGGCGCAAAAGGCGTTCCGTTCGACGTCCTAAAAGAAGCCGTAAAATTCGGTATAAATAAAGTTAATACCGACACCGACCTACGTATTGCATTTCTTGCTAAAGTCAGGGAGAGCACGGTTAACGATAAATCCCAAATAGACCCTAGAAAGATTTTCGGTCCGGCAAGAGATTACGTAGTCGAAGTAATTACCGAAAGAATGAAAGTTCTCGGCTCTTCCGGCAGAGCTTAACGCTTATATATCATGGTGCCAGAATTCAATTCTGGCACCATCACAAATCGGAAAGACAGAATTCAATTCTGTCCCCGCCTCAACCCTTACTTACCTTACCGTCAATATCTTTATTAAAAAGACTACTAATATTAAAGAGAGGAAAATAAACGGCAGTAAAAGCGTCATTATAGACCTTGACGTCGATAGGCCGTTGGTTTTTTTGACTCCTATAATTAAAAGAGCGGCGAACCATGCGGCTGATATATTGTATCCAAATATCGGAAATATGGAAAAAACTCCGACGCCCGAAGCATAGCCTATTATTCTGAACGTATTTCTTATTCCATGTTTGCCTCCCATAAGCATAACGAATCCATGGACTATGATAGTAAGAATTATTAGAAAAATTGTATATAAAATTCCAAGTATAAACAGAAGAAATATAACGCCTATAATTATATACATATCTATAAAACTTTTATTCTCGAAGAAAAGCGGTATTTTAGGCAAAACTGTATAATTTCTGTAAAACCCTATCTTAAAAAAAACAACTTCCCAGAAGAAAGAACACACCAAATTTATATATGTAAACAAAAGGGCGTAAAAATAAGGCTTAGATATGCTTTTTTCTTCCTGTCCGCCTGTATTATTCAACTCTTCGTAAAATATTTCCGGGCTGAAAAGAGATTTTTTCCATGTTAAATATAAAGCCTTAAAAAAACCGGTTTCTTTTACGTTATCAAAATCCGTCATTATTATTTTCCGCCTTTATTTTTCTTTATCTTTATCGAGTTTATAAATTATGCCGTCTGCGAGAGCTATATATGAAGCCTCTATAATATTCTCAGATACACCTATCGTCGTCCATTTTTCCTCTTTATCCGAAGACTCTATCAAAACCCTTACAAGAGAAGCCGTTCCGGTTTTTGCTTTGCCGCTTATAACCCTGACTTTAAAATCGGTAAGTTTCATTTCGTCAAGAACGGGATAAAACTTAACAAGAGCTTTTCTTAATGCGTTATCCAATGCGTTTACGGGACCGTCCCCTACCGCTACCGTGTGTTCCGTCTTACCCTTTACTTCTATCATTACTACCGCTTCGCTGAAAATATTTTTATCGGAAGTTTTTTCTATGTTGACCCTGAAAGATAAAAGTTTAAAGTATTCTTTATTCCCGTAATCTTTTGAAGAATATTTATCCAAAAGGATTTTAAAGGAACCGTCCGCGCTTTCAAAATTAAAACCTAAATTTTCTAATTCTTTAATTTTGTTTAAAAGTTCCGATTCCTGCGATTCCGATAAATCGCCGATATCTATACCGAGTTCTTTTGCTTTTGCGGTTATATTGCTTTTGCCGGATAAATCGGAAATTAAAAATCTTCTGGCATTACCGACGAATGACGGATCAATGTGTTCGTATGAAGAAGGATTTTTAAGAACGGCGTTTGCGTGAAGCCCGGCTTTATGCGCAAATGCGCTTTCTCCAACGTAAGGCATATTTTTAGCCGAAGTATTGTTTGAAATTTCATCTATTAACCTGCTTACTTTAAGAAGGTTTTTAAGTTTTTCTTTGCCTATGGTATTAAATCCGGCTTTTAATTCAAGGTTGGGGATAATAGAAGATAAATTGGCGTTTCCCGTCCTTTCGCCGTAACCGTTTATGGTTCCTTGAACGTGTTTTATTCCTTCTAAAACTGCGGCTATAGAATTTGCTACGGCGCAATCCGTATCGTTATGAGTATGTATGCCGAGCCTGCCTATATCTATTTTATATTTAACCTTAATCTTATTTACGATTTTGCTTATATCGTCCGGCAGACAGCCGCCGTTGGTGTCGCATAAAACAGCTTTGTCCGCTCCTGCCGAAATTGCGGCGCTTAAGGTTTTTACGGCATAATCTTCATTGTATTTAAATCCGTCGAAAAAATGTTCCGCATCGAAAAAAACTTTTTTTCCGCATGATTTTAAAAATTCTACCGAATCCGATATTATATCTAAGTTTTCTTCCAAAGATATTTTTAAAACGCTTTCTACGTGCAGATCCCAAGATTTGCCGAAAATAGTAATGTAATTAACGTCGGTTTCTCCAAGCACTATTAATCCGGCGTCATCCTTTACTCTGACGTTTTTTTTTCTGGTGCTTCCGAAAGCGGCTAATTTAGAATGTTTTAATTTCTTTTTAGAAGCAGATTCAAAAAATTTTTTATCTTTAGGATTTGAGGCAGGAAATCCTCCTTCGATAAAATCTATCCCTAGTTCGTCAAGAATGTCGGCTATCATTAATTTATCGTCTATAGATAAGGAAAAACCTTCTCCCTGGGTGCCGTCCCTTAATGTAGTATCGTAAATTTCTATTTTTTTTTGTTCCGAAACCTTATTCATTTATTAATGTTTAATGTTTATAAATTTATTATATTTTTAATTCTGCCTGCCGAGATTAAATGCATCGTGAAGTATTCTGGCGGCAAGTTCGGCATATTTTGCGTCTATCACGCATGATATTTTAATTTCGGACGTTGAAATCATCATAATGTTTATATTTTCTTTAGCAAGAACGTCGAACATTGTAGAAGCCGTTCCGTAATGATTTCTCATGCCCACGCCTATTACCGAAACTTTTGCAATCTTATCGTCGCTTAAAACTTCTTTTGCGTTAAGTTCTTTAGCAAGTTCTTCGGTAATTTCCAAAGCTTTTTTTAAATCTTTTTTAGATACCGTAAAGGTTAAATCCGTGTGTCCTTCGATAGATATATTCTGAATAATCATATCTACTACTATATTAGCCGCCGATATTTTGGAAAATATCTTTGCC
>JAJYKQ010000015.1 GCA_021788495.1 bacterium | reverse complement strand
TTTCTACTTTCTATTATTAAAATTCGTAATTCGGATTAAATGGCAGCTAATTTTAAAGAATTAGGTACGCAGTTAAAGACTTTTTTCACCGAACTTTCAATCGAAAGGAAGATAGTCTTCGTCCTTATGCTGGCAGGGGTCGTTATAGCCGTATATTTAACGGCTATTTACGCTACCGCTCCTAAATACGGCGTGCTTTATTCAAATTTAAACTCAACGAGCGCTTCTCAGATAATCAGCAAACTTCATTCCTACAATATTCCTTATAAACTTGAAGACAGAGGCAAAACCGTTCTTATACCTAAAAACGACGTTTATAAAACACGGCTTAAACTCGCCTCCATCGGTCTTCCGCGTCAGGAAGGAGTCGGCTTTTCCATATTCGACAAAGTTCAGATAGGAATGACCGATTTTATGCAGCACGTCGATTACCAGAGAGCTCTGCAGGGCGAACTCGAAAGAACGATAGACCAAATTAACAGCATTAAATATTCGAGGGTGCTTATAGTTCTGCCGAGACAATCCGTTTTCGTTACGAGAAGGACGCCGGCAAAAGCGTCGGTAATTGTCAAATTAAGGTCGGGAATGACGCTCGACAAAATGCAGGTAAACGGAATAATTCATTTAGTCGCAAGCGCCGTGGAAAGTTTAAAGCCTAAAAACATTACCATAGTGGATACGGAAGGAAAGATACTTTCTATTCCTACGAAAAGTTCTTTCGCATATACGGTAAATCAGTTAAACTACGTCCGTAAAATAGAAAAAAGTTTAGAAACTAAAATTAATTCAATGTTAATACCTGTAGTCGGAACAGGAAACATAACGTCTAAAGTTTACGTTAAGGTAGATTTCGCAAAAAAAGTAGAATCTAAACTGACTTACAATCCAAATACGACGGCTATAGTATCTCAGCAGACGTATAAATCTTCTTCTACGGGAGCATTAATGCCTCAGGGTATTCCTGGCGCAAAATCAAACCTGCCGCCGGGAAAGATTCCTATTCCCGTCGGAAAGCCTAGCGTTCATACGGTAAAAAAAGAAACGACAAACTACGACGTATCTAAAAAAATAGAAAAAATATCCTACCCCGTAGGAACTATTAAAAGGGTTTACGCTTCCGTATTAGTAAACGGAACTTATAAAAAAGTTAAATCCGCTAAGGGCAAAACTGCCGAACGATATATTCCGAGAAGTTCATCCGAAATGAGCCTTTTTAAAAATATAGTAAAAACGGCAATAGGTTATTCTAAGACGGCAAAAGATAAAGTCGTCGTAGCTAATATTCCTTTTAAAAAGATAAGCTATAAAATACCCTCTCCTCCCAAAAAAACTATAACGGCGTTGATTAAATCTAACCTTAGCGAGATTATAAGATACGGCGTTATATTGATAGGCATAGTACTGTTAATTTTAATTATTTTAAGACCATTAATGCAGTATATAACTTCTTACGAATCGCAAGGAAGAGGAGGCAGACGCTCCTCCGAAGAAGAAAGGCTGGAAACGCTTGCTCAGATAAAACAGGAATCTATAGCGCCTCCTGAACCTGACGTTAAAGACGTAGCCGCTAATATCGTGAAATCAGATCCGGATGCAGCAGTAAACTATGTAAGAAATTTATTAAAAGATTCCGGAAGGGAAATATAAATGACAAGAAGACTATCCGGACCTGAAAAAGCCGCCGTATTTTTGGTTTCCGTGGGCGAAGACGCCGCATCGGAAATCATAAAAAGATTAGAATTGATGGAAATCCAGAAAATTACTAAGTATATGGATAACCTTCCGACTATAGAAAAAGAGGATTCCGAAAATATACTTAAAGATTTCAATTCTAATTTTTCAAAAGTAGGACTGATAGTAAAAGGAGACGATTACGTTAAAAATCTTATAGCAAAATCGCTTGACCCCGACAAAGCAAAAAAAATATTGGACAATCTTCACGGACCAATAGAAGAAGAAGGACTGCAGACGTTAAAATGGCTCGACCCTCATATTATAGCCGATTTTGTTAAAAACGAACATCCGCAGACTATCGCTCTTATTCTTGGACATTTAGAACCTATTTCAGCGGCCGTAGTAATAGGACTTTTACCATCTTCCATAAGATCGCAGGTAGTATTCAGGCTTTCAAAGCTGGAAAGAGTTCCGCCAGGCGTTATTAAAGACTTGGACGAAGTGCTTCAGGAACAGCTTAAATCCACAAGTTCTACGCAGAGCAAATTAGTCGGCGGCGTCCGTGTAGTAGCGGATATTTTAAACAATATGGATAAATCTATCGAAGAGCCTATAATCGCAGATATAGAAAAATTAGACAAAGAAGAAGCTGAAAAAATCAGGGAATTAATGTTTACATTCGACGACCTTGCAAGCGTTGACGACAAATCGATGCAGCTGATTTTAAGAGAGGTTTCCCACGACCAGATAGTCCTTGCTCTAAAAACAGCTTCCGAAGAACTTACTAATAAAATTCTTGCAAACGTTTCAAAAAGAGCTCAGGAGATGATTAGAGACGACCTTGAGGCAATGGGTCCGAAAAAACTTTCCGAAGTCGAAAAAGTTCAGCACGAAATATTAAAGGTATCGAGAAGGCTTGAAGATGAAGGTAAAATAAGCCTTGCCGTAAAAAGCGAGAGCGAAAAACTTGTATGAGTAAAATCCTTAAAGATTACGAATTAAATATGGATGGTCAAACCTTATACGACGGCAAAAAAACCATCTTATCCAACGTTTTGAGAGGCGAAGACGCAAGCGGCAAAGATAATGCAGAACTTGTGGCGGCTCTCGAAACGGTACCTTCTTCGCTTCAAAAATACATTATTTCATATATAGAAAACTATAAAAATAAAACTGAAAAAGCATTAGAAGAAAAAGAAAATTCCGTTTTCGAAGCCGCGAAACAAAAAGGATATGCGGAAGGTTTTGAAAGCGGCAAATCTCAAGTATTAAAATCAATGGAAGAAGGCGTTAAAAATATATTTTCCGCCGCCGAATCCATAAAGCAGTTTAAGAACGAACTATATGAAGACGTAAAGAAAGACGTAGTCGAATTATCCGTAAAAATAGCAGAAACGATAATAAAATCTAAAATAGAAGCTGACGGCGGACTTATGTTCAACATCATAGCTTCCGCCGTAAACAGGTCGGCCGAAGCGGTAAATTTTACTATATGCCTGAATCCGCAAGATTATAAGGCATTAAACAAAAATCCGGCTCCGTTAAAAGATTTTATATCCAGAGAAGCCAATATAGATTTTATGCAGGAAATGCATATTAAACCCGGAGAAGTCGTCATAAAAACCGATTTCGGCGAAATAGACGCAAGAATATCTACGCAGATAGAACAAATAAAAAATATGTTTACTAAAGTTTTTTAATTTTTTTTAGTTTCAGTCTTTCTTTTTTTGAAAGCTTATGCGGATTGCCTTTTTTCGCTCCGCCCCTTCTTCTCTCCTCTTCGACATCTTCGCCGCCGTATTCTACGTCCGAGCTGTTTTCGCCGTATTCTATAATATTGCGGGCTAATTTTACAAATTCGTCTATATCCAAGCAGGAACAGTCTGCACTTAAAACCCTGCGCCTTATATCGTTATCGTTTGTTACAACTAATAAGCTGCCCTTTATGCTTTTAGACAGCCTGACTATAACGTCGTCGGCTTTTTCGTCTTTTTTTGAATATACCACTTCAATATTTTGACGGTTGTATTTCGACTCCAAAGGTTCGTCAGTATTGTATCCGTCAAAAACCACTACCACTTTATTTTTTTTTACATTATAATATTTTGATAAAAAATTTATCGTTTCTTCTCTTAACCTTTGAAGTTCGTCCGATTTAAAACTAACTTTAAAGTAAGAGTTGAAAATAAAATTGTATCCATCTATTATTATAGTCAGCATAGTATATAAATTATAAATAAAATGAATAATATTAGTCAAACGGAAAAAAAAGAATACCTCGTTTATATATTGTCGGAACAAAAAAAAATAATAGAAACGATTACAGTCGCCCTTGCTCGGACGCTTCCGAAAGATAAAATCGCAGTTTCAACCGGTTTTAAAGATCTGCCGCGCAATTTCAACAGCAACACTTACATTATAACCGAATACGACGAAAATTACATAAAAGAAATATCGACGATAAAACCGAAAAGAAACGTTAAGCTTTACGTTTATATAGAAAATTTAAGCAAATTAAACGAACGCGGCATAATTTTTTTAATAAAACATAATATAGACCATATAATTCATTCGGGAAATATAAAAAAATTAGCTTATGAAAAGTTTATCGACTCTAAAATTTTTAAAAAGAAACGCTATAACGCTTTTATAGATAAAGAATCTACCATGCTCGACGACTTGTGCGTAAACAATGAAGACCTTAAAGATGCAGGCGTAAATATTTACGGTATTTCCGAGCATATTGCAGAGGTTATAAAAAAAATCTGCAGAATCGCGCCTTCGGAAAGTTCGGTTCTTATTACGGGAGAATCAGGCACCGGAAAAGAGCTTATAGCAAGATTGATACACAATAAATCCAAGCGGAGCGAACGGCCTATGGTATCGGTAAACTGCGGAGCGTTTCCCGAAGGACTTTTAGAAAGCGAACTGTTCGGATATAAAAAAGGGGCGTTTACCGGTGCGTTTAACGACAAGCTCGGCAGATTCGACCTTGCGGACAAATCTACGCTTTTCTTAGACGAAATAGGCGATATGAGTCCGTCTCTTCAAGTCAAGCTTTTAAGGGTTATTCAGGAAAGAGAGATAGAACCGGTCGGCTCCGTAAAAACGAAAAAAATAGACGTCAGGATTATTTCCGCCACGAATAAAAATTTGGAAGAACTTATAGCTAAAAATCTCTTCAGAGAAGATTTTTATTACAGGATTAACGTTATACCTGTTCATCTCCTTCCTTTAAGGGAAAGAAAAACAGATATTATTATTCTTATATATTATTTTTTAAAAAAATTCGGCGATTTTCAGAACGATTCCGTCTATGGAATTTCGGAAGACGCTTTTTATATACTTTTAAACTATCCATGGACGGGCAACGTCAGGGAACTTGAAAATTTAATGGAAATGCTGGTTGTATTGAACGAAAGCGGCTTGATTGCCGAAAAAGATATTCCTGATAAATATTTAAAAAAATCGAATACGATTATGCATATAAATTCAGATGCAGATACAGATTTATGTATGAAAGAATCCTGCGATATAAACTTAGATAGACGCTATGCGTCGGAAATTGCCGAAGAACCTTTTCGGATAAATTTAAAAGAAAAAATAGAAACGGCGGAAAGGGAGATTATAGAAAAAGCCATGAAAATTTCGGGAGGCGTAAAAGAAAAGGCTGCGAGAATGCTCGGACTTAACAGGACTACTCTAATAGAAAAATTAAAAAGATATGAAAAACATAAAAAATAAAATAGTTTTAATATATATTTCGCTAATATTTTACGCGTTTGCGCAAACTTTTTTTATTTTAGTCGCCAACGCTAAAACGTCAGCCGTTTCTTTAAAAGCGAAACTGCTGTACGAAAAAGCTTTAAAAGAGTATAAAGCCGGCGGTTATTATATGGCGCGAAACAACCTTAAACATATATTAAATAACTATGAAATAGGAAAAAAATTATATTCGGACGTTTATTTTCTTACAGGAAAAGTTCTTTTTAAAGAAAAAAATTTCTTCCTGGCAAAACCTTATTTCCAGGGGGTAATTTATAAAAATCCCGATTATAAATATATTTATAACGTTATATACTATATGGCGAGATGCGATTTTAATTTAAAAAACTACAATCGTTCCATACGCGATTTCGATTTCCTTTTAACTAAAAGCAAAAAAGGAAGCAAACTTTACGACAGGTCTCTTATATACTCAACCTTATCTTATGCCTCTTGCGGCGTAACTAAAAGCGCAGATAAGTTTTACGACAAGGATGATGTTAAAAACATTCTGCGTAAATCCGAATTTTTGAAAAAAAAAAGCGGTTATTTCAAAACGGTTTATTTAAATTATCTTATTAATCATAAAAAAAATTACTCTGAAGCGCTTTTAATATTGGACGTGAAAAATTTATTTTCCGCGAAAAAGAAAGAGTCGTGTTTCAAATCCTATTATACAGGAATAATATCTTACGATACTCAAAAATACGCCGCAGCTCAAAACTATTTCGTTAAATCATCCCGATACTGCACCGGATACTATTACAAAAGCAGTTTAGCTTATTACGGAATGTCGTCGGTCGGGCAAAATAATAACAAAGGTCTTAAATATATTAAAAACGCATCGCTTGAAGTAGGCTATCCGAAAATAGAACTGAAATCTTTAAAATTTTTGGCGTCATATTATAAAACTTTAAAAAATCCTGAAGAGGAATTAAAATACACAAAACGGATTCTTTTTAATGCAGGATCTATGCCTGAATTGACTGAAAAAGAAAAGGTAAAAACGGAAAAGAAAGCGGCCGGACTTCTTTATAAAATTGTTAAAAAAGATTTCAAGTCGAAAAATAACAAAAAATTTAAAGATGCTTTTAAAACTTTCAAATATATAAGTTTTTTACTTCCTTCTAAATATGTAATTCCAAAAACGTATATGTATCTTGCCGAAATAGAACTTAATCTTAACGACTTTAAAAATGCCATGATTTATGCGAAAAAATATAAAAACTTTTATCTTACGGCATATATATATTATAAAATGAAAAATTATAGAAAATCGCTTTCCCTGCTTAATAAAATAGATTTAAAAAAAGTTAAAAATTTAAAACTTATAAATAAAATTACAAATTTAAAATTAAAATTATATAACAAATTGAATCTTAATAAAAATTATATCTATTTGCTAAAAAACAGCCTTAATACCGTTAAACCGCAGAATAAAATAAAGGACCTTTATTATTTGGGAAAAGAAGAATTCGAGAACAATAAAATAATAGCGGCAGGGTCATACTTCGGACAGATTTTAAACAACGGTTACTCAAAAGAAAAAAATAACGCCGGCATATTATACAAAACCTATTATTATCTTGGGCTTATAAATTACTCCAGAAAAAATTACAAGCTTTCCCTTGAATATTTCAATAAAGGATATAATCTTAACGCTTCCGGCCGGCATTTTCAGTTCGAGCTGTCCCAGATTGCCTATATATACCTGAAATATATAAAAAATAAAAAACTGGCGCTGAAATATTATTCCCTGCTTAAAAAAAACTCCTCGTCTTCAACCTATAAAAACCTTGCGGATACTATGATTTCCGCAATAAATATGCAGAAATAGCCGGAGCTAAAACGCCATTATCACCCCTCCTTTTTAAGGAGGGGTGTCGGCCAAAGGCCGACGGGGTGGTTCGCGTAAAATTAATCCGACGCCTATTCCCTTCGCAAATTTGACGCTAAAGTAGGCTTAACATAAAAGGATTTACGTATTTCGTATAAACAAAAATGGAATTTCTATCCATATTTTTTAATTCGTCCGGCGAAATTAACGGATATAAGCCTGAAGCTACCGGAGATTCGCCGAAATCTAAATCGTTTAAATGTTTTCTTAAAAATTCTTTATGCAATACATAGCGCTCGCCTGACATTTCCGAATAATATTTGCAGGTTTCCCACCCGGCATGCCCCATGACTATATGGGTTCCGATATTAGAAGCAATTAAAGCAATATCGCCGTAACGCTCCTTTAAAAAGGCGATATCCTGAACGGTTATGCATACGCCGGTATTTGTCTTCCTTAAATTTGCAAGTTCGGTATCGAAATCGTTCAAGGTTAAAACCGGAAATTCGTCGAGATAGATAAAAAAACTGCGTCCGCCTTCTTTAATTACGCCGCTGTTTTCGGTGCTGTCTGCAGTGCCATCGGCACTCTTTGCACCCCTTAAACCGCTTCTTCTGTATTCGTATATTCCATCTATAAATATTTGCGCAATAAAAGATATCAGCCTTCCTCCTCCTGAATTTATTTTTTCTTTGGGAATACCGGCTATAAACAACGTATCTTCCGTAAAAAAGTCTTCTAAGCTAAAACAGGCGTCTTTATTATAATCATCGTTATTATTATTTCCCTTATTACCACCGGCATGATTATCTTCATTATTCTTATTATTATTTTTATCTTTGCATTTAAAATATTTTCCGACTGCGGTATCGTTTAAAAAATCCAAATTGTTTAATACGTCGGTTACTGCTTTTGCCCTTTCGTAAACAGGAAGTTCCAAAAAATTATTGAATAAATTTTTAATTTTCTTTTCGTTTTTCCCGCCATATTTAACTATTTCGTTTTCGATAAATTTAACTCCTCTTTCAAAGAACGACTTAACGGTAAAAAGGTCGAAATAGCCGCCTTCATATCTGTATTTTAAATACATAAGGCAGGCGTAAAAGATGTCGGAAGATCTTCTTGCATAATATTTATGCGCATGAACGTCGCCGCCTTTTATCTCGTTTTTATCAATGTGAAAAAGCATGGAAGCGATATTTAACAGTTTATCGTCGGATAAAGGCCTGCCGTTTTTATCGGTCAGCGGATTAAAATTTACCGAATCTCCGTCAGATTTCCCGTAAGGGTCGAACAACGCTACCTTTTTGCCGGCTTTTTTCCAATCTTTTTTAACCGCTTCGTATAAATAAGGACTGTCTATATCTGCCGCGAAAACCGATACTCCGAAAGACGAGGCATCTGAAATAATTCCCGGAATTATATAATTTGAAGTTTTCCCGCCGCCGGTCGGCGAAACTATCATCATATGTTCGTATCTTTTTTTCTCGTCGAGTCCGATAACGACTTCCGTATATTTTTTACCGCCGTTTCCGGTTTTGCCTCCCGAGCGTTTTAAAATACCCAAGTCGAAAGATTTTTTTTCCTTCGAAAGGTTTTTAATTTTAGCGTTCACTGAGAAAGCGTCTCCGCTTATTTCGTCTTTTAAAAGTTTTATTTTATTTATCGTAAAATATAATATAAAAAAAATTAAAACCGACAATAAAAAATACTCTATAGTTAAGGTAAATCCTGCGACGGGCGTTTTTAAAAATCCGGCTGCGGCATTTAAAATTAGCGTCAAAATTATGGCGGCTATCAGCGACAGTAAATATAATACAATAACGTAGGGAATGTTTGCAGTTAATGAAGCATGACTTGAACCGCTTCTTAAAAGCCCGTCTCTTTTTGGTGGGATTTCTCCGCCAGTTTTATAGTCGATTCCGCCGCCATCCGCAATGCGGACGCTGAAATTATTAACTATTTCGGCGTAAGAAGCGAAACGTCCGGCGGCTGCAGGGTGTGATTTTTTGCTTTTTAAAGAAAACATACTTTAATTATTTATCTTATTTTTATCTTTTGAAGGCGTCAGATTAATTTTTCCTTCTAATTTTATCTGGATTCTTTTATATGCCTGTATAAATATATAATTATAAGTAAGATAACGGCCGCTATAAGAATAATGCCGAATTTTTTAAAATACGGAATAAAAAGATTGACGTTTCGTCCGACTACTAAGCCGAGATAAGCGACCGCGCTGTTATATATAAGGGAACCGAAAACGATATAAACCGCAAATTTTTTGTAATTCATAAGGGAAGCGCCTGGAGGGAAGCCTATATAGGTTTTTATAACCGGAAGGCATACGCCGATAAATACGGTTATAGAACCGTATTTTTTAAACCAGCCTTCGGCTTTTTCAAGGTCTTTTTTATTGACCAAGAAATATTTTCCGTATTTTTCTATTATGCGCCTGCCGCCTTTTTTGCCGATATAATAAAGCAGGGACGAGCCAGCCAAAGTCCCGAGTGTAGCGCTTAAAACAACGAGATAAAAATTTATTTTGCCTTCTCCAGAAAGAAAACCGGAAACCATTAAAACGACTTCCGAAGAAATAGGTATTGCGCACGACTCTAAAAACATCAAAAAAATAATTCCAGGATAAAAAAGTCCGGCCGCTAACGCCCAGGAAAAAAATACCCCTATATAACCTTTATATAAAGAATTTAAATTCATAATTTAGTTTTATCCCTGAGGAAAAGATGCTGGATTAATTTTTACCTGCAACTTCTTCAATAGATTCGTAAACGGCTGAGCAGAGCGTTTCAAGCGTCCTTTCGTCTATAACCAACGGCGGCATTAAGACTATGACGTCGCCTAAAGGTCTTATGATGACGCCCTTCTTCCTTGCTTTTAAAATTACTTTATGCCCTATTCTTTCATGTTCGGGGAAAGGCTCTTTTGTCTCTTTGTCCTTAACAAGTTCAATTCCCGCCATAAGTCCTATATTTCTTACGTCTCCGACGTGTTTAAGCTCACGAAACATTTTCAAAAGTTCGTTGAAACGTCCGATAACCGGCTTCATTTTATTTATAATGTCATTTTTTTTGAAAAGTTCGATAGATTTTACGGCGCATGCGGAAGCAAGCTGGTTTCCGGTATAAGTATGCCCGTGAAAAAACGTTTTATTATCTTCGTATTTTCCGAGGAATCCGTCGTAAATTTCCTGCGTAAACAGAGTAGCCGCCATAGGAAGGTAGCCTCCGGTAATTCCTTTTGCCGTGCACATCGCATCCGGCGAAATATCTTCATGAAATGCGGCGAACATTTTTCCCGTTCTGCCGAAACCGGTAGCGACTTCGTCTAATATAAGCAAAACTCCGTTATCTTTGCATGCCCTTTCTATTTTTTTCAAATACCCTGCGGGCATAGTTATCATTCCCGATGCGCCCTGTATCATAGGTTCTATAATTAAAGCGCAGGACTCTTCGGCATGAACTTTGATTATCTTTTCGGCTTCTTTTGCGCAGTGCAGAGCGCAGTCCGCATATTTTAAACCGTAAGGGCATCTGTAGCAGTAAGGATAAGTTATTCTTATGGTATCAAACAAAAGAGGCTTGTATATAGAATGAAAAAGCCCTATTCCTCCTACTGAAACGCTCCCTATGGTATCTCCGTGATAAGCCGACGTAGCGGCGATTATTTTTTTCTTGTCTTTATATTTCGGCCCTTTTTGCCTAAAATACTGGAAAGCGACTTTAACGGCAATTTCAACGGAAGTAGAACCGGAGTCGGAATAAAAAACTTTTTTAAGGTTTTTGGGCGCTATTTCTATAAGTTTTTCGGCAAGTATCGCGGAAGGCACGTTTGCAAGCCCCAAAAGCGTGCTGTGGGCTATTTTGTCTATCTGAACTTTGAGCGCGGAATTAAGTTCCTGATTGTTGTGTCCATGAACGTTTACCCATAAGGACGATACTCCGTCTATATACCTGTTTCCGTGAATATCAAAAAGGTAAACACCCTCCCCTCTTTCGATTAAAAGATTGCGTTCCTTTTCCCAGTCCGACATCTGCGTGAAAGGATGCCAGACATACTCTCTGTCTATTTTTTCAATGTCTGCTGCGTTTAACTCCGCATTTAGCTTTAAATTATCAGCTTTATTATTACCATTATTATTAATATTTTTACAAATATTTTTCATAATCCGTCTCACCCGTATATTTCTATATTATTCGAATAAAGATAAGTTATTTTTTTGCGCCCGAAATAAACGTCAATTTCTACCCTGTAAAAATAGGACTTAGGCTCTTTTGAAAAATCGTTTATATTTTTTATTTCATAAATAAGGTCGGCATTCTTAGACGAAAATATTTTTCTGCCGTTCCTGAATAAATTTATTTTATAAGGATTTTTACTGCCGTTTATATCTATTCCGGCAAATATTATAACATTTTTTTTATCGTTTTTGTTTAAATTTCCCCATGCATCGTCATTAATTTTATCATTATCGCCAACTTTAACTTTAAGATTAAGATTAAGATTATATTTAAAATTAGTTTTGTCTTCCGTTTTGTTTTTAATTTCGGAGGCATCTACATAATCCCCGCTGAAATATTTTTTTCCGTCCGAAGACTCAGCTCCGAAGTAAAAACCTTTAGAAATGCCCAACATGTCGAAAGCAAAAAAACACCTTCCGTTTTTTATAGCTTCCGTTATTTTCTTTTTGTCTTCGTAAGTTTTGCCTGACAATTTATCTTCTAAAAGAACGTGAGTCCTTGCTACAGAAAAAAGCTCCGAATATTTTGGAAATTTAATGCGTTTTTTTCTTGTCACCTTAACATTTGAATGGGCGTCGGCAGACGCTATGCCGGTTTTCATATTTTTGCGCTTCTGGACGGAATCCCAAAATTTTATGGTTCTTACCGGTTTATGCGACAAAAAATGAAGCGCGTAAAAAGAATTTATTTTATATGTAAAAATTACGGCAATCATATATAAAGGATTCATTCCGCGCCACTGGGAGTCTAAGTTTATAACCTCGATGCCGTCATATCCTTTTACTTTAAAATTTTTCCACGGCGTCCACCAGTTATGCGGATGACATATAATCCCTGCTCCATTTTGCTTTTTTATTTCAGACAAAACGTCCTTATATTTGCCTCTTTTTATCTCTTTTTCGATGCCTACGGCAAGAAAATGCCCGAATTCCGTATTAATTTCTTCTCCGGCAAAATAAAAAAGCCCGTCGTAATAGCCTTCCAACCCGTCAAATTTAGGCTTAAGCGTGTTATGGTCGGACGAAACGAGAAAATCCGCCTTAAGTTCTTTAGCAATTTTTATAAGCTCTTCTATGCGCCCCGACCCGTCGGAATATACCGTATGAAAATGTATTATTCCGTTAATTTCATTAAGTTTAAACCTGTTGCGGTTTTCGCTCTTGCGGTTTATAAAATCGATTTTTAAATTAAAAAATTTTATCCTGAAATAAAATAAAATTAATAAAATCAGAATTAAAATTAAAATAATTCTCGCCGATACGATAAATAAAACTATATTCATATTTTTTCCCGCATTAATGGGACGCGCATTTATGTGGACGGTATTAAATTCCGTCCCAGTCACATTTTATCATAAAGTGCCGGATTAATTTTCGACCATAGCACCCCTCCTTTTAAGGAGGGGTGTCGGCCAAAGGCCGACGAGTTGGTTCTCGGAAAATTAGTTCAACGTCTTTTCCGACAAAATTGAATTCAGGTACTCTTTAAAATATTCTTCAAATTCTAGCTTTTTCTTTAAACAAAAATCTAAGCCGTTTTTTCCTGTTTCTTTTCTTAGATTATCGTTTTCTATAAGTCTTAATATAGATTCTTTAATATTTTTTTCGTCTGTTAAAATTAAGGCATTATTTTCGGCCATTTCGCCTGTTATATCCGCAAAATTAAGCGCATATTTGCCGGTAATGACCGCTTTTCCGTATCCGGCCGGTTCGAGAATATTGTGTCCCCCGCTTTCATCGGCAAAAAGGCTTTTGCCTACGTAAACGATATCCGAAACGGGATATATCTCGTTTAATATGCCGTAGCGCTCTACTATCAAAATATTAAAGCCTTCAGAATTTAAAAAAACTTCGGCGCGGGATTCGCCTGATTCTTTTGATTCCGCCGATTTTACCGAACCGTAATAAACTGTTTTAAAACCGGCATCGGAAGCTTTTTTAAAAAGCATGCCCGCAATTTTGATATTTCTTGGAACTAATATAAATTTTAAACGCAAGCTTGTTGAAAATTTTTCTTCAGATGCTATTTCTTTTAAAATTTTCAATATATACAAAGATTCTTTTTTATGGACGGAAACGAAAGAAATAATTTTAACGCATGAATTTTCATTTTTTTCAATTTTATTGACATTATTTACTTTATTAGCATTATTCATATTATTCACTTTATCGACGCGCGGACAAGAGATATATTTTAAAGAAAGCGGCAAAACTTCAGATTTGACATCTATTCCGGCTGAATTTAACGAAACCGCCGACGAAATAAAAACATTATTCCCATCGTGAATTTTTGGGTCGGCATTTACACTTATTCCGTTCCTATTCTTTATATTCATTTCCTTCATTCCCGCTATATTCATTTTTTTAAAATCGGAAACCGAAATTCCCGCAAAAATTAATTTTAATTTTAAATTTGAGCCGAACCCGAAATTTAATAGCTCATTGATGAATTTTTTAGAAACCGCGTGCTGAACAGATATAAAATAATCCGGTTTTACGGAATTTATATATTTTTTGAAGACCGCTCTTGCCGGCAAGAAAGGGTGAAAAAAATATAATATCTTGCCGTCCCCGTCCTTCTGGTTTTGCGCTACAGAAAGCGTCGAAAACGTTTTAAAACTTATAAAAAAAACCGGCGGCCCGGCTCCGCCGTTTTTTTCTGAAAATATCCGCCCTATTATATCGGCGGCATAAACCGCAATCCTGAATTCGCCTATAGATTCTGCATAAATCCATATTCTTTTTCGTCCGGACTCCCGCGCCTTTTCGATTCCGGCAGACTCTGCGATTTGCAAGGAAGTATCTTTATCGTACCTGTTTGCCGATTTAAAAAAAAACGAATTTAAGGAATAAAAACTTTTTAATTTATAAAATATTTTCATCGGCGCCGAGATTAAGTTCGTCTATGCTTTTGGCATCTTCTATCAATAGAATAGGAATTTCATCTTCTACCGGATAATAAACCCTGCAATTTTTGCATATAAGAATTTCTTTTCCTTCGATCTCTTTATAAAAGAGATTGCCGAGACATTTAGGACAAGCTAAAAATTCTTCAGCCATTTCCTTGACGTTCATAATTAATTTACTCCCATTACGCGTTTAACTTGCGCCGGTTATTTTATACGTAGTCCCGAAATTAGTATCTTCAAGCGTCACGCCTTTTTCTAAAAGCGATTTCCTGATTTCGTCGGCCGCTGCAAAATCTTTGTTCTTGCGTAGTTCGTTCCGCCGTTCAATAAGTTTTTCAATCTCTTCGCCGCCGATTGCGGCAGCCGCCGAAACTCCGGACTTGCCGTCTTCATAGTTTACAGGCGCGGAATTGGATTCTATGAATATTTTAGGGTCTTCGTTTAAAATTCCGAATATCTCGGAAATGGAATGTTTAATGAAAAACAAAGCGGAATCCAAAAAGACCGAATTCGCCGTTTCAATAAAATTTTGCGCCATAGCGTCTTTTATAATCTTATTAGTCTTCCTGACTAGGTCGAATATGGCCGACAAAGCTTTGGCTGTATTAAAATCGTCGCCCATCGAACCGTAAAATCTATCATTATATATTCCTATATTTTCGGCATCCTTATATTCTTTTTCTTTTATGCCCTTTGCGTCTATTTCGCTTTTTATTTTTATGCGCTTTTCATCCGTCAATTTTTTAAATTCGTTATAAAGATTTACCGCCTGATAAAGTCTGAGCAGGCTCTGCCTTGCGCTTTCTATTCCTTCGTAAGAAAAATCTATATATGACCTGTAATGGGTAAACATAAAAAAAAGCCTCAAGGCTTCCGGATGAAATTTTCCCAGAACGTCTCGAACGGTGACGAAATTTTTTAGCGATTTCGACATTTTTTCGCTGTTTATGTTTACGAAGCCGTTGTGTATCCAGTAATTCACGAAATTTTTTCCGGTATAGCTTTCCGACTGGGCAATTTCGTTTTCATGATGAGGGAAAATAAGGTCGGAACCTCCGCCGTGTATATCTATGCTTTCGCCGAGAAACTTCATGCTCATGGCTGAACACTCTATATGCCAGCCCGGCCTTCCTTTACCCCATGGGCTGTCCCAGCTCGGCTCTCCTTCTTTTGACTTTTTCCATAAAGCAAAATCCAAAAAGTTTTCTTTTTCTTCGTTTACCGGAATTCTCGAACCTGCAATTAATTCATCGATATTTTTATGGGAGAGCTTGCCATAATCTTTAAACGAATTCACCCTGAAAAAAACGTCGCCGTTAATTTCGTATGCTTTGCCTTTATCTATCAGCTTGGAAACAACTTCTATCATTTCCGGAATAGTCTCGGTCGCCTTGGGTTCGTAAGAGGGGCTTAAAACGCTAAGCGCATCCATATCTTTATGATATTCGTCTATATATTTTGAAGAAACCGCCTCGGTAGTCTTTTTTTCTTCGTTTGCTTTTTTTATAATTTTATCGTCTATATCGGTAAAATTTCTGACGTATATTACGTTATAACCGACGCTTTTTAAAAAACGATAAATTATATCGAAAGTAATATATGCCCTTGCATGGCCGATATGAGACAGATCGTAAGCCGTAATTCCGCACACGTACATCAAGACTTTATCTTCGTTTATAGGCTTAAACGGCTCTTTTGAAAGGGAAAGCGTATTGAAGATATAGACATTCTGTTTTTTATTTTTTTTATCCATAATTTTATAAATCCTCGCAACTTCATATCATATCATATACGGAAGTTTTTTTTAACATATTTTTAACAAAAATTTAACCGAAACGTAACATTACTGTCATAATAAGGTAACATTAATTTGATATATTGTTAAATATAAAATATTTAAAATTATGTTTATATCGATAAGCGTAATTGCCGGTAATTGCAAGAGCCGGCAAAACAATCAATAATTATTAATTAATACAAAAACGTCTTAAATATTTAGGGAGAATATCTTATGGAATTGAACCTGTGGGATAAAACGGCGTTTCAGCCTAAACGGCAGGCAATAAATACAGGCGCCGAAAGCCGAAGCTTCGATATTCGGAATTTAAATAAAAATAATAAAGGTATAATTAAAGAAAGAAGCATTTCAAAGGGAGAAAATGAAATAAAATCTCTTTTAAATTCAGGATTTATAATAAAAAACAACGAAAATTTTTTAATAAATACATACGGATTTATAGATAAAGACGTTAGAAATAATTTTAACGATCTTTTTTTGAAAAATAATTACATAGAAATACAGGGAGCTTCTTTTAACTCTATGACGCCTTACGGAAGAAACATCACGGTAAAAAATATAATAATGTCGTCCCAAAAATTTAACGATATAAACTACGCCAAATATGCAGGCAATTATGCAAAATACGACCAAAAATTTAACGAAGATTACAAACTGTCAAAGTTTACGCTTGAAAATTATTTCGACTTAAAACAAAAAGTTTCATGCATAAATCCGGATATAAAAATAGACCCTAAAAACGCCGCCCCAGGAATGATAAACTTAACGAATATAAGCGGCGAAAAAACGAGCATGATAAAATACTCTATAACTGAAACGCCGTCTTCCTATAAATTTAAAAAAAACGATATCAATGAAGGTGGGGAATTCGGCAAAAATCCCTCCCTCGGCAGGCTTAAAGAATATAAAGACACAATAGACGGTTTTAAAAACTTAAAGGTAGCGGTAAACGACAAAAAAATTTTAGAAATAGAATCAATTCATAACTGGCAAAAAATTATGCATTATGTAAAAATAAGGGATATGGAATTTATGAATATTCCTAAAATAGAAAAAGAAAGCGAAATTGCCGGCAGGATAGAAGTTCATCATATTAACCAGCTGCAGGACGACGGCAGGGAAAACGTTTCTAATCTTATTGCTATCAGCGAAGATAAACACAGGCTTGCAGACGCATGCAAAGTCTTGATAGATAAAAATACAGGATATTACAGGGAAAAATATTTCGAAAGCGCTTCGGGACTGCGCCTGAATAATATGAATATTATTAATAATGCCGAAGGCGATATCGCTAAAGACGCCTCAAAAGACGGGGGAAGCGAAAACGCGGACAATCTCATGGACAATCTCATGATCTATAATAAAGAATCCATGCAAAAACTTTTAAAAGACATAAGTAAATTAGATTTAAGCGATAAAATAATGCTTAACGATATAAAATTAGATATAGAATCAAATACTTCCATGCGGTTGGCAATGCTTAACGACACAGGCGAAGATATCAGGCTTTTATTCATAGACCGCAAAACAGGCGAAGAACTTAGGCTTCTTGCTTTAAAAACAAACGATGCTACGGAAAAAACGGCGGCAAAAACCGCTTTGGTTAATTTTATAGCAGACCTTGCTACCAGCACCGTCGCGCGTTAAAAAATAAAATAAAAAATGAGGTATAATGTTTTATGAAAGAATTTAAAAATAAAAAAGGAAATGAAAATAAAAATAAAAATAATGCCGATTTCGAACTTTTTGCAAAACATATAGAAATGTTTAGGGAATCTTTTGACTATTATATAAAACGCAGACCGAATAATACGGCAGATACAGAAAAGAAATCTGAAGCGGAAATAAAAACGGATTATCTCAACATAAAGAGAAACGAATCCGGCAGCGAATTGAGCATTATGCTTTTTGAAGTGCTTTTATCCAATTATTACATGACGGTTATTCAAGCTCTTAAAAGGCTTTCAGAGCATGATAAGCAAAGCCTGCCCGCTTTAATAGAAACTTATGCAGATCTTTTTCGCGCCGCCCCTAAGACAAAATATAGAAATTATATAATTCAGCATTTATTCGATTTATGTAATTTTTTATACGAGATTAAAGAAGCTGAAACTTTGACTTTTTTTTATAATCTGCTTATATATGCAAGAGAAATTCCTATTATAAATGATATGGAAAACGGAACGGAAGGCGATTCGGAATATCGGCTGGAAGGCGATTCTGAAACTAAAGACGACCCTTTTGCGGAATTTAGACGGGAAAGGTCAAAAAGGGACGAAGCCGCTTTCGACCCTAAACTTTTCGATAAAGCATACGACAAGTTTTTTTTAATACTTTCAGGATGGAAAGAAAATACTAACGGATACTACACCAAAGATGAAATCTGCTTTATGAACGGACTTTTTATCATGGACGAACTCGCCGATTGCGTCGATTTAAAAGCTGAAGAAAAAAACGCCGGCAAACCATCGGATATAAACCTAAACGACGCGCTTAAATCAAACGGCATAGACGGAGGATTTTCCGAATCGGCGCTGTTTAGCAAAATAGAAGATATACGGGGCGGAGAAAACATATACGGTTATGTTTACGGCGAAGAAATAAGAGAAAAGATATACGGACTGTATGACAAAGCGCTGAGATACTTCCAGCAAGCCATGGCTTACAACCCCAATAACCCCAGATACCCATACGAATACGCAAGATGCCTGAAAAATTCCGGTAAATCGGAAGAAGCCGAAATATTTTTCAAAAAAGCCTTCGATTTAAACGCTATATAAAAAATATCCGAATACCTTATAGGCTAACGTTTCTATTAATTTTTTTCAATAAGAAATAATATAAGAAATAATATATGTTATATATTCTTATATTAACTTTATTTATCTAATCTGCATTTTTTATATTTTGTCTTTCTATGTCTAAAATAAAGCTAATCAGGACTTAAATATACTACAAAATCTAAAAAAATAAAAATGTTGAGATTGTCTAATGTGTAAGTTTTATTTAACGTTATACTCTTATTTTTACTTTGATTTATAACGTTAAAAGTATATCTATAGGATTGATATCTAATTTAAATTTTGACGGTGAAACCGCCTCGACAATCCTATCGCTGAAACCTTCAGATAAATCTATTTCGACCGGTTTAACGTATTTTTTAATAATGGAATCATAAAATACTTTAATTATAGGTGTCAGCAGGCTTTTTCCATTCTGCTGAACGACTAATGCCACCCTTCCTGACTCAAGCATAACAAAACTTCCGGTTGGATAAATCCCTATAGTATGTATAAACTGTTCTACAAGCAGTCTGTCGAATTTAGATCCTCTCCATTCAAATATCTTGCTTAACGCCTTATTAGGTATTAAACCTTTACGATATAAACGGTCGGAGGTTATAGCATCGTAAACATCGCATATTGCGGCAATTCTCCCAAACTTAGATATCTCATCCCCCTTAAGGCCTTTAGGATAACCGGAGCCGTCATAATTCTCATGATGTTCGCAAATAACCTGCTTTGAAATTTCCGGCATATCAGGTATTTGATCTATAATTTTCCTGCCTTCCACCACGTGCTCTTTTAGTATATTAAATTCTTTTTCGGTGAGTTTTAAGGTTTTATCGATAATTTTATTATCAATTTTTGCCTTGCCTACATCAAGCAATAACCCTCCTAAACCGGCGCTATTAACGCTTTGCTCATCAAAACCCAATGAATTGCAAAAAGCTACAATCAGGGAGCACACAGATATGGAATGCTGAAATATATGGTCGTTTTTATTTTTAGAACTGCATAGCAATAATAACGCATCTTGACACTGTGTTATCGACCCGTATATTTGAGCCACGCTTAATTTAGCTTTCTCTTCGGAAACAGGCCGTCCTTTGCGGACATCGTCAATAACATCACGGATAATTCTGCCTGATTCATTATACGTTTTTTGAGCGCTGTCCAATTCATTATATATGCTTGCTTTAACTTTTTCTTCTCCATTTTTATCCTCAGCAATTTTATCCATTTCATTTTTGAGGTTTTTCAAAATATCCCTGTAAGACGGTGCATCCGGCACGTCAAGCCCTTTCGATGTATCAATATATACCGCATGTATTCCGGCATCGATTAATTTACGAATTACGCCATCGTCTTTAACCTGAAACCTGCTCAGGATAAAAGGGTGGTCCATATAACCCTCGTCAAGGTCTGAAACATACATACCGACCTTTAGCTGTTCTACAAGAATTTTTTTAATTTTCTTCATATATAATAAACATAACTGCTGTTTAATGTGTGATATTTTTATTTAACGTTATACTTATTTTTACCTTCATGTTTGGATTCATATAATGCTTCATCCGCACGTTTTATTATATCGACGTACGTTAAATCTTTTTCAACATTAATTATAATAATTAACAACAACTATTTCAAATTAAAATATATATTGCAAAATCACGGAATTTTCCTTATCCATAATTTAAAATTTACTTATAACATTATTTGATTATTTTGAACGCTTCTTCTTCCGGCATGGGTTTTGCCAGTAAAAATCCCTGAACGTAACAACAGCCTAAAGATTTCAAAATATCGAACTGCTCCTGCGTTTCCACTCCTTCGGCGATAGTTTTTAAACCGAGTTCTTTGGAAAGTTCTATAATAGTTTTTACCAAGGCTTTTTCTTTATACCATTTCGCTATATCTCCGACAAAAGATATGTCTATTTTAAGTACGTTTATGGGAAGGTCTTTAAGGTATAGCAAAGAAGAGTATCCCGTGCCGAAATCGTCCATAGCATTTTGATAGGATTTTCGCAAATTCCTTCTTCGCCGAATTCCGCCTTGCAGTTTTTTAGTCCGTTTATAATAAATTTCGTTTTTTTTATATCTTCTACGAGAACCCTTTCCGTTATTTCTATAGTAAGACTGCCGCCTACGTTATAACATGCCGACAGGACTTTTTTCATAAAGTTCGGTTTGCTAAAGCTTTTTTCATAGCAGGGCTTATCGTAGCCGTGGGATATTTTATAGTATTTTTTGTCTTTGAGGTCTT
>JAJYKQ010000014.1 GCA_021788495.1 bacterium | reverse complement strand
ACGAAACGGTAGAGCCTAAACTTATAAATCCTACTTTTATTACCGATTATCCGGTAGAAAGCTCCCCGCTTGCCAGACGAAACGATAAAGACGGTTCGGTGACCGAAAGGTTCGAGCTTTTTATAGCAGGGAGGGAAATAGGAAATGGATTTTCGGAGCTGAACGACCCGCTTGACCAGGAAGAACGTTTTAAGATGCAGGTGGAAACAAAAATCAAAGAAGGATTGCCTGCGGAAATGGACGACGATTACATAGAAGCTTTAAAACAGGGGCTTCCTCCAACCGCAGGGTGCGGAATAGGCATAGACAGGGTAGTCATGCTGATGACGAATTCTCATTCTATAAGGGACGTTATATTATTTCCTTTGCTTAAGCCGATTAAATAAATAAAATTTACAAAATAAATTAAATCAATAAAATAAATAATGAGTTTTCATACTAAAATAGCCCTGCATTATTTAAAGCCGAAGAATAATTCTTTTATATCTTTGCTCAGTTTAATATCGGTAATGGGAATAACTATAGGGGTAATGGCGCTTATAGTAGTTATATCCGTAATGAGCGGTTTCGACCATGCTCTAGAAAAAAAAGTAATAGGCATAGAGTCGCAGGTCATAGTTTTAAATTATAACGGCTTCGTGAATAACTATAAAGGAACTGTAAAAAAAATACTTTCGGTTAAAGGCGTAAAAGACGTTTCTCCTTTTATATACACGGACGTTATGATAACTTCGTCAAGTACATCTGTGGGAAGCGTGTTGAGAGGCATAGACGTAAATTCCGAAGAAAAAGTTACCGATTTAAAAAAATATTTGATAAAAGGCAGTCTGTCGGGTTTAAACGCTAAAAACGAAAACGAAATAGTTCTCGGCAAAGTTTTAGCTCAAAATCTTGGAGTTTCGGTCGGAGACAGAGTCGCGATAATTTCGCCTGAAGGGCGTATTACTCCTTTCGGAGTTATGCCTAAGACCGAACGGTTTACCGTTTGCGGCATAATAAACAGCGGAATGTATAATTACGATTCCACATTTTCTTTTATTTCCGTCAAAAACGCCCAGAATTTTATAGGATTGTCTTCAAAAACCGTTACGGGACTTGAGGTTAAATTAAACAGATTAGGTTCGGCTAATGCGATTGCTAAAAAAATTGCAGATAAATTAAATGCAGGAACTGCCTCATCTTCTTATTACGCCTTAAGCTGGGAAGAATTGAATAAAAATTTATTTTCCGCTATTAAATTAGAAAAACTTACGATGTTCGTGATATTATTTCTGATAGTTTTAGTGGCGGCGTTCAATATTATCTCGACGCTGATAATGGTCGTTATGGAAAAAAGAAAAGATATAGCGGTATTAAAATCTATAGGGGCTTCTTCTAAAGATATAATGATTATTTTTATCGCTCAAGGTCTTATTATAGGGTGCATAGGAACGGCTCTGGGGCTAATATCCGGATTTTTAATCGGATACATTGAAGAAACATATCACATAATAAGCCTGCCGTCGTCGGTTTACTACATAACCGCCCTGCCTGTAAGGATGACCGCCGGAGAATTTGTAATTATAGGTTTTTGTTCAATATTTTTAAGCTTTATAGCAACCTTGTATCCTTCTTATAAAGCGGGTAAAATAGACCCCGCCGAAGGAGTAAGATACGAGTAAAAAATTGTAATTACGGGGACGGAATTTAATTCTGCCTTCTTCACTAATTGGAAATTATGAACATAAAAAGCAATGCAGCCGTTTCGTTAAAAAAAATAGTCAAGATTTTTAAAACTGGAAATGAAACCGTAAATATTTTAAACGAAGCCGATTTTGAAATAAAAAAAGGCGATACGGTTGCAATTACAGGAGAATCAGGCACGGGTAAAAGCACGCTTCTGCATATAATGGGAACACTGCTTAAGCCAGACTTAGGAAACATCGAATATTTTGGCCAATCGGACGTTTATTCACTTTCCGACGAAAATCTTGCCCGTTTCAGAAATAAAAATATAGGTTTCGTTTTTCAGTTCCACTATCTTTTAAACGAGTTCAGTTGCTTAGAAAATGCGGCGATGCCTCTATTAATAAGGAAAGAAAACAAAAATACGGCGTTTAAAATTGCGAAAGATTATCTTTGCGAAATGGGCCTCGAAGGCAGGCTTAATTTTAAACCGTATATGCTTTCCGGCGGGGAGCAGCAGAGGGCGGCAATAGCAAGGGCTCTTGTATGCTCTCCTGAGGTTATATTAATGGACGAACCTACAGGCAATCTCGACCCGCGACATGCAGGAAAGCTCCATGAAATAATTATCGGACTTAATAAAAAACACGGGAAAACCCTTGCTATAGTTACTCACGACGGCAACTTTTCGGCTATGATGAGCCGTAAAATTAAAATTTCCGGCGGTTCAATAGAAGAGATAAAGTTGTGATATTGCTAGAAATAAAAAGTGTCAGATTTTATTTTCCTAACTTCCCCAACCTTTTTATACACCACATAAATAATTCTTTATAATAAGCATTTTCCTCATGTAAAAATTTCGCATTAAATTTTTATAATTATTTTATTAAATTTATGATAAAATATAATTATATTAATTTTATTTTATAGCATAAAACAATATGGCTAATACATTTAAAATATATGAAGACCTTCAGGACTCGTTCAGCGAACAGCAGGCGAGAACTCTTACCAAAGTTATATCGCAAAGCATAATCGACGAGTCAAATATAGTAACTAAAGTTGAATTTAATAGACTGGAAAGAATAGTCGAAGAACTCGCCGAAGCGCAGAAAAGAACGGAACAGCGCCTCGACAGCCTTACTCAAAGAGTCGAAGAGCTTGCCGAAGCTCAGAAAAGAACCGAAGCAAGAGTCAAAGAGCTTGCCGAAGCTCAGAAAAAAACGGAAGAAACCGTCAGGCAGCTCGTCGTTGATATGGCGGACGTTAAAAAACAGCTTGGCGGACTTTCCATGGCGGTAGGTTACGGCATAGAAGACAAATATATGCCTTATATGAAAAAGTTTGCCTTAAATCAATATAATGCCGTTATTAGTAAAGTGGAAAGAAAAAACGTTAAATATGCAAACGGCTCTTACGACGAAGTAAATCTATATCTCGAAGGAGAAATAGACGGTAAAAAAACTTATATTATAGGCGAATCTAAAGCCCAGCCCGGCAAAAAAGACGTCGATAAATTCGGCCTTATGCTTAAAAGATTAAAAAAGCATTTAAATGCCGAAGTCAAAGGTTTTATGATAGGATATGTTTATGCTCCCGCAGTAGAAGACTACTTTGCCGAAAAATACCCCCATATCGATTTCTTCAAGACGTATCAGATAGAAGAAATTGCTGAAATCTCTAAATAACATTTTTTTAAGTTAAAGGATGTATTATTTTTTCTATTACATTCTTTTCTCTTATTCATATATTTTTTTAAAGAAGCCGCCGTCTTATTATTATTAAAAGAAAATTTAAGTCCGGCAGAAATAACCGATAGGCTTAATATTACGAGAAGCACTTTTAAAACCCATATGTCTAATGTTATGAATAAAATTGAGATAACTTCCACCCGCGAATTAAAAAGGTTTGCCGCAACCTCCTTTTAGTCTTTTCCGCAAAAGTATTTTTATCGTCCATTTGGACGATTTTATTTATTTTTAATTAAGATAAACTATAATTAAGCAAAGTTTTATCTTAATTTCAAATAAAAGTATGGAGGAAAAATGATGAAAACAACCCAATTTAAGCGCTTTAATTTTTTAAGTTTGTTAGTTATAGCTTTATTTTTATTCTCGGCTGCAGCCGCCCTGTCGGGGTGCGGCGGAGGAGGCGGCGGCAGCAGTTCCGGTTCCGGCGGAGGTTCATCTACTGCGGCTCCTACGGTTACCGCTATATCGCCATTAAGCTCCGCTACCGGCGTATCTATAAGCCCGATTATTACCGTAACTTTCAGCGAGGCAATGAATACCGGTTCTTTTAATGCCACGGATACAACGGTAACTTCTTCTGGAGGCACGCCGGTCAATATTGTAAATCCAGTATGGAACGGCACCGACACCGAGGTTTCCGTTACGCCGGCAAGCCCGCTTACCGCAAGTACTACATATACTATTACTTTTACGTCCGGCGGCATAAAGGCGCAAAACGGAACGGCTATAGCGAGCGCTTATACGTCCAGCTTTACTACGGCTTCGAACGCAGGAACTCCTATTGATATGACGCCGACGTCGGGAATTTCTGGAACAGATGAGTTGGCGATAGTTCATATGGATAAAAACGGCAATATAAGGTTTGGCGATATGACTTCAAGCGGTGTGCTTTCCGTGATACAACTAAACGGCACTGCTAATACTATATCTGCCACTTATAACATAGGAATCAATATGTTGCCGACTATAAATAATGTGGTTATCGACGGTTCTGGAAATACATGGGCGCCTATAGGAACCGCCTCCACGCCTTATTTTTATGAGTTGCCTTACGGCGCGACTAACGGCGCTTCATTTACTCAAAATACTATTCCTTCAGGCGACAGCTATTATTATTCTGCATCGCAGGGTTTCACGGGAGGATTCGGAATAGATTCAAATGGAAATATGTGGCTTCCGGTTTACAATTCTACGAATAAAGGTCAGTTATTGGAAATAACGGGGGCTTCCGGAGGCGCCGCAACCGTGGCAAATACTTATCAGTTGCCTTCGACCATTGTTTCTTTGAACGATATTGCGATAGATTCATCAAATAATATCTGGATGACTTCGTCTCCAAGCAGTTGCGGTAATTCGGACGAATTGCTGGAATTTCCGAGCGGCGGTTCATCCGTTTCCGTGGCGGCAAGCCTGCCTTCCGGAGCGTGCACCCAGAGCGCCAATTCCATTGCAATAGACCCTTCTGGAAATATATGGATTCCGGCGCAATCCGGCGGCAATGACGTGCTTTATTATTATCCGTCCGGCGGTCCGTTAAGCGCGCCGATAACCCTTGCGTCTGCTTCCGCTTCCGCTTATCCCGACCAAATGTCTATTGCCGCGGATGCCGCCGGCAATATATGGGTTACAGTAGAAAATAAGACTAATAATGATGGCGAGTTGATAGAAGTGAACAACGGGAGTGGGACATTCGGTATCGCTTATACTGGAGCGGTGCTGTCTTTTGCTCCTAATTATATGTATATTGACCCGAACGGCAATATATGGATGACTACGAATAATAAGACCGCAGCTACTAATAAGCTCGAAGAGATTCCTGCTATTGCCGCCGCGGGATATTTTGCGGTTAAAGGTCAGGTTTATCCTTACTGAGCATAATATGTTTTATTGCAATCAATTCAGTATATTCTTTGGGAGCTGAATTAAGCTCCCAAAGAGTTATTAAGATTTTCGTTTTTCTTTTATGCCCGCCGAAGTATCTAACTCCCGTTCGCGCTTGCATGAGCAAGGAGAGTTTATTCTTGACAAAACATAAAAATTGCTGTTAAATATAATATAATTTTTTTACTAAATCGCATTAAATCTTAAAACTAAATAATTATGTAATTTAAGGAGACATTAAAACTATGACTAAAAAACTCAATCTTTTAATTTTAACAATTTTATTTACCGGAGTTATGCTTTTTTCGGCTAAGGCATACGCCGGCGGCACCGATTTCAATAGTTATTATGTTGGAATTAACGGAGGCTTTTTGCAGACTTCCCCAAGCGGATCATCGTCTAAATCCGGAGGAACTTATAATCTTTCACTCGGCAAGGATTTCAATATAAATAATGCAGTATTGGGAGGAGGCGTTATGCTGGGTTATGCCGATAACGGCAGCTTTGGAGGCGGGGTATCTCTGAACTCAGTTTATTATGGGGCATTTGCAAAAGGAGGCTACGATATAAATAATTTTATGCCTTTCGTAAAGCTCGGATATATAGGTACTTCGTTTAACGGTTCAAACGGCGCCGGGAACTCTACCGAAAGCGGATTATTGTACGGAGCAGGAGTAGAATACATGATTAATGCGGTATGGGGCGTTACGGCTCAATATTTAGGTTCGTCATTATCCGGCGGCAGCAACGGCTATCCCAATATAAGGGTAAATAATTATACGATAGGCGTCGATTTTAATTTCTAGAATATAACTTCATTTTCGTAAGAGGCGTCAAAAAATGTGCCAGATTTATTCACTCCAGCGGGCATAAAAGCTTCGCTTTTATAAACGCCCGTTTCCGTATATTTACTCCCGACTGCGTTTGACGCGGCCGGGAGTTATTATCCAACCTTATCGCATCATTTAACCTTCATAAACTTAATCAGTATATTTATTTAAAACAGTAAAAAACTATCGCTATTTGAAAAAAATAAGTTTAGATGGTAGAATTTATTTATATATAATTAGTTAATTAATGAATTTATTAGTTTAGCGCTTATAAAGTCGAAGGCTTTACATTAAAAGAAATTATTTTATAATTATTAAATTCGAAAGTTTATCGTCTCATTATTTTTTTATGTTTAAAAAAATAGCCTCGTTTGCCGAAAGACTCGGCATCGTAAAAAGAATAAGGCGGCTTTCGTTAATGTTATTGCCATCCGCCCAGTATGTCGATATACTTTTCGACTTAATAGGGCTGGGGATTTTATGCACCGACCACAGGCTTATAATGTTTAACGGCGCAGGGTTTGTTTCGCGGCATATAGATTATTCGAGATATAAACCTCTTTATGAAAGACTTTTTTCGCTGAATAGAAGGGAAGCCGGGGCTGTCGTTCCTGCGGAACTTTTGACCCTTGGCAGAGGCAACGTCATAGTCCACGACGAAATAGCCCTTCCGAATTATCAAAATGGATTTCTGTATAATGAAATCAACAAGACTTTAGGCTATTACTATATAATAATGGCAAAGCTGTTCGACAGCAAAAATCTTATGGGATTTTTTACCATCTTCAGGTCTAAAGACATGCCTGTTTTCACTAATGAGGACGTCTTGTTTTTAGAAATGGTTGCCCCTTTTATATCCTACGGATTGTTCAAATCTAAAGTCCTCGAAGAAACGTTTACGGAGCCGGCAAATTTAGAAGACGGTATTTTTAAATTGCGCGAAAATGAACCAGGATATATTTTAGTCGCTAAAAACGGCGAAATAGTTTATATTAACGATGCTATAAAAAACATGTTTTTGGAAACCAATATGCTTGAACACGCCCGCCTTCCCCTATTCTCAGCCTCATGCGGCGATAAAATCGTAGATTGCATGGGATATATAAACGCCGTCGTGAGAAATTATTTCGATGTTGCAGGTGCCGCCGGTTCTACGGGCGGCACACCTATGCCTCAAAGGATTTATACTTTCAAAACAGGCAGAAGTTTTTTATTAAAAGGATATTACCTTGAGTCCATAAAAAGCGGTGAAAAAAACTTGGTCGCTATAACCGTCGAAGAGGTATGCAAAGAGCCCTTTTTAAGCCTTAAGAAAAGAATTATATATAATTTTACCGACAAAGAAGCCGCCGTCTTATTATTATTAAAAGAAAATCTAAGTCAGGCAGAAATAACCGACAGGCTTAATATTACTAGAAGCACTTTTAAAACCCATATGTCTAATGTTATGAATAAAATTGAGATAACTTCCACCCGCGAATTAAAAAAGTTTGCCGCAACCTCCTTATAGTCTTATCCGCAATATATTATAACAAAAAACAAAATTGCAGAAGGTTTATTATGGATTCGTTTAATAACTATAAAAATTAGATAGGCGGCATAGTCGGTGCTCCCATAGCATCTTCAGCCGTTAATTTTTCGACGGCTGGAGTTTCCGGTAATTATTCCGGTTTTGCTTTTGGAAAATGTACTACATCAGGTAGTGGGTCAACTGTTTGTCCATTTACAGCAGACGGAACGACTTATTCTACAATTCCAATAACTGCCAATGTATCAGGTTCATCCGGAACGGTAGAATGTTATGGCCCCATGAACCCTACGTCGCAACTTACTTTTAAACCTAACGAAACCAGTTGCGCCGTTATACATAGTTTTGCAAATCAGGTTAATAATTCCATGGGCGTAGGACAAATAGATTATTTCCATGGATCAGCTTCTGCTGTTTCTGAAAATTATGTGGCTACGCTTAATGAAATAAATGGAAAGCGGCTGATATCAGGACTTTCATTTTACTCCAAACGGTTCTGGCGGTTATAGTTACTTTAATTTTGTTCTTGTTCAGCAGTGAAAAAATGTGTACAAGATTTATTCACTCCAGCTGGCATAAAAGCTTCGCTTTTACAAACGCCCGCATCCTTATTAAAACTCCCGACTGCGTTTTATGCAATCGGGAGTTTTAATTTATACCGTGATTGCTAAATATAATAAAAAATTTTAATCGCTCCCTATTTTTTTTTCAGTATAATATGAATTGACTTATTCTCTAATATTTGATAGTTTATTAAAATGAAATTTTTTAAGCAGATATTTTTTGGAATTATTATAGCAGGCGTTTTGATTCTAAATTCGATTAACGCATATGCGGCGCTGAACAATAAGAACGTCTGGACGGGTTTTTTTTATCGGAAAGGCTCTCCCGCCTCCTTAATATCCATAAAAAAATCTTTTTCCGAAAGTTTTAAAAAATATTTAAATTCGGGAAAACCTTATTTTGTTTTTGCTTATACTAAATTAAAAACCAAACCTTACTTTAACTACGATAAAAAAATAAACTTAGTCCGGATAAAAAAGCTCGGTATAGTTTATCATTCAAACTACATTATAACAGGAAGCATTTCTAGATTAGGCTCTAATTTTACAGTCCATGCTATGTTCATAGACGTATCGAACGTTTATAAATCTAAAACCGTCAATTTATCGGGCAGCGGCAAAAACCAGTTCAATAAAGACATTAAGCTATTATCGCTTAAGGTATCTAATTTTATATACGGCAATATCGAAAAAAATACTGCTCCAAATAGAAACGCTTTTAACAAAGTTATATATGCCGTAAGAGTCAAAGGAAACGTCAGGGTTGGTAAAGGTTTTATAATGAACCGCATCGAAGTCGATAAGGGCGGAGAGTATTCTATTAAAAAAATTAACGGCAGCGTAAAAAAACTCTATAAAACCGGATACTTTAAAAATATTTTAGTCAACGTTAAGCCCCACGGAAATCAGCTTAGTATAACCTTTATAGTTTCGGAAAGGCCTCTTATAAAGTCTATAAAATACACGGGAAACGGTTCCGTAAGCGTTAAAAAGATTAAAAAAATTATAAACGTAAAGCCCGAAAAACCTTACAGTTCATATGAAATAGACAAAGCGGTAAAAATATTAAAATTCGTTTATTCTGCGGAAGGTTACTATAACGCTAAAGTAAAAGTTAAGAAAAAAGTCCTTCACGGGAATTACGTATCGGTCGATTTTATAATAAAACAGAATCAGCCGGTAATGGTTAATAAAGTTGAATTCAAGGGGAATGCTTCGTTTTCTTCAAGCAAACTTTCATCGGTAATGGGCATTAAGACGGTCAATCTTCTCACTTGGATAACTGGAGCCGGAAAATTTAAAAAAGCCAGATTAAATACGCAGATTATTAAACTTCTAAGTTTTTATTATAATCACGGATATATTCAAGTCAGCGTAAAAAAACCTCTGTTTATATTTTCGAAAGATAAGAAATACGTAACTATTATTATAAGGATAGTACAGGGTCCGCAATTCAGGGTTTCTAAAGTTAAGCTCGTAATAAAAGGTGCCAATAAAAATTCCAAAGAATATCCGGCCGTGCAAAAACTTATAATAACCAAGCACGGATCTATATTTAACAGAAAAAACATCGAAAAAGAAATTTTAAGCATAACTAAATATTTTACCGATAAAGGTTACGCTTTTGCAAACGTCCAGCCGTCTATTAAAATAAAACGCAAGACCAGTTCGGTATTGGTATCGTTAATAGTTCATAAAGGTAAAATAGCGAAATTCGGTAAAATTACTATTACCGGAAACGATATTACATACAGTTACGTTATTTTAAGAGCTCTCGTGTTTTTCCCAGGCGAGAAATACAATCCTAAGCTTATAAAAATATCGAGGCAGAATTTAAAAAACTTGAGGTACTTTAAGCATGTTACTATAACTACCGAAAAAGTGCCCGGCAGGAATATATTAAACGTTAAAGTGCATGTAAAAGAGCAGAGCACGGGGAAATTTACAATAGGCGGCGGTTACAGTTCGGCAACGTCTTTTATGGCTATAACGTCTATATCGGAATCCAATCTTTTCGGAACGGGAATTTCAGCTTCTATTAACGTTCAGGCGGGCGGACCTTATCAGTCGTACAGTTTTAATGTGCTCCAGCCGTATCTTACGTATATTTTCGCAAGGCCGTTGTCGGCAAGCCTGTCGTTATACGATACTTTTAATTCCCTGTATTACGAATTTGCCTACCGTTCGGTCGGCGGTTCGATAACTTTTGGTTATCCTTTATACGGCAACGTATTGACGGAATACTTCAGATACCTTATAGAGCAGGATAATTCCGTTATAATACAGGGTCTTACAAATATATTGCCTGAGGGTAAGGTTACTACCAGCGAAGTTTCTTTAACGACGGTTTATAATACGTTAAACAATCCTATCGTTCCTACAGCAGGAGATATGGACAGCTTTAGAATAAGTTATGCAGGACCGCCTATAGGCGGCAACGACGATTTCGTTAAATACGTAATTCAAGCGAATCATTACATTCCGTTGTGGTGGGGGACTTCTTTTATGCAGGGAGCGCAGCTTGGTTACATAACGGGAACTAACTCGTCTTATCCCTTGCCTATTTATCAAAGATTTTTCGTCGGCGGCATAATGAACAACTACCCTCTTCTAGGCTTTATGTACGACTCTGTTGGTCCGTCCGAAGAAGGAAATTTAGTCGGCGGCACTAAAATGTTTACCGTTCAGGCAAAATATTTTATACCGATACTAAAACAGATGAAGTTTTACGGATTTTTGTGGTGGAATGCAGGCAACGCATGGCTGCAAAGCGAGCCCGTCTTCCCTATAAGTTTAGTTCAGGCGGCAGGCATAGGCTTTAACTGGTATTCGCCGTTCGGCCCTATTACTATTACTTACGGAAAGATACTCGGGTCGCCTATTAACGGCAACAACGACACCAGGATACAGTTCAGTTTGGGAGAAGGTCTTCCTGGTATTTAACGGCATTTAATAATTAGAAAATAAAAATATAAGAAGCGGAAAATATAAAATTTAATATAAATAAGGAGATTTATTGTATGAAAAAGATTATTCTGAATTTAAGTTTAGCAGTTTTTTTAATGTCGGCGGCAACCATAATGTTCGGTCTAGCGAAAGCAAACGCTGCAGGTTCTAGTATTGCGGTAGTCAATATGCAAAAGGTAATAACTACGTCTAAGCAGGGACAAGCCGCAAATAATCAGTTAAAAGATTTAGTATCTAAATACAGCGGAAGGCTTCTTGCAATGAGAAAAAAAATAGCGGCTATTCAGACGGAATTAAAAAATAGCGGTTCTATAATGTCTGCCTCAGAAAAAACAAAAAAAACTAAAGAATTCGAAACGGATATATCCCAATATTCCGCTCAACAAAAACATATTCAAGGCGTTATGTCCGAAAAAAGATTCGATTTGTTAAAAGTAATAGTAAACAAAGCTACGGCAATTATCGATTCTATCGCGAAACAAAACGGATATATTTTAGTATTAGATGCGCCGAGCGTAGTTTACAGAGCTGATTCCATCGATATAACCAATCAGGTTTTACAGCAGATGGATGCAAAATAAAAAAAGGAAAAGGTGTCAGATTTTATATTCCGCATATTGGACAGTAAATCAACATACAAAGTTGTTAGCGGAAAATTAATCTGGCGCCTTTTCCTAAGTTAAATAATTTTATAATATTTCTTTATTTTTATGCTTTTAAAAGATATAGTTTCTAGGTTATCTCTTAATGTTATAGGAGATATAGAATCGTTAGACGTTTCGGGAATAGGTTCGCTTAAAGCGGCAAAAGAGAATGAAATTTCTTTTGCCGCAGGGCATAAATATATAAAGCAGCTGCTTGACACTAAAGCCTGCGCGGTTATAATGGATTACGAAGCTTTGAAATCCGAATTGCCCTCCGCTGTAAAATTTGTCATACTTGATTCTAAAAATCCATACATTTCCTTTGCCGAGGCTACGCAGATTTTTAAAAGCGTATCTGACGAAAAAAATAAAATTATTTCCGATAATTTTGAAGGAAGATATTTTATCGGCAAAACATCAAAAAAAGGTGACAATACATTAATTTATCCGGGAGTTTTTATAGGAGAAGACAGTTCCGTCGGGGCAGACTGCAGGATAATGTCTAACGTTCATATAGGCAATAACGTTCATATAGGCAATAACGTTCTTATATATCCCAACGTTACGATTTACGATAATTCCAAAATAGGAAATAACTGTACAATACATGCCGGCGCCGTTATAGGAAGCGACGGTTTCGGTTTTGCAAGGGGCAAATCGGGTTACGTTAAGATAATTCATACAGGATATGCGGAGCTTGAAGATAACGTAGAAATTGGAGCTAATACTACTATAGACAGAGGCGCAGTCGATTTTACCGGAATAGGCGCAGGAACGAAAATAGATAATTTAGTCCAAATAGCACATAACGTGATAATCGGCAAAAACTGCGTAATTGCCGCACAGACGGGAATAGCCGGCAGCACGGAAATAGGCGATAACGTTACTATGGGCGGACAGGTCGGCATAGCGGGGCATATACAAGTGGGAAGCAACGTTATGATAGCCGCACAGTCGGGAGTATCCGGCAACGTAAAAGACGGCGAGATAATATCCGGTTCGCCGGCTTTTTCTATTAAAGAATGGCGCAATTCGGTAGTGCTTTTTAAGAAACTTCCGGAATTATTTAAAAAGATAAAGGAAATTTCAAAAACGAAGGATTGAAAGAAATGGAAAAAGAAGAAGAAAAAAAAAGCGTTTTAAAAGACGGCGAAGTTATCGGCATAGGAGAAATTTTGAATCTTTTGCCGCACAGGTATCCTTTTCTTATGATAGATAAAGTAGTATCTTTAGAAAAAGGCAAATCTATTACCGCCGTTAAAAATACCACTATTAACGAACCTTTTTTTCAGGGGCATTTTCCTGGTTATCCGGTTATGCCAGGAGTCTTAATATTAGAGGCTCTTGCGCAGGCTGGAGGCATTTTAGCTTACAAAACAGAAGAAAACGACGATTTGCGAGAGAAGTTGACTTATTTTATGGGCATAGACAAAGCCAGGTTCAGAAAACCTATATTGCCTGGTTATACAATTTATTTAAAAGTAGAGCTTATTAAAAGAAAACAGTTTGTATGGGTTTTTTCCGGCAAAGCAGAAGTAGAAGGAATTCTCTGTGCCGAAGCTGAACTTATGGCGACATTTTTGCCAAAATAAACTCAGCGTCGGAATTAAGGCCTGGAACTGCCCCAATACTGAAGCGGACAGAATTTAATTCCCTTCCCGATACAAAATGGAAACAGTGCAGGAATTCAATTCAGGCAATGCCATAAAACTGAATATAAAACATAACTATGATAGATAAAACTGCAATAATTTATCCAGGAGCCGTAATAGGCGATTCGACAGAAGTAGGACCCTATACTATTATAAAAGGCGGCGTGAAAATAGGCAAAAACAATAAAATTGCATCGCACGTCGTGATAGAGGGCAACACGACAATAGGCGACGGAAATAAAATATTCCAATTTGCCTCTATAGGTTCGGTTCCGCAGGACCTTAAATATAAAGGCGAAGATACTAAACTAATTATAGGCAATAACAACATAATAAGAGAATACGTAACAATGAACCCAGGGACGATTACTGGCAACGGAGTTACAGTGATAGGCGACGGAAATCTTTTTATGATGCACGTTCATATAGCTCACGACTGCACTATAGGCAGCAGGAATATTTTTGCAAATAACGCAACGCTTGCCGGACACATAGAAGTTCACGATTTTGCGATACTCGGCGGTCTTTGCGCAATTCATCAGTTTGTACGAATAGGCGAATCCGTTCTTATAGCGGGCGGTTCCATGGTCGTCCAAGATATTCCTCCATATTTAGTGGCATCGGGTGACAGGGCTAAGATTTACGGCATTAACAGAATTGGATTGGAAAGAAGAGGTTTTACAAAAGAAGAAATAGAACAGATAAAAAATGCTTACAAAATTGTTTACAGGTCGAAAGCTACCGTTAAAATTGCCATAGAAAAAATAGAGCAGGAAATAGGAAAAACCGAAAAAATCGATAAATTCACTTCATTTATAGCCGGTTCTAAAAGGGGCATCACAAGGTAAAGGCAGATAACAAGGCAGTCGTTTGGGCGTTAGCGGACGCGCGCAGTTCGGCGAAGTTTGCAGAACTTGTTTTTAATAGACTATTAAACATAAAATTAAATATGGAAAATAAAAATATAGGCATAATCGCAGGTTATGGTGAGTTTCCGCTAATATACATTGACGAATTAAAATCGGCCGGTTATTCCGTGAAGGTCTGCGCAATCGAAGAAGAAGCCGACAAATCCCTTGCCGACCGCGCCGACAAAATTATTTACATCAGCGTCGGACAGCTAGGCAAATTGGTTAATTTTTTTAAATCCGAAGGCGTAAGCGAAGTAATAATGGCAGGTAAAGTCAGAAAAACCCTGATGTTTAAAAAAATAAAACCGGATATCAAAGCAATAACTCTTTTTTTGTCTCTAAAAGACAAGAAAGACGACACCATACTTAATGCTATTTGTAAATTTTTGGAGAAAGAAGGAATAACCATCGTTCCTCAAACTAAATATATCTCTTCCGTATTTTTGCAGTCGGGGGTCGCATCCAAGAGGTCGCCGAACAAAAAAGAGAAAGAAGACATAGAGTTCGGAAAAAGTGCGGCAATGCTTATCGCAGGAGCGGATATAGGGCAGACCGCCGTAGTAAAAGATAAATCCGTAATGGCCCTCGAAGCCATAGAAGGCACGGACGAGGCTATAATAAGGGGCGGAAAACTTGCAAGCGGGGGCGCTGTAATCGTAAAAGTTAATAAGCCCAATCAGGATTTAAGATTCGACATACCCGCGGTTGGACTCGATACTATAGAAGCTATAATTTCGGTAAACGCCACGTGCCTTGCTTTTGAGAGCAACACGATAGTTATCAGGAAAGAGGAGTTTATAAAGAAAGCGGATTCCGAAGGTATAGCCGTTTATGTTTTTTCAAATGCATAAAATACTTGTAGTTTCCGGCGAACCCTCCGGCGACGTTTTTGCCGGCGGACTAATATCGTCGCTTAAAAAGATTGAAAAGATTAAGAAACTTGACAAAAACGGCATAATGCTCGATATTTATGCAATGGGCGGCGAAAACAGCGCCGAAGCCGGCGCTGAACTGATATCCGATATTAAAGAATTATCCGTTATGGGTTTCACCGAAGTTCTTTTAAAACTGAAAACGATAAAAAAAGTATTAAGAAATATATGTTTATGGATAGAGAATAACAAGCCCGATATTATTATTCTTGTCGATTTTCCTTCCTTTAATTTTAAAATAGCAAAATTTGCAAATAAGTTTAAAATTCCCGTAATTTATTACATTCCGCCTAAAATATGGGCATCCCGTTACGGCAGAATAAAATTTATTAAAAAATATATAAAATTCGTTATAACTATCTTCCCGTTCGAGCAGGATATTTATAAAAAAGAGGGTATAGAGTCTTACTATTTCGGGAATCCTTTATATGTTCTAAAGAAAAAAGACATTTTATCGGCCTCGGCGGAGTTATCGGGAGATGCCGAAACAAAAAAAATATTAAACGGGAAATATCCCGTTATATCTTTTTTGCCCGGCTCAAGGAAAACCGAGCTTAAATATCACTCGCAGAGGATAATAGATTCTGTTTTGCGGATAAAATCTGCCTATAAAAAGGCTTTTTTTATCTTTCCGTTCAGAAAAGAGATTGATTTTTCCTATTTTAAGGATAAGATAGAAAACAGCTCAGCCTTAAATCAAGCCTTAAAAAAAGATATGTATATGTTTACCGATTCCATAGGTTTTGCCCTGTCTTCGAGCGATTTAATTATAACGGCAAGCGGCACAGCTTCCTTGGAAGCCTGTTATTACGGCAAACCCGTAATAATATTTTATTATTTGAACTATTTAACCTATATTCTTGCTAAAATATTGGTAAGAATAAAATATGCAGGCCTTATAAACATACTTGCGGGGGAAGAGGTCGTTCCAGAGCTCATAGAATCAAAGTTCAGCCCCGAAAATATTTTTAAGGAAGCCGATAAATTTTTAAAAGACGAAAAGTACAGGAAAAATGCGCTAAAAAAAATATCCGCAGTAGTTTCTGCTTTAGATGCGGGCGTAGATACTTTTGATGCGGCGGCAGGCATAATTTATGATAAAATAATGGAATAGCAGTATAATTTTCCTTAAAAATAAAATGTTTAACAAAAAAAACATAAAAAAAGATTTTTCGGTTTTAAAGAGACTGATTCCATACATATTACCGTATAAGAAAAAACTTATTATGGCGGTAATAAGCATGGCTATAGTTTCCGCGCTGACGGGGGCTCTTGCATATATCGTAAAACCTCTTATAAATAATATATTTATAACTAAAAGCTATAGCGAGCTTATACTTATCCCTTTGCTCGTTATACTGATTTTTTTGGTAAAAAACATTTTTTACTATGCCGAGTTTTACTATACGGGGTCGGTTGGACAGAATATTATAAGGTCGCTGAGGGACGAAGTTTATTCGGTAATAGTAAAATTGCCTGTTTCAAAACTCAACAAAATACCTACCGGCGTTCTTATAGCCAGGATAACCTACGATATAAATATCATTCAAAGAACGGTATCGGACACCGTTAGCGCCGTTATGAAAGACGTTCTTACCATGATAGTCCTTTTAGCCGTCGTATTCTATATGGATTTTTATCTTGCGTTAGCCGTACTCGTCCTGTTTCCATTGGTAATTTTTCCGGTGACGCTTCTGGGGAAAAAAGCGCGCAGAACAAGCACGGATACTCAAAACGAAATGGGAAATATAACGAAGTTTTTAGACGAGACTATTTCCGGTCTGCGCATGGTAAAAGCCTATAATATGGAAGAGTTTGAAATAAAGAGGTTTAAAAAACTCTCCGACAATCTTTACAGATTTTTTATGAGAATGACGAAAATAAGAGGGCTTACCGTGCCGTTCGTCGAACTCATAGGCGGCATTTCCGTCGCTTCGATAATATTTATCGGCGGACTTCAGGTTATAAAATTTGGATATACTCCGGGCGAGTTCTTTTCATTTTTGACGGCAATTCTTCTTCTTTACGAGCCTGTAAAAAGTTTGTCGAGGCTTAATAACAGTCTTCAGGAAGGTATAGCCGCAGGAACCAGAATATTCGGCATATTAGACGAAAAGCAGGAAGAAACCGGCGGAATTAAGCAGATTCCAAAAGATATAAGCGTTCTGGAAATAAAGGATCTTTATTTTGCTTACGATAGCTACGCCGCACAAGACGATAATGTCGGCGATAACGCCGATAACGTAAATAATGCCGATAAGGGAGATAACGGCAAAAATAATGCCGAAGGCGATAAAAAAAATGGTATTTTTTGCGGCGAAAACGAACAAAAAGAAAAAGCGGGCAATGAGCATTTCGACCTTAAAAATATAAACATAAAAATCAATAAAGGCGAGATAGCCGCCGTAGTCGGTTTTTCAGGAGCTGGCAAAAGCACTATATCGATGCTTATTCCGCGTTTTTACGAACCGTCTTTCGGCTCTATAGCCGTTAACGGAATAAACATTAAAGAGTTTAATTTAAAGGAGCTAAGGGATTCCATATCTTACGTTTCCCAAAACGTAGTTCTTTTTAACGAAACCGTAAGGTTTAATATCGAATACGGAACTAGCGGCAAAAGCATGGAAGATGTAATAAACGCCGCAAAATTAGCATTTGCCGACGAATTTATTAACAATCTTCCCCAAGGATACGACACGATAGTCGATGAATCAGGATTAAGGCTTTCGGGCGGAGAAAAGCAAAGAATTTTAATCGCCAGGGCGTTTCTTAAAGACGCTCCTATACTTATACTCGACGAAGCTACTTCTTCTTTGGACGGAGAGTCGGAAAAGAAAATCCAAATGGCTCTTTTTGGCGGGAAAGGCGGAAGCGCAGACGAGATTAGTAAAACATTAAATTTAGACGAAAGGACGACAAATAAAATATCCGGCGCAGATAAAGCAGATTTGCAGGAAGGCTTATCGAGCGGACTATCCGGCGGCTTGTGCCGGAATAAAATCGTCCTGATAATCGCCCACAGGCTTTCGACGGTGAAACAGGCAAGCAATATTTATGTCCTCGAAAAAGGCGAAATAGCCGAAAGCGGAAGCCATGAGGATTTAATAAAATTGGACGGAATTTATAAAAATCTTCTTTTAAAACAGATGGAATAAAGAATAATTATAGATATAATTATGATATATATTCGATATATAAATAAATGATAAATTGATAAATAAAATAAATAATATAGGGATGTAAATATTTTTTTATATATATGCCTGAAAAAAATATAGCCGATATAGGAATAAAAATAGTAAATGGGACTGTTTGCGGCGTAGAACGCCGGACATATAAAGGTAAAAGCGGAAAACATTTTTATTTTGAAGAATTGCATCCGTCGGAACAGGATGCGCAAGATTTAAGCTCAAGCGCCGTTTTGTCCGCTTATAGAAAGATATTTTTTATACTTCCGCTAGAAATAGTATCGTTTAAAATATTGACTTATCCGTTTAAATTAAAAGGCGACTCTAATATAGAAATGCTTGCCAAAACGGCGATAGAAGAACTGACCCCTTTAAACGTCAATGAACTTATAATTTCTAAAAATAAATTATCCGACCATACTTTATTAGTGGAATACGCAAAAAAAGAAATCGTAGCAAGTTTAATAAATAAATATAACCTAAGCGATTTAAACGGCTTGCGGATATATTTCCCTTTTTCCGTATTGTGCAAAATAGGAAAACGTTTTTATTCGGAAAGCGACCCTGACTTTTTATTAAAATACGGCTTTTCAGATAAATCTTACGGCGTAATTTATAAAAAAGGAAAAGTTTCTGAAATAATAGACTTAAATTTTAATAAAGAAGCTTTTAACGAAACAAAATCCGAATCTAATATATATAATATTGCATCCGATGCAATAGACCTTAATTCCAAAGCTCGCGAAATTTTTTCAAATGCTAAACCCGACGCAAATAATAACGCAATTTATTCGGATTTAATGTTTTTAATGGACGAAGAAGGCAAAGGCAAAAATTTTATAAAAAATTTTAATAAAATTTTAAATAATTCGCAGAGTTTAAGCGTTTTAGAATATTTCAATATTTCCGACGTCGTAAGAGACGGTTCCGCTTCTGCTCTGCATATTCATAAAAGCGCGCCATATGCCGTTTTAGCGGCTGTATTAATATTTATATTCATATGCGTCGGACTTATAGAAGAAAACTATTATAAAAGCGCCGAAAAGACGGCTATAAGCAAAAAGATAAATTTTATTCTGGAAAAATACATGCCCGGGCAGAAGATATTTTACGAACCGAAATACGAAATTAAGTTCTATTATGATAAAATAAAAGAAAATTCCGGCGGCGGCAACGACGCTTTTTTAAGTTTTTTAAAGTATTCTTCCGAAGAAAAGGGCAATATAAAAAGCTTGAAAATAGACTCGATAAACTATTCGTTTAAAAAGTTCAATTTTAAAGGCAGTATTTCAGGATATAGCAATCTGCATAAGTTTGAAATTTATCTAAAAAAAAGATATTCTGCGGTAAACGTTATAAAATCTTATAAAAATTCAAACGGAAATATAAAATTTGATATAACAGTTAAAAGGTAAAAAAGATTAATAATATAAAAAATTATCGATATAGTACTGAATAAATAATAAACAAATAAACAAAGAAATGGCAAATGAAAGCTACCAACCCCATTATTCTAAAAATTAAAGATACGGCATTTAAAAATAAAAATATATTCCCAAATATATCCGCCTTTTTAAAAAATAAAGACGGAATATATAAAATTTTATTAAAATTATCCGTTATTTTTATAATATCCGTTTTCGCAAGCAATGCCGCTGTAAAATTTATTAAATACAAAATATTTCAATACGATTTGCAAAAGGCCGGTATAACCCCTAAAACTTTTAACGCAAATTTCGTCGTAAAAAAACCCACTATAAAGCGTTATTCCGATATTTTAAAGTTCAATCCGCTAAACGCCGTCGTAAACGGCCCGCTTTTAAATTTTAATGCAAAAGATTTTACGCCGGCTTTAAATTTAACGTTAATAGGAACTATAAGCGGAAGTTTCGGTTATGCTTTTTTTGTAAATAAAACCGACGGCAAAGAACTTTTTATACCGCAGGGAGCGGAAATTAAACCCGGATATTATTTAAGCGCCGTTAAATTGAAAAGCGCCGTAATTTCAGGTTTCGGCAGAAGGTTTACAGTATCTTTGGTAAAAATTAAAAACGGAAACGCTTCTGCTTTTTCGGCAGGGCCGTCGGCGATAAATACTCCGCATCCAGCAGGTTTTATGTCGTCTTTAAGTTCCGCAATAAAAAAAACCGGACGTTATTCATATTTAATCGACAGGTCGAAGATTAAAAAGTCGGATTTAAATTCTATTTTCACGCAGATGCATGCGGTTCCTGATATCGTAAACGGCAAAATAATCGGATTCAAAGTCTTAACCGTAATTCCGACCGGCATTTTTGGCTATATGGGATTTCAGCCGGGCGATATAATAAAGTCGGTCAACGGAACTCCGCTTTCCAGTCCTCAGGAAGCCGTAAATTTATTATCCGGCCTTATGAACGAAAACAACGTGTCTATAGATTTAACGCAAGGCGCTCAAAATATAACCATGAGCTACAGGATAGAATAAAGCTAAAAGAATAATGCAATTTGCGTTTAATCAAGGTTTAAATATTTCATTTATTTAATTAATTTAATTTAATTTATTTAATTCATATTTGATAATATGATATATTTTTATCAAGATTTAAGAAAAGAGCGACTTAAAAAGCGTATTTTTGGCAATTTCAAAGCCGTTTCCATTAGTTATTCGGAAAGCGGTTTTACCCTAATAGAAGTCTTAATTGCCCTCGTGATACTCGGCATAGCCTTAATACCTCTTCTCGCCGCTCAGGCAAGGGCGGTAGGCGATTACGGCTACGCTAACAATACCGCCTACGAAACCGTTCTTGCCAAAAACATAATGTCCAAAGTTTTCTTGTTAAACGAAATATATATAATGAACAAACAGGAAAAAATACGCGGCGCAAAAGGTTATATAGTCAAAAAATCGATAAGCAAAACCTCCTACCCCGGCATTTATATGATAAAAATAACCGTTTTCAAAAAAGGGCATACTCCAAAAAGCGGCGTTACCCTTAAATCCCTTGCGCAGTAGATTTTTAGGCTAAAAAAATAAAAAATCATAAAATCACGCCTTAAAATTAATTTAATAATTTACAATAAAAAAACCAGAAACGTTTAACATATGTATGATTATGTATGATTAAGTATGATTAAGTATGATTAAAATTTTCTGTGAAAAAATTCTGTGAAAAAATTCTGTGAAAAAAATCTTGACTTTTATAGGG
>JAJYKQ010000084.1 GCA_021788495.1 bacterium | reverse complement strand
CGGGAACTGTTTTTAAGTATTTTATCTATAGTTATTATATAGGGATTTGGGCTTGACAGAATTGGATTTTTATGTTGTATTATTTATTATGAGCAAAGTCAATATTCTTGTAATAGACGACGAATCCGATCTCGTAGAACTTTTAAAATATAATCTTGCCAAAGAAGGTTATAACGTGGAATTTGCATTTAACGGGTTCGACGGAATTAAAATTGCCGAAGTCGTTAAGCCCGACATTATAATCCTCGACCTTATGCTCCCCGATATCAACGGTTACGAAGTTTGCAAAAGAATAAAACAGGATTCCCGCTTGTCGGGAGTCCCCGTTATATTTTTATCGGCAAAACAGGAAGAAGTGGATAAAATATTGGGTTTTGAAGCCGGCGCCGAAGATTATATTATCAAGCCTTTTTCCGTAAATGAACTCCTTGCCCGCGTCCGCGCTATTTTAAAAAGAATGCCACCCGTTAAAGTTAATAATAAGCAAAGCGGTGAGGCATCGGGCGGGTATATGTTTAAAAATATCGCCGTAAACATCAGCAAACACAGCGTAACGGTAAAAAATACCGAGATAAAACTCAGCCCTATAGAATTTAAAATTCTTATCTTTTTAATGACCTACGCCGGAGATGTTTTTTCACGTGAAAAACTGCTGGATAATGTCTGGGGGAATAATTCATTCGTCGAACCGAGAACGGTGGATGTCCATATCAGGAGATTAAGGTCCAATATCGAGATAGACGGTTCGGTTAAATTTATAGAAACCATAAGAGGCGTAGGCTATAAATTTATAGATGAAAAAATATGAAAAGAAATTTAAAATTTATTTATTAATCCTCTTACTCTTAACGGCCGTAATTTCCGCAAGCGCCGTTTTATTCATTACGTCGCCTTATTTTGCTTTGAAGGCTAAAAACTATTTATCCGCATATATTTCCTCGGTTCTAAAAAAAAATACGACTATAGAAAAAATAAAATTTTCCGTTTTTTCTCCTCAAATAAGCCTTTACGGTTTAAATATTAAAAATTTCGCAAAAGTTAAACGCATTAATATAACGTTCGGTCCGTTTAATATTTTTCAACGAAAGATAATTATTTATAAAATTAATATAATAGGCCCTAAAGTTAAAATATTAATAAAAAACGGCCGGTTCGATAATTTTAAAAATATCGATTCGGTCATAAAAACTATTTTTAAGAAACAGCCCGGTTCTTTTATTTCCGCGTCTTTAGACAAATTAAAAATAACGGAAGGCAATTTAAACTTAAACGATGCCGATAAAAATATTTTATTAAAACTAAAAAAAGTCGAATTAACCGCTTATAAAAAACCTAACCCTATACCTTTTTTATATAGCAACGGCGGCATATACTTTAAATATAGCATGCCTTATATATTCGTAAAATCTAAAAAATTAAAATTGCAGAAGATTTTTAAATCGGAAGCGGTCGAAATTCATTATTTTAGCAATTTCATCAAATACCGCGGGATAAGCCTGAGCAATTCATATCTTGCCGCCGTGTCGGACGGCATATTGGAATTAAATCAAAAAAATAAAATTTCGGGGTTTGTCGAAAAATTTAACGACGCCACTTCGTTAAAGGTAAAAAATCTGTCTTCTTTTTCTAAAAATTTTACTTTTCTGCCTGCTTTAAAAGGACGTTTAAGCGCAAAGCTGACGGCTTCCGGCGATTTCGGCGGAAAAATTAGCGCAGGCGCTTCGGTTAATCTTAAAAACGTAGTCTTTTCGGGCGGAGATATAAATAGCGGAACCGTCGAATGCGCCGGAAATTTCGGCAGAAATGAAAATAATATCATAAATTTTAAAAAGATTGATTTAACATTATTTAACGGCAGTTTAAAATCGGCGGGCATTATTAATATTAAAGAAAAAGAGGGTAAATTTAAATCGGTTTTAAAAAATATAGACTTAGGCAAACTTATAGATTTTTACTACTCCGAAAAAACCCCGCAGTTTAAAGGCATTGCAAGCGGAAACGTTATTACTTTCCTGCACTTAGGCAGAAATTTTTATGCCGGGAATATAGAAAAAATAAGACTGGAGAAACCCGTCCAGCAGATTAAATCCGGAAGCGGCAGAAACGGCAGGACGGTATATTATATTAACTATAGAAATAATATCATGGTAAAAGGAGCGGTATTGGTAAACGATAAATATGTTTTATTAAAAAATATCCGCGTTTCATCAAAAATAATAAAAGGTTCGGCCGAAGGAAAAATAAATTACGATAAGAACTATTTAAACATAGGTTTCGGTTCGTCATACGCCGAACTGCCTTCGGTTAGCTTAATAGAACAATACAAAAGCGCGTATTTGGAGCCTTCGGGTACCGGCGTTATATCCGGCAGTATAATCGGAAATTTTCATAATATACGTTTTAGTTTCAGGAACAGATTTAGGACGCTTTATATCAATAAATACCTAAGCTTATACAGCGGAAACGCCGACGTCGATATTACCGGAAGCGGAAAAGTTTTATTTAAAAGCGTACGTTTGAAGGAAAAAAGCGCTAAATTTAATAAAAACGGAACGTTTGATTTCAGCGGAGAAATATTCGAGAATAAAAATTCAAAAAAAGAATATATAAGCGGAAATTTTAATGCGGCGAATATTCATTTGATTTCCGAAAAGCCTTCTGTTCCGCTTTATGCGGCTTTCAATTCCGGCGGAAAGATTTCCGGAGAGCTTGAAAACCCTGTTTTTGAAATAGCGGCTAATTCTAAAAGAGTCGAAATATACGATCAGTATCTTTCAAACGTTAATTTCCTGTTTTCATTAACTAAAAGAAACTTGAACATAAAAAAACTCGACGGTTCTTACGGCGGCGCAATTTTTAACGGTTACGGAAGTTTGAATTTCGGGCGCAATAATAATAACTACGACCTCAGGATAATCTCAAACCGGATTAATATTGCCGATTTAAATTTTAAGCCGCTGAAAAAATACAGTATAAAAGGGAATGTAGGCGTCAATCTGCATATAGGCGGCTCGTTTAATCTGCCGGATATTTCCGGTAACGCGGCGATAGACGGTATTTACGTAAGCGATTATTCATTGGGTAACGCGGACATCCGCGTTTCTTCGTATAACGGCAGAATGGCTTTAAATTTTTCGGCTTTAAAGAGTTCGCTAAAAACAAAAGCGGTTATATCGCTTAAGAAAGGATATCCGTATCATTTCATAACGAATATTAATTTATTAAACATTAATTACCGCAAAACCCGGTTCATATTATCCGGCGGCATTTACGGAAGCGGAAAAATTTCCGATATTAAAAACTCTTATTTATTTTCAAAATTAGATTACGTTTATTTAAAACACGGACCTTTTTTCTTAAAAAACGCTAAAAATATAAAAATATCTTACATGGGCGGAACGCTGGAATTAAGCGGATTTAAGTTGACGGGGGGAAACAACTACTTTCAGGTCAGGGGCAGTATAACTCCTAAACAATATCATATTATATTAAACGACAGAACCGATTTGTGGATACTTGGAATTTTATCGGATAAAATAATAAATTCATCGGGATTCATAACGGCTTCCGCCGATATTTTCGGACCCGCCGCCTCTCCTAGGATATACGGCTTTGCGGATATAGAAAGAGGGCTCATAGAGACTTCGGCATATCCGTCGCTTGCCGCCTCAAGAATTTTTGCCGGATTGATATTCGACAACAACATGATTCTTCTTAAAAAAGCGCGGTTTAGAATGTTAAACGGTATTTTTTCCGCCCGCGGAGTAATAAGGCTGCAAAACTTTAAACCTTCATACTATAATATTGCGGCAGGTTTTAATTCGGTTATTTATAGGAAATCAAACTATTTTTACGCAAAAATAAACGGAAATATGGGATATTCCGGCAGTAACGAAAATCCCGTCTTATACGGCGACGTAGATATAAAAAAAGCTCTGTACGATAAAAGAATAAATCTTTCGTCGTTTCTTCTCAGCTATAAAAATTACAATATCGTTAAATCGCCCTCCGCAATAGGGACTTTTAATCCTAAGTTAAATATCAGAATAACGTCGGATAAAGGCATCTCTATTAAAAATAATATCGTAGATACCGATTTCAGCGCAAAACTTCATCTCATAGGAACGCTTTACGACCCGATTATAATGGGAACGGCAAATGCCGAAAAAGGGGAAATATTTTTCAGGGGGACAAAGTTTAAACTGTCTTACGCAAATTTAGATTTTAATAACCAGTACAGAATTAACCCTTCTTTCGACATAGCGGCGGCGACCCATATAAATCAATATATAATAAGAATGAACGCGAACGGTTCGCTGTTAAATTTCAACGTTAATCTTTCTTCCACCCCGCCGCTTTCGGAACTCGATATAGTGTCGATGCTGG
>JAJYKQ010000083.1 GCA_021788495.1 bacterium | reverse complement strand
AAAAATATGATACGATAATAAAATATTTAAACGGGTTAAACAGATTCTTATTTTTCTAATTTATTTGGAAATACGGTTATTTAATTTATGATAAAATATATAGATTTGTTTTGCGGTATAGGTGGGTTCAGGCTGGCTTTCGAAAAAGCGTGCAAAAAAAACGGGATCAAAAACGCTTGCGTTTTTTCAAGCGACATAGACGAACACGCCAGAAAAACCTATTACGAAAATTTTAAGGAATATCCCTGTGGCGATATTACTAAAATAAACGCCGCCGATATACCGGCTCACGATATAATATTCGCAGGGTTTCCATGTCAAGCATTTTCTATATCCGGTAAGAAACTGGGGTTTGAAGACACTAGGGGTACGCTTTTTTTCGACGTAGCGAGGATAGCGAAGTACCATAATCCTAAATTGATCGTTTTGGAAAACGTTAAAAATTTCGCCGGCCACGATAACGGTAATACGCTAAAGGTCGTCAAAAAGACTATCGAAGATATGGGTTATTTGTTTTTTTGCGAAGTATTAAACGCCGCCGATTACGGTTCTCCGCAAAAAAGGGAAAGAATTTATATAGTAGCGTTTAGGCGTGATCTTCGCGTTAGCGAATATTCGTTTCCTGGAAAACGAAATAGGAAAGTGTTTTTACGCTCTATGCTAGAAAAAAACGTAGATATAGAAAAATATGCGATTAAAAGAAACGATATAGTTTTATACGATTCAAAAATAGAATCTATACGTAATAAAACTATCGATTCTACGCATAGGATAGGCACGATAAACAAAGGCGGGCAGGGCGAAAGAATTTACCATCCAAACGGGTTCGCTATTACGTTATCGGCTTACGGCGGAGGAGCGGCGGCGAAAACCGGAGCTTATTTAATAGACGGTGTTATAAGGAAATTAACGACTAGAGAGTGCGCCAATATCATGGGTTTTCCTAAAAGCTACAAAATACACCCTTTAGATTCGCAGGCGTACAAACAATTCGGCAACGGCGTCGTAGTTTCCGTATTGGAGAGCATATTCGACGATATAATTTCTAAAAATTATTTAAGGAGCGATTTATGCCGAACGGCTCGCAAACCGCAAAAAACGGCTTTAGAAACGAAGACGATATCGTATTAAAGTTTAACGATTGGCGTAACGACGAAGACGCGATGCATTGGCTAAGAATTATGAATTATGATTTGTCTAAAATAGAAAGCGTAAGAGCGATAAAAATAAGCGGAAAGAAAACCGACGTACAAGTGCAAGTCGTAATAACTATTAAATTTAAAGGAGCTATCGGTTACGAAAATATCCAAATAAAATTAGTAAGCGGCAAAAACGGTTTTAACCAGATAGATAAGCGATGGTTAAGGGATTACGCAAAATTATGGCGTATACCCGACGACGTTTTAGAGTTGCTTAAGTTATACTGCGGAGAGTCGCATCCCAATATACCCGGCACGAGGGATAGCCGAAGAATGTTTTTCGACGAAATGGATCCTAACGACCGAATAAAAATAATTTCCTTTTTTGAAAACAATAGATTTTTAATAGTCAGCGATATTATAAGGGGGAGAGGAGCTTTTTCGCCGGAATGGATATTGATAGTCCATAAATACGACGGAATCAGGTGGTTGTTAATCCCGGTAAACGAAGCCATCAATTTTTACGGAAACCAACCGGTAACCATAAACGAAAACGGAAATTTAAAAATAGGAAAAATAGGCGTTCAAAGGAAAGGCGGCGACGGAGGGCACGAAACCGCCAATATGTTGCAATTTAAATTAGATCCGATACAATTAATGGAAGTTTTTCCTGAAAGAATCGTATCTACTAACTGGCAAAGATAGGTTGAAATTAAAGGAAAGGTTTTATTTTATCGACCACGCCTTTAGCGTTTTTCGTTATATCTTCTCCATTAAACCTTAATACCGTCCAACCGTCTTTTTTAAGTATTTCGTTTACTTTTTTATCCCTTTTGATATTATTTTTTATTTTCGTTTCCCAGTATTCCGCATTTTTCTTAAACCTCTGCCCTTCTAGATATTTTTTCCCGTGCCAAAATTCGGAATCGCAAAAAATAGCTACTTTTTGCTTTCTAAAAACTATGTCCGGCATTCCGGCTATAGTTTTGTCGTGGATACGGTAGCGGTATCCTAATCGCCACAATTCCTTGCGAAGGGCGAGCTCTATTTTAGTGTTTTTAGATTTTATTTTTTTTGCGACAGAACTATCCATAAATTATTAAAAAATAATTATATCATACTTTTCAGCGATGCGGTTATTGTAGAATAATAAGTTATTCGTCTTTTTTCTATCCCTTCTTTTCTGTATAACTCGTTAAGCCGCCTTGACGCCTCGTTTAAAGCCGTTTCCGTTTCTAATATTTCGGCTTCCAATTCCGGCGCCGTATTTCCGTCAAAAAAACCGTCTATCATTTTCTTAATCGTATCGCTTATTTTTATCGCTATTTCCGAAAAGTCAAATCCCACGGGCGGGTATTTCAAAAGCTCGTTTATATAGCTTTTTATTTCTTCGGCGGAGTTATTAATATTTTCCGTAACGGCGATAAAAGTCGAAATTCTTACGATTTCGTCGGCGGGGAAAATAGCTATTCCGGCTTTAATTTCCGATTTAAGCCTTGAAAGTTCGTCGGTTTTAAACGGTTCGTATTTCGTTTTATGGACAAAAGACGGAGTTTCGATAGCAGATAAGAGGTTTAACGTATATTCAAGATTTTGTTCGATTATAAAGGTAAAAGTATTTAATTTTATTAATAGATTCCTTTTTTTAACAGGTTTTGTGAAAATGTACCTGAAAAGCTTAAACATTTTTGAAATATTTTTAAAGGTTTTAATGGGTTAATCAAAATGATTAAAATATGGACATAGTATCAAAAAACATACTATTTGAGACTAACTCAAAATATAGTAGCACAAGCGAGACTAATTATTTGATTAAATTTATTTCTTACCCCACACGTCGTCAACCGCTTTCTTTAACGTATCCGGCACTAAATGGCTATACCGTTTCGTCATCTGCGTCGTCCTATGCCCTAACAGCTCGCCGGTAATATATAAAGACGTGCCGTTCATTACCATCTTGCTTGCGAATACGTGCCTTAAATCGTGGATTCTTAAATCCTTTAATCCGGCATTACGGCAGGCGGTAGCAAAAGACCTTCTAAAATTGCCTATTTTTGCCCCGTTTATGTTAAAGACGTATAAACTATCCTGATTCTTTTCAATGCCGTTTAAAAGCTCTTTTAGGGGCTTAGAAATAGGAATATATCTATCATACTTTGTTTTAGTCCCCTTAATGGCTATGACATCGTTTTGTAAGTCCATGTCGTCCCATTTTAAATTAAGGGCTTCGCCCTTACGGCAGCCTGTATAAATTAGAAAAGTTATCAAATCCCGAGTTAATTTATTCGTGGCGCCGGCGATAAGCTTATTGATATCGGTATCGGATAAGGTTTTAAGCCTTGATAATTCGTTTAATTTCTTAACGCCGGTTGCTGGGTTTTTATCGATATAGCCTTTTTCCATGTAGAAATTAAAGAAATTGCGCAGGATAGCTATTTTAAGATTTACAGACCTATAGGTAATTTCAGATTCTCTTTTATTTAAGTTTTTAGGCATATTTATTATCTCAGCTTTTCTTTTAGCCTGATAATTTTTAATATCCGATATTGATATATCTTTAAGTTCTTTATTCTCAAATGCAGGCAAAAAATGCTTAGGGCAGGTTATATTCTTTTTAAGCATAAATTCTTTAGAATTAGAAATATTTTTTAAATATTCTTGGTAGGTTTCATTAAATAGGCGTTGAGAAATGTTTTTAAGGGGTATGTTAAATTTATTTCTTATAATATCGGCGTGAATTACCGACGCCACTTCTTCAGCTACTGATTTATCTTTTGTTTTACAGGAATACTGGTAAAGTTTTTTATCTATTTCAAACTTACACCAATAAATTTTACCCCTTTTAAAAATATTCATAACAAAAAAAAATGTATCGGTTTTTGTATCTAAATTTAATTAATTTTACATAAATTTTATTAAATTTAAGACAATATGTCAAGGCAAGTTTTTAAATGGATATTACTTATAATGGCTTATTTGTTGCTGTTTTAAAGGCTTTTTGAATGGCTCCCCGAGACGGATTCGAACCATCGACCCAGTGATTAACAGTCAAAAGCCATATTGCATAAGTTATTAATTTTATTGATATAATATTAAGTCATTAATTTTATTGTATCGGTTTTTGTTTTTTTATTAATACTCTACCCGCATTTTTATAATCCCTTAAAATTCAGTATCCCAAAAAAAAGCGTATATATACTTATGAAAGTTAAATTTAATTTCATAAGGAGAGACGCTATGCAGATTACCGAAATTACCGTAG
>JAJYKQ010000013.1 GCA_021788495.1 bacterium | reverse complement strand
ATTCTTCAAATTTTTCTATATCTTTAATGTTTTTATAAATTTTATCGATAAGCCAGTTCTGGGCATTTTGAATAACGTCTGTTTTTTGAGACGGAAAACCGGTTTCTCCGTGGATGAGGCCGGTAACATGATAACGATAGCCTTCTCCCATAGGAGCAAGAGGGGTTACTTTACCTGAAGTATAATTATAAGGATTATACTTTTCAGGCGGAACGTCGGGTAGCTTAACATCGATAATTTCAACTTCGTTTTTGTCCGGAATTACTACTTTTTCCCTCATATGTCCGATTATTTCGTCTGTTAACAGAAGTACGGGCGTTCTGTATTTAACTGCTAAATTGAATGCGCGAATAGTTTCATAAAGAGATTCGTTTACGCTAGAAGGAGTAATAGCAATTATTGCGTGGTCGCCGTGGGTTCCCCATTTAGCCTGCATTATGTCGCTCTGAGCCGGAAGCGTCGGCAGTCCGGTCGATGGCCCCCCCCTCATAACGTTAACTATTACGCAAGGTATTTCGCACATAGAAGCATAGCCAATGTGTTCCTGTTTAAGAGACATACCGGGTCCGGATGATGCCGTAATAGCCTTTGCGCCTCCGAGAGCCGCTCCTAAAACCGCGCCCAAAGCAGCGATTTCGTCTTCCATCTGAAGAAAGACTTTTCCAATTTTTGGAAGTTTATTAGATAAAATTTCCGCTACTTCCGAAGAAGGAGTTATCGGATATCCGGCAAAAAAATCACATCCGGCAATGACTGCGCCTTCCGCAACCGCTTCGTTTCCCTGCATTAATTTTATATTCTTGCTCATAATTTTATTTCCCTCCGTTGTTAACTATGTTTTATTCTACGCTAATAGAAAAATCGGGACATAAGTATTCGCAAATATTGCATTTTGTGCACTTTGAAATATCTGCTACTTCGGCCACTTCTTTATTCATGACGAGGACGCCTTCCGGGCAGAACGCTACGCATATTTCGCATCCTTTGCAGTAATTAACGATTATGTCGATTTTTACGTCTTCTTTTTTTCCTTTCCCCGAAACCTCCTTTATAGTAAGATTATTTTTTGTTTTGACTTCGGTTTCTATGCCTTCGCATACAACATAGTTAGCAGGACTTAACGCCGCCGTATTATTTTCGGTTTTATTCGTTTTAATATTTTCTTTTCCGTGCACTTTAACCTCCTATAAAAAAGTTAATAAAATAATAAAATTAAATATTTAAAGCTTTTTTTACGGTTTCAGCTATAACGGAAGGATTATCGGCAATATAAATTCCGTTTTTTTCCATAGTTTTAAGTTTATCCGACGCAGTTCCTTTCCCCCCTGAAATTATTGCGCCTGCATGTCCCATTCTTTTGCCTGCCGGAGCAGTTTTACCCGCAATAAATCCAATTACGGGTTTTTTCATATGGTTTTTAACGTATTCCGAAGCTTCTTCTTCCGCCGTTCCGCCTATTTCTCCAATCATAACCACGGCATCGGTTTCAGGATCCTGTTCAAACATTTTTAAGAAAGATATAAAAGGAGAACCGATTATAGGGTCGCCCCCGATTCCTACGCATGTAGTTTCGCCGAATCCTGCTTTGGTAAGCTGATTAACGGCTTCATAAGTAAGGGTGCCGCTTCGCGACAATACTCCTACCCTGCCTTTTTTGTGAATAAAACCCGGCATTATTCCAATTTTACATTCATCCGCCGTTATAATGCCGGGGCAGTTTGGTCCAATCATCAGCGATTTTGAGCAGTTAAGCGCCGCTTTTACGTTAAGCATATCTATAACGGGTATTCCTTCGGTAATACAAACTATTAAAGGAATTTCGGCTTCTATAGCTTCTATGACTCCGGCCGCCGCGAAACCTGCAGGAACGAATACCATAGTCGCGTCGATTTTATGCTCTTTTTTAGCTTCTTTTATAGTATTGTAAACGGGAACTGAATCGTTAAATAAAGTTTTGCCTTTAAAGGGAGTTACCCCCGCCGCGACTTTGGTTCCGTATTCTATACATTTTTGCGCATGGAACGAACCTTCCTTGCCGGTTATACCCTGTACTAAAACATTCGTGTTTTTATTTACGAGAATACTCATAAAATTTAATCCTTTAATAAATTATTATTTAAAATAAAAACGTTATCAACCGTTAACTATTTTTGAAATCTTTTTTGCTCCGTCGGCAAGACTTTCAGCCGATACGAAATTCATGCCGGAATTTTCGATAATTTTTGCCGCCTCATCTGCGTTAGTCCCTTCAAGCCTTACGACGACCGGAAGTTTTAAGCCTATATTTTTAGCCGCCGATACGACGCCTTCGGCTACCATATCGCATTTTACTATGCCGCCGAAAATATTTATAAATATTCCTTTTACGTTTTTATCGGATAGAAGAATATTGAAAGCAGTTTCAACCCTTTTTGCGTCTGCGGTGCCGCCGACGTCTAAAAAATTTGCAGGAGCCGCCCCAAATTCTTTAATAGTATCCATCGTAGCCATGGCCAAACCCGCCCCGTTTACCATGCATCCCACGTTTCCGTCCAACTTGATATAATTTAGCCCTACGCTTTTTGCTTTCACTTCCAGCGGCTCTTCTTCGTCTTCGTCTATTAGATCTTTAAAATAAGGATGCCTGAAGTCTGCATTGTCATCCAATATTATTTTAGCGTCAAGCGGAATAAATTCGTCCGAGCCGGTTAAAATAAGCGGATTAATTTCAAGCATAGAGATATCTTCCGCTATAAATGCCCCGTATAAAAGATTAATAAGTTTGGAAAACCCGCCGAATAAATTTTTATCTATACCTAAAAATAAAGACATTTCAAGAATATGGTAAGATTTTAAACCATACAGCGGATTAACCGAAACCGTCAGTATTTTTTCCGGATGATTTTTAGAAACTTCTTCTATTTCCATTCCGCCTTCGGCGCTCAGAACAAATGCTATTGCCGCATTTTTTCTGTCGACGGTAAGCGATAAATAAAATTCTTTTATAATTGCGGCACCTTCTTCGACCAAAACTTTTTTGACTAATTTGCCTTCTTTGCCGGTTTGGGCCGTTACAAGATTCATCCCTATCATTTTTTCGGATATAGATTTTGCTTCGTCGGCGGATTTTGCTATCTTAACCCCGCCGCCTTTTCCCCTGCCGCCGGCATGAACCTGAGCTTTTACGACGGCTACCGAAGACGATAAAGTTTTATATGCGCTGTAAACTTCATCAGGTTTAAAGCATAAAATAGATTTAAGGGTTTTAATTCCATGCTTGTTTAATAATTCTTTTGCCTGATATTCATGAATATCCATAGTTATAGTTCCCGTATAGTTAAATTTGAATTATTGTTTTTATTAACGATATTTATCTTTATACTTCTCCCTGCCTTCTTCGTAAAGGTCTCCGCCGTAAACGTCGTTTACCACGATTGCCGGAAAATCGACGACGGTCAGCTTTCTAACTGCTTCCGACAGCAGGTCTTCATATGCTATAACTTTACTTGACGTTATCGTTTTCGATATTAAAGCTCCTGCGCCTCCGATTGCCCCAAAATAAACCGCTTTATATTTTTTTATCGCTTCTTTTACTTCGGCAGACCTTTTGCCTTTGCCTATCATCCCTTTTAAGCCGTGTTCTAATAGAAGCGGAGCATACTTATCCATTCTGTAGCTGGTGGTCGGTCCTGCAGAGCCGATAACTTCCCCCGGTTTTTCAGGAGTCGGACCAACGTAGTAAATTATCTGACCTTTAAGTTCAAAAGGAAGGGGTTTATTTTCTTCGATAAGTTTGACTAACCTGGAATGAGCCGCATCTCTCGCCGTATAGATAGTTCCGTTGATAAGAACCTCATCGCCGGTTTTTAACTTCGATATAATTTCGTCGTCTAAAGGGGCAGTTATTTTTATTAGGCTCATTTTTTTAAATTTATTATAATTAATTAATAGTTTAATAATATAACTATAAAATAATTTCCGAATGTCTGTGGGAATGACATTCGACGTTAAGCGCTACCGGCATGCTGGCAATGTGGCAAGGTTCTTTTGTTATATGAACCCCTAAAACGGTGCAAACTCCGCCGAATCCCATAGGTCCCGTTCCGATATTATTAATTTTTTCAAATATAATTTTTTCCATTTCCGCCAATTCCGGATCGGCATTAGGCTCGTTTAATTTTCTAAAAAGCGACTTTTTTGCAAGAATAGCCGACCTTTCAAAATTTCCTCCTATGCCGATTCCGACTATATTAGGAGGACATGGATTAGGTCCGGCCGAACGCATTGTTTCGACCGCAAAGTCGATTATTCCGTCTTTTCCGTCGGAAGGGCGCATCATTTTAAGGGCGCTCATGTTTTCGCTGCCGCCGCCTTTTGCGGCATACATTATTTTAATTTTTTCGCCGTCCGTAAATTCGTAATGAATTATCGCGGGGGTGTTATCGCCGATGTTTTTTCTGGAAAGCGGATCGCATGTCGATTTTCTCAAAAATCCTTCCGAATAGCCCAATCTTGTGCCTTCATTTATTGCATTAGTGATGTTTTTGCCTTCAACGGTAACATCTTTGCCTATTTCGACGAAAAAAACAGCAAGACCCGTATCCTGACATAAAGGTTTAGATTCATTTTTTGCAATCTCGGCGTTTAATAAAATTTTGCTCAAAACCGTTTTGCCCTGTTCGGATATTTCTTGTTCAAAGGCAGTTTTAAGTCCGTTATACGTATCGTCGGACAAGTTGACGCTGGAGTGAATTATTAAATTTTTAACGGCGTTTGAAATTTCTTCGGATTTTATAATCCTCATAATCGATATAATTTATAATTATTTTTTTGATTATAAATATTTTACATTTTTTTAAAATTAATTCAAGCAAAAAAATAAACCGTTATTATAAATTTTTATGAATGCAGAAACTGTTAGTCATATCGCAGGCAGATAATTCAGGCTGAATTACCGTGTGGTTTATTTTAAATTTTTCCTCCATAACGTCTTGGATGTTATTTATAATACAGCAAATATCCGAAGATTTAACGACGGTCGGTTCGACGAGTACATGGGCGCTCATAAGCTTAAAAGATTTTGACATACTCCATATGTGAAGGTCGTGGACATTTTTTACGCCCGGAGTTTTTAATATTTCCTCTTTGACTTGGGTAAAATCAATTTCTTTCGGCACTCCTTCAAGCAAAATGTTAATAGTTTCGTTAATCACCGAAAATGCGCCTAAAGCGAGAAGAGGCGATATCATAAGGCTTATAATCGGATCTATATAATAATAACCCGTTAAATAAATAATTATTCCGCCGGCAATAATCGATAAAGAAACCAAAGAATCGCCGAGTATATGGAAAAAAGAGCTTTTAAGATTTAAATTATGATGCATTCCGCCGTGTATTTTAAAACCTATAAAACCGTTAATAATTAAGCTTATAAGGGGGAAAATAATCATAATATGCGAATTGATTTTTTCGGGATGCATCAGTCTTAAATAGCTTTCGTATATTAAAATGGCTGAAAGTATAAGGAGTAAAAGGGAATTTAAAAGAGCGGCGAGTATTCCTATTCTGTGGTAGCCGTAAGTATTTTTTTCCGAAGGGCTTTTTCTTACCTGTATCTGTGCAAACCATGCCAAAAAAAGCGACGACGCATCGACTAAAACATGTCCAGATTCGGAATATAAAGCCATGCTTTTAGATAATAGGGCGCCCGTAAATTCAACCGCCAGTATTACCAAGGTCAGCAAAAAAGCTAATTTAAGTTTTTTTTCGGTTTGAAACGTTTCCGTAAAGAGGTTTGATGAATTGCTATGGTCATGATTATGTAGATGGTTAAGATTATGATTGCGGCTGTCGCTATGATTATGAATCTCTCCATGTACGCCGTATTCATTATCATCGTAAGAACAGATATTAGCCATAATGAAAGAATTATAGCATATTTTTAACCGCAGCGCCAAAAAATCGATTCAGATGCAGAAGCTATAAACAAATGCCGATTTAAAATTTATAAATTTTTTCATCCGGATTTAGGAATGCAATAAGTAATTGCTAACGACAGGATAAATTTAGTAAAATAACAAAACAATGAAGAAAGAAGAAAAAGAAACTATTTCGCTTTTAAGTTTTTCCCATTTTTTTTGCCATGTGGCAATACTTACATATCCGGCGATATTAATACTTATTAAAACTAAATTTAACGTAAATTATGAAACGCTTGGAGCTATTGCAGGCATTTACCTTTTTTTATTCGGCGCCGGATCGTTGCCCGTAGGTTTTATAGCGGATAAAATAAAAAAGAAACATATTTTGCGGGTTTATCTCGGCGGAATGGCTTTATTTTCTTTTGCGGCGGCTTTAGCGCCTAATTTTTTTATTTTCTCGCTGTCTATAATACTTATGGGGTTGATAGGGAGCATTTATCATCCTGTAGGTTTAAGCATGATGTCGTTTATAGGAAGCGATAAGCTCAGGGCGTTTGCTATACACGGCATAGCCGGCACTCTCGGAGTAGCTTTAAGCGCGGGTTTTGCCGGAATACTCGGTTATTTTTTCGGATATAATTTTCCGTACATGATACTCGGCATAATTTTTTTAATGATGTTGGCATGGTCTTATATTCTGAAACTGCAGTCTTCGGACTACGCTGAAGCATCCGAAATAACAAAAGGTATAGAAATAAAAAAAAGTTCGTCAAACATAAAAGCATTTCTTAATGAATTTTTTCATTTAAACCTGATGCTGATTTTTATCGCCGAGTTTTTGAACGGATTTGTTTTTCAGGGCGTATTTTCTTTTTTACCGGCTTATGTAGGAACTGAGCTTAAAAACTATATCTTTTTTCATAATCAAGCCGCCGCGGCAGGAGGGTTTTTTGTAACTTTTGCCCTTCTGGTAGGAGTTTTGTTTCAATATAACAGTACCAGAATAACGAAGAATTATAAATCAAACAGGGCTTTTGCTTTTTTAGTGCTAATAAGCGGAATTTTTCTTTTAATTTCCGGTTTTACCCACGATATTTTACTTTTTATTTCTGTTCTTGCATTTTCCGCTTTTAATTTCTCCATAAACCCTATTTCAAACCTTATGATAAGCGAAAACGCACATGAAAAATTCAGGGCTGCGGCATACGGCGTTTTTTTCTTTTCCGGTTTCGGCATAGGTTCGGTCGCGGCTCCCATAGGCGGCATAATAGCCCAAAAATTTGCGCTTCACTGGATTTTTGTCCTGTATGGAGTTATACTTCTTGTATCTTTTGGAGTGTCTTCGGCTATTAAAGAAGGAATATATAAATAAACTCAAATAAAAAAAATGAAAAAAATAAGGAGGACATTATGACAACAAAGAAAACTTCCATAGGTTTTATAGGAGCCGGCAACATGGCTTACGGACTAATAAAAGGAATAACCGGATCGAAATCCCGCGACTTAAAAATTTTTATTTACGATACCGACCCGTCGAGAGCCGACTTTGTAAAAAACTCTCTTGGAGTTAATTCTTTAAACAGCGTAGGCGAAGTAGTGGAAAATTGCGATATCGTTTTTATAGCCGTAAAACCTTATTCGGTGGAAAGCATCGTCGAAGTTGCGGCGGGGACTTTAAACAAATTGAAAAACGGAAATAATATTCCCGTGTTTGTTTCAATTGCCGGAGGCGTAAAAATAGATTTTATAGAAAGCGTATTTAAAAAGACGCTTAAAAACAATTCTTTTTTAAAAATATTCAGGATTATGCCCAATATAAATTCTTTAGCGGGAAAAGGAATAGGCGCAATGTGTTATAACGCCGGCGTATCCGAAGATGACATAGCCGAAGTTTCCGAAATACTGGAGTTGTCGTCGAAAATCATTCGCTTGGACGAAAAATATTTTGACGCCGTAACCGCTCTTAGCGGAAGCGGTCCCGCTTATATTTTTTTAATTGCGGAAGGACTTATAGAAGCCGGAGTTAAACTTGGACTTCCTAAGGATATTGCAAAAGAATTAAGTGTGCAGACTATACTAGGCTCCGCGGAACTTTTAAACAGTCCCGAATTTTCTAAGACTTCGACGAAAGATTTAAAAGATATGGTAACTTCGCCCGGCGGAACTACTGCATACGGACTTGCAAAACTAGAAGAAGGGCGCATTAAGTATGTTCTGGATTCTGCCGTCAATGCGGCATATTTAAGGGCAAAAGGATTGGTTTAAATATCATATTGCGGAAGATTATATTCTTTTAAAAGTTGCAAAAGTTTTTGCGTCGGAAGGCCGAGAACATTTTCAAACGAACCGCTATATGATTTTACTATTCCGTTTTCGTCTTGAATTCCGTAACTTCCGGCTCTGTCGAAAGGCTGATGGTCGGATATATAAGAATTTATTTCTTTATCGCTTAAAGGTTTTATCGTAACCAAGGTTTTATCGTAATCGGTTACGCCGATATTTTTATCTACGTTTACTATGCTTATTCCGGAATAAACTTCATGCGTTTTTCCGGAAAGGTCTTTTAACATGTTAAAAGCGTCATCTAAATTAAGAGGTTTTCCGTAAGCTTTGCCGTTAAAAAAAATAACTGTATCCGCACCTATAATATAGCTGTTTTTATAATTAAAGGCAACGCTTTCCGCTTTCATTAAGGCTAATTGCCGGACGAAATTTTCTATAGAAATATTTTCTTTTAATTTTAAATCTTCAAACTTAGGTTCATCGGTTATATTGTGATTTACCGCAATAAAATTAAACCCCAATTTTTTTAATAACGATATTCTTCTTTGGGAAGACGAAGCAAGAACGTATGCAGTGTCCATCTTTTAATTTATTTTTTTAATTTAGTAGGCCTGCTGCCGAATATTACGGTGCCTAATCTTACTATCGTTGCTCCTTCTTCTATTGCGGCTTCAAAATCGCCGGACGTGCCCATGGAAAGAACGGAAAGCTTATATTTATAAACGGATTTTAAGTTTATTTCGTCGATAAGCTCTTTTAAATGTTTAAAGTATTTTCTGCTTCCGCTTTCAAGCGGCGGCATAGTCATAAGTCCTGCGGCTCTAATATGTCGAAATTTATTTATTTCGGATATTAAACCGGTTAATTTTTCGGGCAATATTCCTCCTTTTGTTTTTTCTCCGGCAAGATTTACTTCTATTAAAATATTAGAGGTTATATTTTTTGCGGCTGAATGTTTTTCTATAATTTCTGTAAGTTCGATACCGTCCACCGAATGTATTAAATCAACTTTTCCGATAATATATTTTACTTTATTTTTTTGGAGGCGTCCTATAATATGCCAGATAATATCTTTTTTTTGGCTGAGCGTTTCAAATTTGGACAAAAATTCCTGAACGTAATTTTCTCCGAAAACTTTTACTCCGCTCTTTGCGGCTTCAATTATTTCATCCGCTGTTCTTGTTTTTGAAGCCGCAAGGAGCGTTATATCGGAAAAATTCCGGCCGCTTTTTAAGGCGGCGATTTTAATCTTCTCTTTAACGTTATTTATATTGTCCGATATCGGAATATTTATCATCTGCCTCTTTTCAGAAGTTCCATCGCTTTTTTCAGGCTGACCTGCATCCTGTTAAAAGATTTTGCAAGCGAACCTATCTCGTCGTTTCTGGGATGTTCGATTTCTTCTTCAAAATACCCCTTAGAAATTTCGTCGGCTAATTTAGACATTTTTGCTATCGGTTTAATTATTGCACTTTTTATAATAAAATAAAGGAATAAAATTATAAGAACTATAAAAATTACAGCTATGATTAAGGTTCCTGTTATAGAAACGGCAACAGGTTTTAAGGAATAAACTAACTTTATGCCGCCGAGAATATCCCCTGAAGAAGCTTTTGTATGACACGTAAGGCAGTTTATGCCTCTTGAATTTGTTTTTGCAACGAAAGGAACGCCTACTTTAATTTCATACGGCAAAAAGTTTTTTGAAATTATTTCAGTTTGAATTTTGCTTGAGTTTAATATTTTATCATCGAACTTAGATTTAGAATTAGGCATTTCCTCCCTTAGTCCTTTCCCAAATTCCATGTTTACTACATTCCCCCTAATAACCTGGAATTTTTTGACGCCTTTTATTTTTTTATAAATAGAAAAAAGCTGTTTTCTATCCCTTTTTTTCATTATAGTTCCGTTAAGCATCATTGCATTAAGGCTGGAAAGAGTGGTTTTTGCTGTAACTATGGCATCATGCTTCGTTAAAGAAATAGCCAGCCGATAAGTATTGAAAACAATTAATGCAATCGGAATGATGACTAATAATAAGAGGGGAACGATAATTTTAGTTTTGATAGATACGTCTTTAAATGCTTGAAAAATGCTTTGCGACATAAGACACCTCTAAAATAATTAAAATAATATAATTTAATAAATAAAATATAATAATAGTTTAATTTTTTTATAAAATCAAATTATTGTTTTTCGGCTTTTTCCGGCAGCATCCATGATGCATATTCGCATTTAGGATAGTTAGAACAGCTGAAAAATTTTCTTCCCTTTTTTGTTCTTTTTTCTACAAGATAACCGCCGCATCCGGTAGGGCAAGGTATTTTGGATTGATTAACTTTTACCGGAATCGGTTTAATATTTTTACACTCCGGATATCCGCTGCATGAAAGAAATTTTCCATATCTGCCCGTTTTTATAACCATAGGCTTTCCGCATTTTTCGCAGATTTCTCCCGTTTCTTCATTTTCAGGTTCGATGTTTTCGCCGTCTTGACTTATTTTTTTTATTTCTTTTGTGTTTTTACACTCCGGATATCCGCTGCAGGCAAGAAATTTGCCGAACCGCCCCATTTTTATAACCATAGGCTTTCCGCATTTTTCGCAGATAACGTCGGTAGGTTCCGACGAACCCTTTATGTTTTTAATATTAACTTTGGCGTCTTTAAAGTTTTTCATAAATTTGTCGTAAAAATCGGCAAGCAGTTCTTTTCTGTTTAATAGTCCGTTTTCGACGTCGTCTAATTTTTTTTCCATATTAGCGGTGAATTTCAAGTTTATTATATCGGAAAAACCGGATTTTAAAATATCGGAAACGGTCATTCCAAGTTCCGTAGGTTTAAATTTTTGAGTTGTACTCCCTTTTTTTGCGGTATCTGCCGATTCAGTGGTCATTACGACGTAATCTTTTGTCTTAATGTTGGCTATTATGCTCTGGTAGGTAGAAGGCCTTCCTATGCCGTTTTCGTCTAAAGCCTTGACTAAGCTTGCTTCGGTGTATCTAGGCGGAGGAGAAGTAAAATGCTGAAAAACGTCGGCTTTTTTTATGGAAGCAGGGTCGCCTTTTGAAAGCAGTTCAAATATTTTAATTATAGAAGAAGGATGGTTTTCGTTTTGCGTTTGTTCGATATTGCCTTCTTCTAAAACTTCTTTGTTTTTAAGATTTTCATTGATAACTTTCTGAAAGCCGTCGAATTTTAATATACTTTCGGTAGTCTTAAAAATATATTCGTCTTTTTCTTTATTTTTAACGCTATATGTTCCTTTTAACGTCAGCGAGTACTGGTCGTAAATACTCTGGCTCATAAAAGAGGCGGTAAAATACGTCCATATAAGATTGTATAGTTTAAATTCGTCGGCGCTTAGGTATGCTTTGATTTTTTTAGGCGTCAATAAAATATTAGTCGGTCTGATAGCTTCGTGCGCATCCTGAACTTTTTTGGCGCTTGCGGTTGTTTTGCTTTTTTTGGGAGAATTTTTATCGGCAATATAGTCTATGCCGTAAACTTCGTTTATAAATTTTTTGGCTGCCGATGCCGCTTCGTCAGATATTCTAGTGGAATCGGTTCTCATGTATGTAATAAGACCTACCGGACCTAGAGATTTTTTGCTTACGTTTTCTACCGCCCCTATTTCGATGCCTTCGTAAAGTTTTTGCGCTACGGACATTGTTTTCTTTACGGGAAAATGAAGTATTTTTGCGGCTTCCTGCTGAAGGGTGCTCGTTATCAAAGGCAGAGCGGCTTTTCTGTAAGTCTGCTTTTTCGATATGTCTTCGATAGAATAATCGTTTTTTATCGAAAGAAGCCTGTTTTTCAATTCTCCGGCTTCTTTTTCGGATTTAATTTCAGGGTCTTTTCCGTTTATTTTAAACAGTTCGCCTTCGATATCGGTAGAAAATTTTTTCTTATCTCCGCCTTGAATTTCAAATAAAGCCGTTACCGTCCAGAATTCTACTTTGACGAAAGCGTTTATTTCTTTTTCTCTTTCTACTATAAGATATAGTGCGACGGATTGAACTCTGCCGGCCGAAAGGCCTCTTCTTACTTTATCCCACAAAAAAGGACTGAGGTTGTAACCGACTAAACGGTCTAAAATTCTGCGCGCTTTTTGGGATTCGTACATAGATTCGTTTAAGACGGCGGGATTTTTTATGGCTTCCAAGACTTTATCTTTGGTAATTTCATGAAAAAGAACCCTTTTTATATCCGGCTTTTTGCCGTTAATTTCGTCTATAATCTCTTTTATGTTCCACGCTATGGCTTCCCCTTCGCGGTCGGGATCGGGAGCCAGATAAATAATATCTGCTTTTTTTGCAAGTTTTTTAATTTCATCTACGGTTTTTTCCTTTCCTTTTATTATTTCGTACTTAGGTTCGAAGCCGTTTTTAATATCCACCCCTATAGAACTTTTGGGTAAATTTTTAATATGACCCACAGTTGCTTTGACTATAAAATCGGACCCTAAATATTTATTTATAGTATTTGCTTTAGAAGGCGACTCTACGAGAACTAAATTTTTCATATTTTTTTTATTATTCCTCCGGGCAGCCTTTCTATTTCCGAATTTATTTCAAGTATAGAAAGCGCTCTAATAATTTCATTTTCATTTGCTTTTAATCTAATATTGCTTAGTTTCAATAAATTGTCAATAGTAATATTTTCTTTTGTTAAAGAATTTATTATAAATTTGCTGATAACTTCATATTCTTCCGGTACGTCCGTTCCGTAAGCGGCGGCGTCTTTTTGGGTATTTGCATTCGCAGTTGCAGTTATAGTTATGTTTTTTTTGTAATTTTCTTTGCCGAGAAAAATTTTTACTTTCTTGCCGGCGCCTTTAAATTTTTTTATTAAACTTGCAAGAGAGCTATTATGCGACAGATAAAGTATGGCCATCTCTTGCGACAAATGAAAAGCGAGGCTGTTTCTTAAGGCAAATCCGTATTTTGAATTTTTTGCAAAAGGGTCTAAAGCCGAAATTTGCGGAAATTTAAGATTTGTAAGATTTAATTGTTTCGGTTTATTTTTATATGCCGATTTTAATAGAGAATAGGGTTGAATTATTAAAATAAATATATCTTTGTTTAATTTATCCGAAAACTTTTTGATAAAATAGTTATTAGCAGATTCGTGCAATCCTATGTATATAAAAGAGAATTTTTGGTTTCCGTCTGTATCTTTGCAGTATAAGCTAAGTTCGTTTATTAAAGGCAAATCCGGTTTAAAAACGTTAGCGCCGACATATCTGGACGACGTTATAAATAACCCTTCATTTAATTTTTTTAAAGGATTTTTTGAATAAAAATTTTCAAATAAATCTTCGGGATCATATATATGCAAAAATTCGGGCAAAGAAATGGAAATATTTTGTTTGCGGACGCAATTTATAATGCGGGAAGTTTTTAAAGGTTTGATTTTTAATTCGCTTAATAAATTTATTTCGTTTTCGGCATCGTTTTTTAACCTTTCATAAAAATCGTACTTTTTTAAATCAGAGATATCGGCCGCAGCCTTTTTTTTATCGGCAGTTTCTTTTGCAAGCCCTTCCCGTTTTGCATTTATATATATCCTGTAATTTTTATACGATTCGAAATCTTCGGCGTTCATAAGAATAATAATAAAATAAAATTTAAAAAAATTATATGGTTTATAGTCTTTTAAATAAACTAAACTAAAATAAATTGGATTGACTGCGGTAAAGATAAGTTGTATAAATATAATAATAATTAAATTGTTATCAAAATACAATATGAATAGAATAAAAATTTTATTTCTAGGTTCGGCAATTTTTTTTACCATTTTTGTCTTTTCGTTATATGTTTGCAAAAGCGCTGATGCCAAAGACGGCAATGCATTGAATCAAGGATCGGTTATAAGAATAGCCTTAGTAATGCCGGTAGAAGGCAGTTATGCTTTTTTCGGAAAGCAGTTTGTAAACGGAATGCTTTTGAGTTTAAAGAAAAGCGGAGCCACTAATGTAAAATTCATTATAGTCAATCTGCCGTTAAGCGCAGGCAAAACAAGCATCTCCGTTTTGTTCAAATCTTTAAGCAAAAAAGGCGTTTCGGCTATAATTGGACCTCTTTTTGCCGGACAGTTGAAATATTTTGTAAAATATTCCGATGAATTTAAAATTCCGGTAATTACTCCTTCCCCGGTAGCCGCTAAAAAAGATTTATCGCATTATGTTTTCGGCTACGGCATGACGTTAAAACAGGAAATTCAAACGGAAATCAAATATGCTAAAAGGCAAGGCATAAGATCTGTTTCCGTTATATATCCCGATTACGGCTACGGTCCGAAAATTTTAGATTATATTAACTATTTTACAAAAAAATACGGTATAAATTTATTAAATCAAACTGCATATGAGGGAAACACAGTAGATTTTTTCGATAATTTTAACAATATAGTTAGATTTAACGGTATAAATAATCTTCATGTATCTTCAGCTGAAAAAGCAGAACTTGGAATAACTAAATACGACCTTATGCACGGCATAACTAAGTCGAAACCGGATATTCCGTTTGACGGCCTTTTCGTGATAGGCGGAAATTCAAAAATGAAACTGATTTTAACGCAATTAGTATATTATAACATTACGGGGCATCCGATATTTGGGCTTAGCTCTTTAGATTCTAGGCGGTTTATAGAGAAAAACGGTTTTTATATGGAAAATTCTATTTTTCCGGACGGTTTTTTTAAACATGCAGATAATAAAATCGTTAAAAATTTTTTGTCGGACTATAAGCAAACATATGGAAAAACCCCAAACATTCTTAGCGCCGAAGGTTACGATATAGGAAGAATAATTATTAAAGCCGCCGGTATCGTTAATTTATCCAAAAATAAAAATGTACGCGGTATAAAATTTTACCATGCAATCTTAAAAATTAAAAAATTTAAGGGCATATGCGGCATAATTAACTTAAAAAATAATATATTTAAAAAATCGCTTTATCTTTTTAACTACAAAAACGGAAAAATTTATATACTTAAAAACCCGCTGGAGGCATCTTAATGGAATTATTTGAATGTATAGGTTCAAGAACGTCGAAAAGAGATTTAGAAGACAAGCCGGTACCTAAGGAGATTATAGACAAAATACTTAAATTATCGCTGAGAGCTCCTTCATGGGCAAATTCCCAGCCGTGGGAGATAGCGGTTTCTACCGGTAAAACCTCCGAATTTATTAAAACTAATCTTTACGAACTTGCGAAAAACTGCACCCCTATTAATCCGGATTATCCTTTTCCAGATTCCTGGCCGGAAAAGCAAAACAATAATATGTTTGAAACCGGCAGGCACAGGTTTGAATATATAGGCATTAACAGGGACGACAAAGAAAAAAGAACCGAGTTTTCCCTTCGCAACTATGTTTTTTTTCATTCCCAGACTGCCATTTTTATATATATGGATGAAAATTTAGGCCTATGGTCGGTTTTCGACTGCGGTTTTTTAGCGCAGAATATTTTGCTCGCGGCGCACGATTTAGGCTTGGGCGCGTGTCCTCAGGCTTATTTAATCGCATACCCCGACGTTTTAAGGAAAGCGTTTAAACTGTCTAAAAATAAAAAGTTTCTGCTCGGTATTTCCATAGGTTACTACAAAAAAGCAAGCAAGGTAAACGAAATAAAAACTTTCAGGAACGAAGACGTAATAAGTTATTTTGAATGATAATATTTATAAATGCTGCCGGCATTAACCTTGACAGTCCGCTAAAGGGCTTTAAAATTATAAGGCGCTATTAAAAAGTTCATTATTTATATTATTTATAATGTTTCTAGAAAAATTAATATAAGGCCGGTTCTATATATTATGGCAATATTACTTTACTTGCTTTAATATAAATTCTTTCAGAACCGCGGCGTTGTTGTTTATTTCGTCTTTAAGCCCGTATAATAAGGTTATATCTTTACCTCCGGTTTTTAATAATATTGATATTGCGGCAATCGAATTGCCCGAATTCGGCTCGGCGGACGAATTATGCGCGCGGTCGTATTCCGAAAGTTCTTGAAAATATTTTGCTTTAAATTCTTTGAAATTTATTGCCGCTTCATGAAACGACTTTCTTAATTCGTTTGACGGCGCTATATCTTTAAACCAGAAATCTATTTTCGCCTTTTCTTTGCTTATACCTCTCGGCCATAACCTGTCCACTAATATTCTTATGCCGTCTTCATCGGACGGTTCTTCGTAAATTCTTTTTATATTCAGCATAATTTTTTCCTCAGACATTTGCATTAATAAGTAAATTATATCAGAAAAATATAAAAATTTACCGAATATTAAAAACGGTTACCGTATGATATAATGAATTATATATTACAAATATAAATAATTAGAATTAGAATTAAAATTTATTAAAGTTTATCTGTAATGCCGTAAGCACGGCTAATCCCGCTTATCTCACTACGGCATAGGGAAGCAGACGCGGTTATTTTGTTATTGATAAATAAACACGGAATAAAATAGTATGATATTATTTTTTTTTGAGGGGTATTATGAAAAAAGCAAACGGAGTAGAAATCTACGAAAATTTAAAAGAGATACTGAATCCAGAGCGTTCTTGCCTTGTAGCGTGGGACGTTCAAAACGGCTTGGTTTCCAGAATATATAATAAAACGGAATTTGTTTCCGATATTAAAAATTTAATAAATGCCTTGAGAGGTAAAATTCCCGTCGTATATACACTTATAACCCCGGCGTCAAAAGAGTTCAGGTCTTCATGGTCGTATTACGCTATGATGAAGCGTTTCGGCGTTGACGATCCCGCAAAACTTCCCGATTTTATGGCGAAGGGTTCAAGCGACAGAAATATTCTCGAAGATATAGCGCCGCAGGATGGCGATATACTGCTTGAGAAGCCTACGGCAAGCATATTTATCGGAACTTATTTTGAGCAGATGATGAAAAACAGGAACATAAATACTCTTATTTTTACCGGAATAGCCACGGAAATAGGGGTCGAATCTTCCGCAAGGGATGCGGCAAACCGCGGATTTTACCCTGTAATCGTAGAAGACTGCGTATCTTCTATGGATAAGGACGCTCACGGCAGGTCTTTGGAAAATATGAGAAAAATGTTTATATGCGAAAATTCTAAAACTATCGTGGAAAATATTCTTAGATAAAATTATATGATTCCGCCAAACCAAAAAAAAGTAGAAGACCTGATTCAGCTTGATTTAGGATATATTCCGGACGTAAATATCGACGACTACAGGCTTACGATACAAGGATCGGTCGAAAATCCGGCGATTTTAACTTACGAAGACATCGTAAAAATAGGTAACGATAAAGTAACCGACGACTTCCATTGCGTTACCGGCTGGACTAAAGAATCGGCGGAATGGGAGGGCGTTTTGTCGAAGAAGCTCGCCGCTATAGTCAAACCCCTTAATAATGCAAAATACGTTTTAATAGGTTCTTACGACGGTTATACCACAAACATAGATACCGATTTTCTTCTAAAAGACAACTCGATATTTGCCTTAAAATATGCGGGAAAAATTTTAACGCCCGAACACGGTTTCCCCGTCCGCCTCGTTATTCCAGATAAATATGCATATAAAAGCGCAAAATGGGTAAAAACGATTACCTTTTTAGACAAAGAAGAGCTTGGATACTGGGAGCAAAGAGGCTATTCCAACGGCGCAGACCCGCTCAAAGAAGAAAGATACGCTTAGAGAAAGAGGAGATTGGCAAAATGAAATTATATGGGCAACTCAAGCGCAGATTATAGTTTTTCGTAAAGTCTAACATCATAGATTTCTACGCAAAGTTTAACGTAATACCCTATGATATAATTAATTATGTATTACAAATATAAATAAATAGAATTAAAATTGGAATTAGAATTAAAATTTATTAAAGTTTATCTACTTAGTTAGTATATAAAAATGACCGAAAGCGAATTTATAAATATTCTAAAAACCGGCGATTTCAAAGAGCGGTTTAATGCCGTAAGCACGGCGGATCCCGCTTATCTCATTCATGCTCTTAACGATAAGGACGAAAACGTAAGATATAAAATAGCCTCAAGAATATCCTCCGAAAATTTAACGCCTCTTATAAACGACCCATATAAAGAAGTACGTTTAATAGTCGCAAAAAGAATATCAGCAAAAGAGCTTCCAAAAATGCTAAACGACAAATCTTTCTGGGTAAGGTATGCGGTCGCCGAAAGAATAGACGAATCTTTTCTGCCTTCGTTAATGCACGATAAAGAGCCGATAGTAAGAATTAAGGTCGCCGAAAGAATAGACCCGAAATATTTAAAGGATATGATTAAAGACGACGAAGCATTAGTAAGAAAAGCCGTGTCTAGAAGAATTCCCGAAGAATATCTGCCTTTAATGAAAGACGACAAGAGCGAAAGCGTCAGGAATATCGTTGCGGAAAGGACGTCTAAGTTATGAAAACAGTTCTTATTACTGGTTCTACCGACGGAATAGGGAAGCAGACCGCCGTTATTCTTGCGCAGAAAGGCTTTTCCGTCTTGATTCACGGCAGGAATGAAGAAAAATGCAAACAAATATTAAATGAAATTTCTTCTTTAACGGGCGCTAAAAATTTGGATTATTTCGTCTGCGATTTATTGTCGCTAAAAGAAGTTTATCGTTTTTCCGAAGAGGTTAAAAAAAGGTATGAAAGTTTAGATATTTTGATAAACAACGCCGGCGTTTATTTGAAAGATTACATATTGTCTCCGGAAGGAATAGAAGCTACGTTTCAGATAAACCATCTTTCGATGTTTTATCTAACGTTAAATCTTCTTCCAATTATTCAATCGGCAGGAGAACCCGCCCGCATAATAAACGTAAGTTCGACCGCACATGCTTCGAAAATGGATTTCGACAATCTCGTAAAACCTGTAAAATACGACGGGCACAGAGCCTACAGCCTTTCTAAATTATGCAATATTCTTTTTACCTTCGAGTTAAGCGAAAGGCTGAAGGATAAAAATATCACCGTAAACTGCCTGCATCCGGGAGTCATAAACACGAAACTTTTAAAAGCAGGCTGGGGCGCAGTCGGAGGGTTTTTCGGCAGAAGTCCGCAGGAAGGGGCTAAGACCTCGGTTTATTTAGCCGTTTCTAAAGATGTAGAAAACATAACCGGAAGATATTTCAGCGATTCAAAAATTGCAAAACCGCACGATATAGCCTATGATAAAGATGCGAGGACGAAATTATGGCGGCTGAGCGAAGAATTAATAAATAAAAGCTGTTATGAAATAGTATGAAATAAATTATTTAGGAGGTATTATGCAAAAAGCAAACGGAGCAGATCTTTTTGGTATCGATAAATCCGGTATTTCACGCCACATAAAAAACATTTATAAAGACTGCGAATTAGATGAAAAATCAACTCTTGCAAAAATTGCAACAGTTCAAAATGAAGGTAATCGAATAGTAAAACGAGAAATAGAATCTTATAATTTAGATGTTATTTTATCAGTTATTGCAATGTGCAAAAAATGCACATTGCAAATATAATAAAGGCAGATCAAGCGTTTTATTATTTTAAAAAAATTGTTAATATAATATGGGTATATTAAATAAAATTAAGAAAGGGAAACAATTTTAATTATATACATTAAATAAAAAGCACTACCCCTATGCTAAGCAAAGACGATTTAATCAGTGCTAAGCAAAGCGACCGCTAAATCTAAAAAAAATTCGGCTTCAGCTCCGGTGTCCTTTTAACTTTTTCTTAGTCCGTTTGGGCAGAGATATTTTTTACGCTTTACGGATAAGGTTAGGCTTTTATGGCTAAATTATGTTTTTATAAAACAGTTTTATATTTATATTAAAAATTAATTTTCACTTTATAGCGTTAATCTAAATTGCTAATGTTATAATTGCTCAAATTTACTTGAAATATTTCGAGTATATGTAATAATTTATAAAATATAACATCATTATATTTTATAAATTATTTTATTGACTTTATATTTAAAAAATGATATATTCAAAAATTGTTTGTTAAGTAGTTTATAATTCCATTATATAATCATTATATTTATATTATACATTTTATAGGCATAGGCAGTATTGGATTGTTTATTTTAGACGGCTTAGGACATAATATAAAAATTTAATTAAAATGGGGGCAAAATGAAAAAAACCGCAATAGAACATCAAAGTTTTTTTAAAATTTTACTATTTTTTATTTTAGTAGTTTCATCAAGTTTGTTTATAAAATTGAGTTATGTACGCAGAGCATTTGCAGGACCTTACGGATCTGGAAATAATTTTTTTTATAAAGGTTCTTTTGCATTCGGTACTCCGCCGGCAAACAAATTTATAACATATCAGATGATGACGTATGAAGCTTACGGTTCGGTATTTACAAATACGGGTTCCGTTAAAAATTTGCCTGCCAGCATTACAAGGTATGTTTACCTGCCGGAATTTATATGGACAAAAAGTCTGTTTAATTCAAATTTGACTAATCTTTTTGAAGTTATAGTCCCTTTTGGGCAGGCGACTCAGCATCTAAGCAGCACTTCACCCCAGTATGAAAATTCGAGCTCCGGATTAGGCGATATTTTAGTTTATGAAGGAGTATCCAGTAAAACATATTCGGACGGAAATTTATCGGCAAATACTTTTCCGCAGGTTAGTATTACGGTTCCTGCAGGCAACTGGAATGACGATTCTTCCGTAAATCTGGGCGGCGATGAATGGCAGATAATGCCTACATTAACAGGAGAATTTACTTATAATTTGCCGTCTGACATGGCATTAAAATTAGATTATGCAATCGGCTACAGTTATAACGAAGGCCACTCCGCAATTAATTTTGCAGAGACTTATCTTCCTGCTTCTGAAGGAGGCGGGGCAAGCACCACAAATCCGGGAAATAATTTCTTTGCCGATATTTTCTTAAATTATTATATAACGCCAGCTTTGGATATTTACAATGAAACTTCTTATGTTAAACAAGGCGCCAATAACGGATATGAAAATGTTGGAACAACTACTAGTCCTGTATATCAATATATGCAGGTAAATAACGGTTATAAAGATGTGGCGTCCGGTTTCGGCGTTGACTATCATATAAAAAATATTATGTTAGATGCTCGTGTTCTAAGAGATTTGCACGGCGATAACGGTCCAGACGGGTTTTACAGCCAGGTAGGCTTAATAATGACGTTCTAAGATAATTAGAATAGTAGCGTTTGTTGCCGTTATATAAATAAAGAGGCTATTTTAAATTAACGGCGGCATGACCAAACGGTTCAGAAAAAGGTGTCAGATTTTATTTACGCATATGAAAGGAACAATTAACGATAAAGATGTTGCGTAAAATTAATCCGACACCTTTTTCCTTTTATTTTAAAAGATGCGCTTAAACAATCCTTTCTTCACCGGTTTTATTACGGGTTTGTAAGATTCCAAGTCTGCTATATCTTCCGGCTTTTCCTTGGAAACGATAATCCAGGGCGGAGGCGTCGTTAAAGAACAGCCGCCTCCTGACATTCTCGGATGGTAAATTTTTATTATAGACGGCTCGTCTTTAGTGTGGACGTAAAACCATCCGCAAATCTTATCCAGATTTTTTATTTCGTCCATCCTTTCCTTTAAAAATTGGGCTGTCGTTCCGGCGTCCATTTCGCCCTTCTCGTCGTCCGTTTGGGTATAGACGTAATGCCATTGCGAGCCGGAATTTTTAACGTCTTCTATAAGTTTTTCGACGTCCTCCCACTGCAAAAGACCTGAAAAAGCCACGGTGTCTGCTTTATAAGGCATATTCCCCCTCCTTTTTATTTTTCTACATTATCATTATTTAAAATATTGAACATGCAGTTAATTTTTTTAAATGATTATAATTCCTTATGTTATCTTCACTAAAAAATTATAACATAAAATTAAATATAAAATTTTTTTTATATTTTGCTTGACTATATAAAAAAATTTTTATATACTTAAAATATACTATGATAGTATATGTCTTAATCGTGAATGATTAAATAATTTTTGTTTAACAAAAAATTT
>JAJYKQ010000082.1 GCA_021788495.1 bacterium | reverse complement strand
TTTATTATATCCGGCGGAGGATTAATAGGCAGAGGAATTTACGGCGCTCTTTTTAAATTTTTCGGAGAAGCCGGAACTATAATAATAACCCTTTTGTTTTTTTTGTCTTCGTTTTATATTTTTTTTAAGAAAATCAATCGCGAACGTGCGGCGGAATATTTTAATTATATTTATAATCTGTCCAGAATAGACATAAAAAAAATTAAACTGTTAAATTTTCGTTTTCCGTTTGTTAAGGCGGCGGAGTTTCTTTCTTCGTTAAAATTAAGGTTCGAAAAAAGGAAAGGGCTTAAAAAAAGAAAAAAAAGCTTCGTTTTAAATAAAGAGTTATTCGGGGGGGCGAGGGAAGAGCTAATAAGCGATTTAGAAAAAAAAGAGGAAACCGAAGTTGCAAACGAAGAACCAATCGCGGAAAAGAACGGCACGTTCGATTTTATCGACGACAGGGATTCAAAAATACCCCCGATTTCATTAATAAACGGCGAAACGGCGCCAAAAGACTTTCAGAAACCCGATAAGTTATCTCTTTTAGGGAATGCGACGTTAATAGAAAAAAAACTTACGGATTTCGGAGTTAAAGGAAAAGTTACGGGAATAAACCCGGGCCCTATTATAACTATGTATGAGTTCGAACCCGCAAGCGGAGTTAAAGTCGGAAGAATTCTGTCGCTCTCGGAAGACCTTACTATGGCGTTAAAATCAAAACCCGTCAGGATAACGGGAGTTATAGAAGGCAAGTCCGCTGTGGGCATCGAAGTCCCGAATAACAAAAGGGAGACGGTTTTCTTTTCGGAAATTTTAAATTCAAAAGATTTTGTAGATTCAAAATCTTTGCTTACGATAATTCTCGGAAAAAACATTACGGGAGGCAGCGTCCTGTTCGATATCGCAAAGGCGCCGCATTTATTAATCGCCGGAGCTACCGGAGCGGGAAAAAGCGTTTTTATAAACACTTTAGTAATAAGCCTTCTTTTTAAGGCAAGCTACGAAGAGCTTAATTTTTTGATGATAGACCCTAAAAGATTGGAATTGACGCCTTTTGAAAATCTGCCGCATCTGATAAGCGACGTTGTTTACGATGCCAAAAAAGCAGGTATCGCTCTTAAATGGGCAGTATCGGAAATGGAAGGCAGATATAGAAAGATGCAGGCTGAAGGGGTTAAAAATATAGAACAGTTCAATGAAAAATTTAAAAAGCAGGGTTTGAAGCCCATGCCTTATTTAGTAATTATAATAGACGAGTTAAGCGACCTGATGCTTACGAGTCCGAAAGACGTCGAAACTTCAATAATAAGGCTTTCCCAAATGGCGCGCGCCTGCGGAATTCACCTTGTAATCGCCACGCAGAGGCCGTCCGTTAACGTCGTAACCGGCGTTATCAAGGCAAATATGCCTTCGCGCATATCTTTTTTGGTTTCCTCCAAGGTCGATTCCAGAACCATACTGGACTCGAACGGCGCCGAGGAACTGCTGGGGAACGGAGATATGCTTTTTATGCCGCCGGGACAGGGAAGGCTTACAAGAATTCACGGCTCTTATATTTCGGAAGAAGAGATTAAAAAGGCGCTGGATTTTATAGCCGGAAAGAATTTTCCGTCCCAGAAAAACGAACTATTAATAAATGAGTTTGACAATACCGGTAATTTTGATAGAATAATTACGGACGATCCGGACGATGAAATATATAACGAGGTACTGAATATGGTCAAGTCCGAAGACGACGGCGAAAATATTTCGATATCGTACGTTCAGAGAAGATTTAGGATAGGTTTTAACAGGGCGGCAAGAATAATAGAAAAAATGCAAAACGACGGAATTTTAACAAAAAAAAGGAGACAGGGAAAATGAAAGCAGGGTTTTCAAAATTATTTATATCGTTTATAATTTTATCGTTGATTTTTTCCATATATTTTACTCATAAATCTTACGGCATATCCGATAATACGGTTAATAAAATCGAGGCGGAATATAAAAACGTTTATTCTATAAGCGCTTATTTCTACCAGAAAGAAATTATGCCCGGATATTCTCAGAATATGGCTTTTAAAGGTCGTTTTTATTACGTACGAAATAAGGGCATGGCATGGGTTTACGAATATCCTTTCCATAAGCGGCAGGTTTTAAAAAACGCAAGGCTTTATATAATAAATAATCAAATCAAAAAAGTTACCGTCGTAAACGTAGGAAAAGAAAAGGGCGGCTTTCCGCCTAACGTAGTAAAAGTCATAGGCAGTTTGACCAAGTATTTCAGAGTGGAAAATATTTCTAAAAATTCCGTTTCGGGGGAAATAGTTCTTGAATTGAAGCCGATATCTATGCAGAGGGCAAAAAAAATATACGTAGGCTTCGGCGGAAAAAGCCTTAAAATAAAATCGCTTAAGATTATTACTCATCAGGGGCAGATAATAGATTTTATATATAAAAACGTTAAATTTAACGGCAGTATTAACGGCAGGGTTTTTAATATTCATTTTCCTTCGTATTATACGATAATAAAAGAAAACTAATATCAATTTTAAACCGGGGATTAACGATGCCTTCTTTCGATATTGTATCCAAAGCGGACCTTCAGGAGGTCGATAACGCCATCAATCAAACCGTCAAAGAAATAACGGGCAGGTACGATTTTAAAGGAACTAAAAGCGAAATAAAAAGACAGGATAATATTCTTACTCTTCTCGGCGACGACGATTATAAACTTACCGCTTTAATAGATATACTTAAAGGAAAACTTATAAAGCGGGGGGTTTCGGTAAAATTCCTGGATTTCAAAAAAAAGGAAGAAGCATCTAAAGGAATGATGCGCCAAGAAGTGGAAATCAAAGAAGGGGTCGATAAAGAATCGTCTAAAAAAATAATCCAGGAAATAAAAAAAATAGCGCCTAAAGCCGGAGTAGAGAATCTTAAAGACCATTTAAGAGTCAATTCCAAATCAAAGGACGAACTTCAGAGCATAATTTCCCATTTAAAAACCGTTCCGCTAGAAATAGAGCTTGTTTATACGAATTTCAGAGATTAATAATATTATATGCTTATTTTTTTGGCATTAAATTTTTTAATTGCATATTTTTTAAGCAAATTGTATAAAATATTTACAACTTTAACAAGATTTGTATAAATAATTATTGGCATATTTATTGCTTTTAAATTTATAAGAAGGAGGAACGATGAAAAAAGTCGAGGCGATATTTAAGCCCTTTAAACTTGACGACGTGAAAGAATCGCTAAGCAAGATAGGCATTCAGGGACTGACCGTTACGGAAGTTAAAGGATACGGCAGGCAGAAAGGACATACCGAACTTTACAGGGGAGCGGAATATGTCGTGGATTTTATACCTAAAGTTAAAATCGAAGTTATCGTTTCCGACGACAGACTCGCTTCGGTAATAGAAGCCATAACCGTAAGCGCAAAAACGGGAAGAATCGGTGACGGAAAAATATTCGTCCTGCCCGTAGAAGACGCTATAAGAATAAGAACGGGCGAAAGAGGCGAAGAAGCTCTTTAAAATAACGTTTTTACATTAATAAATCTTAATTTTTAAATTTTTTTGGAGGAGAAATGACGGAAAACGAAGTTATGCATTTTATTAAAGAACAGGAGGTTCAGTTCGTCGATGTTAAGTTTTGCGACCTGTTGGGAACATGGCAGCATTTTACCGTACCTGTGAGCGAAATTTCTAAGGATACTTTTAAAGACGGTTTCGGATTCGACGGTTCAAGCATAAGGGGATGGCAGGCGATAGACGCATCGGATATGCTTATGATACCCGATGCTTCTACGGCGGTTATAGACAATTTTATAGAGGCAAAAACATTATCCCTTATATGCAATATTAAAGACCCCGTTACGGGAAAATTTTACGACAGGGACCCTCGTTATATAGCCCAGAAAGCCGAAAAATATTTAAAATCTACCGGCGTTGCCGACACGGCATATTTCGGACCGGAGGCGGAATTTTTTATATTCGACGATATCAGATACGACCAGACTTCCAACAGCGGATATTATTATATAGATTCCGAAGAAGGCACGTGGAATACGGGAAGGGACGAAATGCCTAACCTGGGGCATAAACCTAGGCATAAAGAAGGTTATTTCCCTGCTTCTCCGATAGATACCCAGACCGATATAAGGAACGAAATGGCGCTTGAACTTCAAAACGTCGGAATAAGGGTCGAAGCGGCCCACCACGAGGTTGCTACCGGCGGCCAGGCGGAAATAGATATGAGATTCGATTCTTTAACCGCGATGGGCGATAATTTTATGTGGTTTAAATATATAATCAAAAACGTCGCAAGAAGATACGACAAGACCGCTACTTTTATGCCGAAACCGCTTTTCGGCGATAACGGTTCGGGCATGCACGTCCATCAATCCTTATGGAAAAACGGCCAGCCTCTTTTTGCCGGGAAAGGATATGCAGGCTTGTCCGAAATGGGACTTTATTATATCGGCGGCATATTAAAACACGCAAAAGCATTATGCG
>JAJYKQ010000081.1 GCA_021788495.1 bacterium | reverse complement strand
AAGGAGCGGGAAGCCCGGCTGAAATAAACCTGTTTAAATACGATATAGCAAATATGGGTTTTGCCGAAATTTACGATATTCCGGTAATTCTTGCCGCAGATATAGAAAGAGGCGGGGTTTTTGCTTCAATATACGGGACTGTTAAACTGCTTCCGCCGAAGTGGAGGAAGCTGGTAAAAGGTTTTATTATAAACAAATTCAGGGGCGACGTTTCTATACTCGAGCCTGGAATCAGGCAGATGGAAAATAAACTCAAAATACCGTGCCTCGGGGTTATTCCGCATATAAAAAATCTGCATATCGAGGCGGAAGACAGCCTTAATTTTAAGAAACTGGGCATTTACGCCGGCGGCGCTGCAAACGGCGGCGACGAAGCCGGGGACGGCCGGCTGAATATCGGAATAGTCCGGTTAAACCATATTTCTAATTTTAACGAATTCGACCCTCTTTTTTTCGACGAAAGGCTGTCTGCCGGATTTTTCGACGGCGTTCCTTCAAAAGCGGACGAATTCGATATGATAATAATCCCCGGGTCGAAATCTACCGCCGCGGATTTAGCCGCCCTTAAAGATTCGGGGTTGTTCGATTATATAAAGCGTTTCGGGAAAAGCGGGAAAGGCATTATTATGGGGATATGCGGCGGATTTCAGATGATGGGGAAACGGATAACCGACCCGCATAATTTGGAATCCGCCGCAGGTTCCCTTTCCGAAAGCGGAATATCGGGCTTCGGATTTTTTAATACGGAAACGGAATTATCGAAAGAAAAAATATTAGCCAGCCAAAAATACAGGTTTAAATTTAACGTCAACGCCTGCAGGCCTTTTCTGGACGGATACGAAATTCATAACGGCAGGACGTTTTTTTCTAAAAATTATTGCGGCGGCGGTATAGCCTCGGATATATTCGAACCGGCTGAAGGAAAAGATGCCGGCGGTTTTTTGCCGGAAGCGGGCATTTTATCGATTTTATCCGAAGATAAAAGAAAAATAGGAACATACGTTCATGGCTTATTCGGCAACGAAATATTTAAAGATTTTATAATTGAATTGCTAAATAAAAGCATTAAAAATGAAAAAAATGAAAATGAAGGGAAAAAAAATAGTTCCGGAGGCGGCAAAAGAGAAACCGGAAGGCGTTCCTATGAGGCGGTTAAAAACGACGGTTTCAATCTTTTATCCGAAAATATAGAAAAGCATATAAATATCGGATTGCTGAAATCTATCGCCGGTATTTAATCCGAAAATAAAGCCTTAGAAGAATTTTTTAGACGACAGATACGTTCCGGCGATGCCCGATATTATGGCTATTAAAAATACGACGGCTATTTGCTGAGGATTTAAAAAAATTATTTTTATGCGGAAAAATTCCAGAAAACTGTCGAATTTATAAAATATAAATATTTTATAAATTGCGAAAAGAAGCAGGATGGAAACTAAAAAAGATAAAACGGTTCCTATTTCTCCCTCTATGAACATCGGTATCCTGATGTAATTATTCGTAGCTCCAATCAGCCTTAATATTTCAATCTCGCCCTGTTTCCTAAGTATAACTAGTTTTATTGCGCTGTACGATATAAAAATAGACAATATAAATAAAAACAGAAAAAGAATAAGCCCTACGACTTTAGTAAAAAACATAAACTGGACTATCCTGTTCTGAAGCATTTTATTGTAGTAAACTAATTTTACGCCTTTCAAAGATTTTAGCCGCAAATAAATATTGCTTAAAAATATACCGCTGACGGCGTTATCTTTAAAATTAATTTTTATAAAAGCCGGCAGATTATCGGGGTTCATATTTTTTAATATGGATTTAAGATGTTTTACCCTTTTTTCCAAAAATTTCATCGAGGATTTATCGCTGTAATATACCGTGCTTTTAACGCCGTTAAGTTTGCCTATGAAATTAAGGACGTTATCTTTTTTTGCGTTATTTTTCAGAAAAACGAGCATTACGTTGCTTTTCCGGAAAGTACTCATATAGCTATAAATATTTATATAGCAGAGAAGTAAAAAGAGCATTATAAAGAAGGAAAAAGACATTATCAGGAAAGCGAAGGCGTTGCCCGAAATATTCGATTTAATATTTAATGCCGCAATTTTAAAATAGTTTGCGAAATAATTAACTCTTTGTGATATCAATTACCCGGGCCCTTCCCATTTTTATAAGATTTTTATCGTGCGTTGCCAGCATTACGGTAGTTCCTTTGTTGTTAAAAGATTTTATTATATCTATTATAATCCTGGAAGTTTCTTCGTCTAAGTTTCCGGTAGGCTCGTCTGCAAGCAGAACCTGGGGATTCTGGACGAGCGCCCTTGCGATGGCGACCCTTTGCTGTTCTCCGCCGGATAAACTTAAAGGAAATTCGTCTTTCTTAGTATAAAGCTCCACGGCTTTTAATATTTCCGAAACATTCTTTATTATTACGTCGCCGAAGATTCCTGAAACTTCGAGTCCGAGGGCGACGTTCTGAAACACGGTTCTGTTAGGCAGAAGTTTGAAATCCTGAAACACGAAGCCTATTTTTCTTCTTAAAAAAGGTATATCCCGCGGCTTTAAACCCTGAAGCTCCGTCCCTAAAAATTTTACCGCTCCGTGAGAGGGGCTTTCTAAAGCTATAAGCATTTTTAAAGTGGTGGTTTTGCCGGCGCCGGACGGCCCGGTTATAAAAATAAATTCTCCTTTGTTGACGGTAAAATTCAGGTCCCTTAAAATATAGTTTTTATCGTAATTTTTATATACGTGGCTGAATTCTATCAAATTTACGCACCTTTATTTTTTTAAATATTCGTCTATATTTTTTCTCAATTTTACGGCTGCTTCCGCGGGGTTCGCGGCATTCGAAACCGCGCCTATTACGGCAATTCCGCTTACGCCCGCCGGGGCGAGTTCTTTAATATTAAACTCGTTTATCCCGCCGATAGCTATTGCCGGTATATTAACGGCTCCGCATATTTCTTTCATAGTTTCTCGCGCCATTAACGCGCCTGCGTCCGCTTTAGAACCGGTAGGATAAGCCGGTCCGATACCTATATAATCGGCGCCGTTTTTTTCCGCCTTAACCGCCTGCTCTGCGTTTTCCGCGCTGACGCCTATTATTAATCCCGGAAACATTTTTTTTACGTAAGCCGCCGGGAGGTCGTCCTGCCCTAAATGAACGCCTTCCGCTCCGGCCGCATATGCGATATCCGGCCTGTCGTTTATTATAAGCGCAGGTTTTTTATCTTTTCCAAAAGATTCCAGCATTTTTTTTATAAATACGGCTGAACGGTAAAGGCCGCCGGCCGGTATTTTTTTATTTCTTAACTGCAAAACGTCCGCCGAACTTAAAACTGCGGCGTTAACCAAATCCCTTAAATATTTTTCCCCTTCGTCCGAATCGAAATCTTTTGTTATTATATGAAAATTTAATGTTTTCATTTTATCATAGTATATGATATTATATTGTAGATTTTTTTCAATAATTTTTTTTAAAAATAAAAATTTCTCTTGACAAAATCTTTAGCTAAAAATAGAATAAAAAAAGTTAAAAGGAGGTGATAAATTTTGAAAAAGCTTACAGTATTAGTTTTAGGAGCGTTTTTAGTCGTATCTGCATTGGCATTCTCTGGTTGCGCAAAGAAACCGGCTCCGAAACCGGCCCCAAAAGCACCGGCAGCCGTAACTGCGCCTGCAGCACCGGCAGCACCTGCTGCTACAGCCAAAGCTCCTGCTAAAAAAGCGGCAGCTAAAACAACCGCAGCCCCAAAAGCTCCGGCAGCGCCTAAAGCAAACAGCTAAGGTTTTAGAATTCAAAATTTTCCGCCCGCTTTTTTATGCTAATACAAATCGGCATAGAAAAGCGGGATTTAATTTTACAGATGAAAAAAGCAATATTATATGCTTCCTTTTTACTTGCGGCAATTTTAGCCTTATTTTGTTTTAAGACAGTTGCGGACGGCGCAAGTCCTAACGGACGCCTAAACCTCCGAAATGCAAACCCCGGTTCGAAATATTCCGTTATATTAAAAAAGCTCGATTTTTATAAAAAAGACCTTGCTTTTTTATCTTCCAAAATTTCTAAAGAAGAAAAAGGCATTAAAGATTTAAAAAATAAAATAAAAAACTCGGAAGATAAAATAAAGAAATTAAGAGATAAGATAAAAAAAGACGGAATGCTCGTTAAGGTTTTGGCTACCCGAATTTTTATAATACATAAAGAATACGCTTCGGTTAAGTTATTATCTTTCAAGGACGATGCGGATGCCTTCATAGTAAATTATCAGCTTAAGACGCTTTTACGGGAGGAAGAAACTAAATTATCGAAACTCGTTAAGCGCAAAAATAAATTTTTGAAACTTAAAAATTATTTAAAGCAAGAAAAAGACAGTCTGGTTCGCGCCGTTAAAAGCATTAACGGCACAAAAATAAAACTGGAGGATTTAATCGGCGGAATAAATAATTATATAAAATCAGTAAAAATAAAATATAAACACAAGCATAATAAAAATAATAGACTTTTAAGGCGCAAAGTTATAAAATTAATTCATAATT
>JAJYKQ010000080.1 GCA_021788495.1 bacterium | reverse complement strand
GAAATCATATTGCCAGAATGTCCCATTTTGCCGCCGTTATAGCAAAGGAACTTGGAATGGACGGCGTTTATCGGGAAAATATATTGAATTCCGCTCCCATGCACGATATAGGCAAGGTCGGAATACCCGATAATATTCTTTTGAAACCCGGACGATTAGATAAAGACGAATTTGAAATTATGAAGTCGCACACGGTTATAGGATATAATATATTGAAAGATTCCGAATCGAATACTTTAAAAGAAGGCGCGGCTATAGCGCTGTCGCATCACGAAAATTACGACGGAAGCGGATATCCAAACGGATTAAAAGGCGACTCTATACCGCTTTCGGGACGGATTACCAAAGTAGCCGACGTTTTTGACGCGCTTATAAATAAAAGAATATATAAACCGGCTTATACGCTGGAAGAAACGCTCAGGATAATGAAAGACGAAATGAAACCGGGGGCGGCTTTCGATCCGGACTGCTTCGACGCTTTTTTAAAAGGTTTAGACGAGATACTTGATATAAGGCGTAAGATAGATGAGGAAAATTCTTGACATGAGCCGTTTTTTATGTTGTATTATTTATTATGTATAAAGCCAACGTACTTATAATAGACGATGAGCCGGATTTAGTAGAACTTCTAAAATACAATCTTGCTAAAGAAGGCTATAAAGTAGAGTTTGCTTTTAACGGATTTGACGGATTGAGGGCATCGGAAGTTTTTAAGCCCGACCTTTTGATATTAGATATAATGCTTCCCGATATTAACGGCTACGAAGTATGCAAAAGAATAAAAAGAACGGCAAATTTTTCGGCCGTTCCCGTAATATTTCTTTCCGCAAAGCAGGAAGAGGTCGATAAGGTGCTGGGTTTTGAGTCCGGAGCGGAAGATTATATAACTAAACCCTTTTCGGTAGCCGAACTTCTGGCGCGCGTAAGAACTATTTTAAAAAGAGTGCCTCCGGCAAGCGCCGTAGAAAATAAAAATAGCAAGGCGGAGAAAATATCGGACGGCTTCGGTTTTAAAAATATTACCATTAACGTTCTCAAACACAGCGTAATGGTAAAAAACATCGAGATAAAACTCAGCCCTATAGAATTTAAACTTCTTATTTTTTTGATGACTTACGCAGGGGACGTTTTTTCACGCGAGAAACTTTTAGATAACGTATGGGGAAGCGATTCTTTCGTCGAACCAAGAACGGTCGACGTTCACATAAGACGGCTCAGGTCGAATATCGAGATAGACGAATCTATTAAGTTTATTGAAACTATAAGAGGCGTAGGCTATAAATTTATAGATGAAAAAATATGACAAAAAGCTTAAAATTTATCTTGCAGTTTTGCTGTTTCTTATCGTCGCAATCTTGGCAAGCACCGTCTCTTTTTTAGAATCTTCCTATTTTGCCTATATAGCAAAAACCTATATATCTTCTTATCTTTCCAAAAAACTTAAAAAAAAGGTAACCTTAAAACAAATAAAATTTTCTATTTTTTCCCCGCAAATTAGTATTTACGGCGTAAAAATTAAAAATTTGGCAAAAATTAAACAAATCGATATAAATATAGGACATGTTAATATTTTCCGCAGAGAGTTAAATATTTATAAAATAAGTATAATTAAGCCGGACTTAAATGTTTTAATAAAGCACAATAAGTTTTATAACTATAAAAAAATAGGCTCGGTAATAAAAGAGTTTTCTATTCCGCATCAAAATTCTTTAATCTCGCTTTCGTTTGATAAAATAGAGGTATCCGGCGGCAGTTTTAACTTTGACGATAAAGATAAAAATATACTTCTTAATCTTAAAAAAATAGCTCTTACCGTTTATAAAAAACCTTCTAAAACGCCGTTTATTTATAAAAACTCCGGTATATATTTTAAATACGATATTCCTTATATATTTTTAAAGTCGGGTAAATTAAGATACGGCGGAGCATACCGCTCAAGCGCCGAACAGATACATTACGTCAACGGTTTTATATATTACCGCAAAGTGAAATTTGGAAATCAATATTTTAACGTTTCGTCGGGCGGCATTTTTGAGTTAAAGAAAAAAATTTTATTTCCGGAAATTATTAAAAAAATCAACGATACTACGATATTAAAAGTAAACAATCTGTCATTTTTTTCTAAACATTTCGACGAACTTCCGGCTTTAAAAGGAAAACTAAGAGCAAACGTGAACGTAATAGGATCGGCTGCAGGAAGGTTAGAGTCTAAAGCCGTAATCACTTTAAAAGATACGGTCTTTTCGGGCGGCGATTTAAAAAGCGGAAAAATATTATGTACATTTGACCGAAACGGCGCAAAAAACAAAAATAATATTATAAAATTCAAAAAAATCACCCTTAAAACTTTTAACGGTACGTTAAGTTCTAAGGGCAGTATAAATCTTAACGAAAAAGAAGGCAGGTTTAAATCCGTTATAAAAAATATAGATGCCGGAAAACTTATCGAGTTTTACGATACCGAAAAAATTCCGCAGTTAAAAGCCGTAGCCGACGGCGATATTACAACTTTTTTAAATTTCGGCAAAAATTTTTACGTTGCGAATATTGAAAAAATAAATTTAGTTAAACCGGTCGAACAGCTTAAATTTAAAAACAGAAAAGGAGTAAATACGATATACCGGATTCATTACGGAAACAGAGTTTTATTTAACGGAGCGGTTTTAATAAACGATAAATACGTTATTGTAAAGCGCACGGGAATTTTATCGGGAACCCTTAAAGGCTTTTTCGGCGGTAAAATAAATTACGAAAAAAAATATTTAAATTTTCATTTTACGGCCTCTTATAATAAACTGCCGAAAATAGACTTAGTCGAAAAATACAGGAGCCGTTATTTTAATCCATCGGCTGACGGTAACGTAAACGGCAATATAGCCGGAAAATTTAGCGGCATATATTTTAAGTTTAAAAACAGGTTTAAAAGGCTTTTTATAAACGGATATACGGCTCCGTTTACCGGAACCGCAAACGTTAATATAACCGGCAACGGCAATGTTTTAATAAAAAAAGTAAGATTAAAAGAAAACGGCGACGGCGGAACCGGGAGGTTTAATTTTAACGGAGAAATTTATAAGGACAAAATTTCGCGTCAAGAATTGATTAACGGTTATTTTAACGCAAAAAACCTTGCGGCGTCGCATCGTGGCGGGTCCCATGGAGGTTTCTTTGCCGTTTTTAATTCCGAAGGAAATATTAAAGGGGAATTAAAAAATCCTCTTTTAACCGCAACCGGTAATTCAAAAAAAGTCGTTATATACGGGCAAGACGTTAACGACGTTAATTTTAAATTTTCCGTTACTAAAAAAATATTGAATTTATACAAGCTTAAAGGCTTTTACGGCGGGGCATATTTTAACGCTTACGGCGATTTAAATTTTGTAAACGCGGCATCGGGCGGAGGCTACGGTCACGGCAATAATTATAGCGGTTATAATAATTACAATATTAAAATAGTTTCAAACGGCATTAACCTTTCTAATTTAAATTTCAATTTTTTAAAAAAATATTCGGTGCAGGGAACTGCCGATGCCGATTTGCACATAGGAGGCACATTTAGTCTGCCGGATATTTCAGGCTCGGTAGATGCGGAAAAAATTTCGGTTAAAAATTACTATATAGGCGCCGTAAAAGCTCTCATCAATTCTACTAAAAGAAAAATGAAACTGCATTTATACGCAATGCATAATGCGTTTGATACGAAAGCTAAAATTCTGTTGAAAAAAGGTTATCCGTACAATTTTATTACGAATATAAAACTGTTAAGCGTTAATTACAGAAAAACTTTATTCAGGCTGTCCGGCGGAATTTTTGGAAGCGGAAAACTTTCTAATTTTAAAAATTCGTATCTTTTTTCCAAATTAGATTACGTATATTTAAAACACGGTCCTTTTTTCCTGCAAAATACCAAAAACATTAAAATATCTTATATTAACAGAACAGTTGAATTCAGCGGTTTTAAGCTCAAAGGCGGCAACAACTATTTTCAGCTAAGAGGATATATAACTCCGCGAAGATACAATATAATATTAAACGACAGAACCGATTTATGGGTTCTCGGAATTTTTACAAACAGGATAATAAATTCATCCGGATTTGCGACCGCTTCCGCCGTTATATTCGGACCGTTCGCATCTCCCGATATATACGGATTTGCTAATATCAAAAGGGGACTTATTGAACCTTCGGTTTATTCTTCTTTTGCCGCTTCAAGAATTTTTGCGCAGGTTACGTTTAATAAAAATATGATTTATATTAAAAAAGCAAGATTCAGGATGCTTAACGGCATTTTTTCGACTCACGGCATTATTAGGCTTAACAATTTTTTGCCTTCTTATTATAGATTGGAAACTAATTTTAATTCCGCGGTTTACAGGGCGTCCGACTATTTTTATGCAAAAATGAGCGGAAGATTAGGTTTTTCCGGCAGACCGGACAATCCGGTTTTATACGGAAGCGTAAAAATTAAAAAAGCCATGTACGATAAGAAAATAAATTTTTCGTCGTTTCTTTTAAGCTATAAAAGATACAACGCGGTAACACA
>JAJYKQ010000079.1 GCA_021788495.1 bacterium | reverse complement strand
TCAAAGGCAATATAGCCGTTTCGCTCGGAAAACCGGGGAAGTTTACGAAAGAAACCGTCAAAAATGCCGTAGTGTATTCTTTTCTCGAAAAAAAGAGAAGAGACGAACTTATGAACAGGGCTAAAATGGTTGTTTCCAGATCGGGCTACACGACTATTATGGACGTAGCGGAAATAGAAAAAAAAGCTTTTTTCATTCCTACGCCCGGACAGACGGAACAGCTTTATCTTGCAAGCCATTTGGAAAAGACAGGCTTTTTTCATTCGGTTAAGCAAAATAAATTAAAGATTGACATTGATACCAAAGAAGCTTTAAAATATAAAGGTTTCACGCCGCCTTGGAGAACAGGCGAAAGCGTCGGAAGATTTCTTAAGACGATAGGTATTAATTAGTTTTATTTGAAATATATATTTTAGGTTATTTTTATTTTTAATTTAATTTAAATTTTTAGACTAAATGGTTTCGATAATAATACCTGCTCACGAAGAAGAAAAATACATAGGAATTTCCATAGAAAGGCTTTTAAGCCAGAGCGGGACCGTTTTTTTTAAAAAAGACGAAAAAAACGATTTAAAATTAAACGATTCTGATAATTTCGAAAATTCCGGAAAAGTTTTATGCGAATTGACCGTCGTGGTTACGCACGGCAAAGACGATACCGAGGGAGTCGTTGCAAAATACAAAGAAGCCGGCGTTAATCTAATATCGGGAAATTTCAGCGGGGTATCGGAGGCGAGAAATATAGGCGCAGCTGCTTCCGCCGGCGACGTTTTCTTGTTTTTAGACGCAGACACTCTTTTAAACGACGGTTTTATAAAGAGACTCGACGACTTTAAAAATCAAGCAGATTTTATAGGAACGTCTAAGCTCCTGCCGGATATTAATACGTTTAAAGCGCGTATTTTTATGTTCTGCAATAATATAGCGCATATAATAACCAAAACCTCTATGGCTTTAATATTCTGTCACAGGGACGTCTATAAAAAAATAGGCGGATTCGACGAAAGGATGCAGGCAGGCGAAGACCTTAAATTTATAAATTTAGCGGTAAAAAACAAATTCGGCAGTTTTAAATATCTGGGAGATATAAGCGCCGTTACGTCGATGAGAAGATTTGAAATTAACGGATATCTTAGAACAGCCATAGAATGGATGGGCGGATATTTTTTTAAACCGCCGGAACATTACGACGTTGTTAGATAACTATATGAAAGTATTAGTAGCTATACCGACTTATAACGAAAAAGAAAATATAAGCCGGATGTTAAATTCCGTTTTAAGTATCAACGAAACGATAAAAACTGCAACCAATTCCAATACCTTACCTTTAGACGTTAACGTTTTAATAATAGACGACAATTCCCCAGACGGCACCGCAAAAATCGTTAAAGAATATATTAGTTCGCGCAAGCGGCTAAGCGCAAATGCTGAAGTCAATCCAAACATAAATATAAACGAAAGCGTAGATAAAAATACGAACTTAATTCCAAGCAATGCCGTAAATAACGAAGAAAGAGTTTTTATTATAGAACGCGAGAAAAAACTCGGACTTGGAACGGCTTATGTAGCGGCGTTTAATTTTGCTTTAGACAACGGTTACGACTACGTCGTTACCATAGATTGCGATTTTTCGCACAATCCTGAAGAAATTGCCGGATTTATCAGCCTTGCGCAATCCGAAAAATGCGGGATGATAGTCGGTTCGCGTTATTTCGGCGGAGTACGGGTAATTAACTGGAGTATGAAAAGACTATTAATTTCATATTTTGCAAATATTTATGCAAAATTTATTACCGGCGTTAAAATCACCGATTTGACCGGCGGTTTTAATATGTACGACGTAAACTGCCTGAAAAAAATAAATTTGGACGGAATAAGTTCGAGAGGTTATGCTTTTCAGATAGAAATGAAATACAGAATGGTAAAAGAGGGCAAATGCAGTTTTAAAGAGTATCCCATAATATTTTACGAAAGAACTTACGGAAAATCAAAAATGTCTAACGGCATTATTTTTGAAGCTTTTTTTAAAGTCATAAAACTTAGGCTCGGGCTTTTTAAATAGTCCGTAAATAATACTTGACTAATTTAGTCAAGTATGTTTTAATCAATATATAAATAAAAACATTTAAAATTATTAATATAAAATATAAATAAATTATAAATAAATCGGAGGTATATTATGCCCGTATATTCGGAAAAAGTAATGGATCACTTTCAGAATCCAAGAAACGTAGGAGAAATAGAAAACGCCGACGGCGTAGGCGAACTCGGAAATCCTACTTGCGGCGATATAATGAAAATATATATTAAAGTCAAGGACGACAAGATTGAAGACGTCAAATTTAAAACTTTCGGTTGCGGAGCGGCTATAGCAACCAGTTCCATGGTAACGGAATTGGTAAAAGGCAAGACTCTCGAAGAAGCCGAAAAAATATCCAATGAAGCCGTAGCAGAAGCTTTGGACGGGCTTCCTCCGGTAAAGATGCACTGTTCAAATCTCGCCGCCGATGCGCTTCATCTTGCTATAGAAGATTATAAAGCCAGAAAAGAGGGCAAAGGACCTATAGGCAGGGTTGAAACGCCGGAACACGACGAAGACGAACACGACCTGCTTGAACAGACGTAAAACATAAAAATAGGAACCGTTTGTAAATTTTAAGCGTCAGGTAATATTATATATACGGGTGGTATAATAATTATGGATTACGATTACGAACTCGATACTTTCGGTTTGATGTGTCCAATGCCGATTATGGAAGTTGCCGAGGAGTTTAAAAAAATACCGGACGGTTCGGTATTAAAAGTCACGGCGTCCGACGAAGGTATCATAGAAGATTTAAAGAGTTACTGCAAAAAAACAGGGCATGAATTTCTGTCCTACGAAATTAATTTGCCCGAATACGTAGTTTATGTTAAAAAATAAAGACGATAAGATAATATAAATAAAAAAATATCATAATATAATAATAATATAGTTTGCTGCATATTTTTAAATTTGGAGGCAAAAGTGAAAATAATAAATTTCGACCATTTTGCTGCTACGAAAATGAGGCAGGAAGTAAAAGATGCAATGGAGCCTTACTTTATGTCCGAATACGGCAATCCTCAAAGCATTCACACCTTAGGCGACGAACCGAGGGAAGCATTATCTAAAGCCAGACTGCAGGCCGCCGAACTTTTAAATGCTTCAAGCAATGAAGTCATATTTACGGGGAGCGGTTCCGAATCGAACAACCTTGCAATAAAAGGAACGGCTTTCGCGAAAATGGATAAAGGCAAACATATAGTCGTTTCTAAAATAGAACATTTCAGCGTTTTAAATTCCGTTAAATCTTTAGCAAAACTGGGTTTCGAGTTCACCGAAGTTCCCGTCGACAAATACGGTTCGGTCGATCCGCAGGAAGTTAAAAACGCTTTAAGAAAAGATACGATATTAGTAAGTATCGGACAGGCATCTAACGAGATAGGAACTATTCAGGATATCAAGGAAATTTCAAAAATAGTCCATGAGAACTCCGCTGCGTATATGCATACAGACGCAAATACTTCATGCGGTTTTACCGAAACCGACGTTAAGGAACTCGGCGTAGATATGCTTTCTGCCGCACCGCACAGATTTTACGGACCCAAAGGCGTCGGTCTTTTTTATCTTAAAAAAGGAATACGCATAATGCCTCTTATAGACGGGGGAATTCAGGAATTCGGCCGCAGGGCGGGTACAGAAAACGTGCCGGCCATTGCCGGAGCGGGAGTCGCATGCGAACTTGCCAAAAAAGAGCTGAAGGACAGGACGTCTTATCTTCTGCCGATTCAAAAAACCATCAAAGAAGGCGTGCTTAACAGCCTTGACGAAGTTTATTTAAACGGTCATCCGGAAAAAAGACTTCCAAACAATCTCAATTTTGTCGTAAAATACATAGAGGGCGAGTCGATGCTTATGTGGCTCAACAATAATGGGATTATGGTCGCTAGCGGTTCTGCATGCACGTCTAAAATATTAAAATCTTCGCACGTATTAAGCGCAATCGGAGTCGACGCCGCTCTTGCTCAAGGCTCTCTTTTAATATCCCTCGGCGAGGACAATACCATAGAAGATGCGCAATATTTCGTAAAAGAACTTCCCGCCGTAGTTGAAAAATTAAGGAAAATGTCTCCTCTTTACGAAGAAGTTATGAGACAGAATAAAAAGTAAAATATTGTATAATAAACAGGGCGCGTAACTCAGGGGTAGAGTGTTACCTTCACACGGTAGAAGCCGCAGGTTCGAGACCTGCCGCGCCCACCACGAGTTTTTCCTACTAATTTCTTCCGCTTTATTGAACCGTTTTGATAATAAAAAATCAAACGTCAGCGTCTTCCTAAATGGAACGTTATAACTATGTTGATTAAAATTAGTTTAATGATATAATAAGAAATAATAAAAAAATAATAAAAATAATTTTTATTACATATTTTATTGTGTTCTATTGTTAATTTTAATTAACGTAATTTATGGAAAAAACGGAAAATTTTAACGTTAAAAACCTTAATGCCGCAGGATTTATC
>JAJYKQ010000078.1 GCA_021788495.1 bacterium | reverse complement strand
AATATGATAACCGTCTTTAAATTAAATAAAAAAATAATCGAAAAATTTAATAATTTTTTCATTCTTTCCCCTTGGCTTTATTCATAATCTGCGAACCGGTTTTGGCGACCATACCCGCGATTCTACCGCCCGCAAGCATTACGCTTGCCGCTCCAATTACTACGCTCGTTACGCCCGAAAAGCTCATATTCGGCATGCCGGAAACTATTTCGCCGGCAATGGACGGAATTTTTAGAAAAAGATACGCGAATATAGCGAGTAGGAACATAAATCCCCATATTGTTGACCAACTTGCACCACTGAAACTTAAAGTAGAGTTTGCGAGCGAATTAATCGTTGACTGCATTAACGCGGTTACCAAATAAATCAAAAAATACGACAGGCATGAGGTTATCAGAAACTTTAACCAGCCGTTCCAAAGAAACTCTAAAGGTTTGAAAATCATAAAAGGCACAAAGATATAACCGACGATAAGAGCGATAGCGACGTATATCTGAATTAAAGTGATAGTGCCGAGTATTACCAAAGCTAATACGATAATTAAAAGCGTCGCAAATAAAAAAGTTAAGTTATTCGCAATCGCCGTTGAGGCCATGGTTACTGGATTAAGGCTTAGCGCGCTTCCTGCATCGATTTTTATCATATCTCTGTAAATATTTTGCGCAAGCGTGCCAAATCGTTCCATTGGCGAGCCCGAACTTGTTCCTGCAACAATTTTTCCCAAGTCTGCGAAAAAATTAGCTACGCCCTGAACAAAAAAGAAATCGTAATCCGCAAGGAGTCCCCTTACTATCATTAGAAAAAAGAAATAAAGAAAAAACTCTTTTACGCCTTTATCCCCGAACATAAGATTCTGAATAGACCACATGATTATAGAGATAACGGCAAGATAAGCGAATAATTGACCCGAGACGTCGGCGAGCCGTGCCGCTAACTTAGGACCCGCAGCGGCTATCGCATTACCCATTGAATAAACTTGCTTAAATTCCATAATAAAGCCTTTTCCGCTCGTCGTTGACGGAGCGGATAGTGTTCCAGTTCCGCTTGTAGTATTTCCCGCCGGCGGCGGATAGTAATTCGGAGCGTTAGGGTTTGTGTCTTGCGGCGAACCCATTGCGTAAACGGAATTTGACATTAACACGATTGCTAAAAATAAAAATAAAATAAGTTTTTTCATCTTGTTTACCTCTTTTTTTATATATTAAATAAAGGTTATTTACTGCCGATTCCAAAATTCGTAACATTCGGATATGTTCCAAACGGAGAACCGCTCGAAGGCATATCCGCAGACGTGAATTGAACGGGTTTTGGGATTTGGACGTTAACATGCGTTTCTGCGCTCGTTGCTTTAATTGCGTCGGTTGTTCCAGCCTGCATTGCTTTCAATTTAGCCTGCTGCGCTTCGAGCTTATTAAGCTGACTTACTTCTTCGGTAAGGGCTACTAAAGCCTGACCGTTAGCCTGTTCCGCCGCGACCGTGCCGTGAGCGGCTGCTACGTTCGCCCCCAGCTGCGATATTAAATGCTGGTTATTCTGCGAATTATTAAGGACGCTCTGGGCGTAACCGGCAGTCTGGGCGGCCTGAGTGTTTGCTGTAGAATATTTATTTGCAATGTTAGAATAATATTGAGCTGGATTTTTCGCGCCCAAAAGAGTATCCGGACCAGCGGCGAAAGAACCGCCGTAAGTGTTTGCGTAATTCTGCAGGAATTGCGACATCTGCGGATTACCGAGAGCTTTTTCCTGCGCGATTATGTTTTGCATATTCGTCTGTTCTTCGGTTAAAGAGTTTTTAAGCCCCTGAAGTTCGCCCGCGGGCATCATAACCGTTCCTTCGATGTTATTGACCGAGGTTAAAAGCGTAGAGCTTTCCTGCTGTAGTTCCTGTATCTGATTCATTAATTGCTGTCCCTGCCGGGCATACGTCAAAGCGGAAAGTTCCGTCTGTATTTTAGACTCCGCCGCCTCTATGGCGGTATTTGCGGCTGAAAGGTGCTGAATAATCGCCTGTATGCCGGTCGAAATCGGGTCGGTAACAAGAATTTGCGCCGAAGCCGGACGGGGCGTAAAAGCGAAAAATAAGAATACCGCTAAAAAAATAAACTCGTAACGGTTACGAGGTCTTAAAGCCTTGCTATTACTCAATTTCTTTAAAAAAAACATAAAAATCACCTTCTTAATTTGTTTTCGTTTGTGATATTAATAAATGAACTATTTACTTTTTTTTGCTGTTTTTGGAGCTCCTGCTTTTCCGGTTCCGGTTCCGGTTTTTCTTTTTTTTGTTGGAAAGATAAGGGTTTATTAGGCTGTATTATACTATACTCGTTAGAAAGAAATTCGATAGCCTCCGCAAATTTTTTATTTTCTGTTTTCATGACGAAGTCTATTGAACCTATCCCCTTCACCGTTGGGTCTATGAATGAATTAAACCGCCCCGTTTTTTCATCGATAGAAACCTTTAAGTTGCCCCTACGATAAGCCTTTTTATCGTATTTGTCTTGTTCAAAGCCCATTCTTTCGGCGAGTTCAACGACGTCGATGTGCCTTAAACGTTTTGTAAAATCGACTATGTCGACATTTTTAAATTGTTCTTTAAAGTCCATGATTCCCTCCTTGATTTTTTTTACTTTATTTTTTATTTCCGCTTCTTCCGGACCGTGAATTTTACCGAAAACTTTTTTATTTTTCTTTGCAAAATTATTAAATTTCTGATTAAATTCTTTTTTTTCTTTTTTCAAATCTTTTAAGCTGTCCCGTAAGTTTATATCGTTCACATAATTTTCAAAAATAGGATATTTTTCGATATATTTTTTTAAGGTTTCGCCTGTCGTGTCTTTAATTGCCCTTTTATAAGCCTCCGTAACCCAACGTGGATAATGCCTACTATTCTTCTTTTCTTTCGATACCTCGCATTTTACTCCGATTTCTTGAGTAATAAATTGCGCTATATCTTTTTTCACGGCATTTAAAAAGTTTTTATCGTGGTATTCACGTATATTTTTTAAATCTGTATCACGATTAGAAAAAACGATATGCAAATGCGGATTTCTAAAATCTGCTCCGCCGTCGTGGAGTGCGATTACGAAAGCTCCTGAACGTGAGAAGTATTTCTCGTCAAGCATTTTCGATATATTTTCAAGGTTCTTATCTGCGTTTGAAAGAAACTCTTTTGGGAGCTGCACTACTAAACGTCTTTGTATCACTGAATTTGTCCGCTTCGGTAATATATCATTTTCGATTTTTTTAAAGTGCTCTTTTGCCCTGTCTTTATCGCCATACACCGCTAAAGCCTTGTCCTTGTCGCTAATATAATCAAGAAAATTGCAGCTCCTGCCCCGATTTTCTATGCCCGATATGTTCTGTGCGTTAGTAAATAGCGTATGCGACATTTCGCCCTTGAAACTTCCCTTATGCGATAAAAAATTAGCCCTTGCCCTGCCGTTCACTTTCAACGTTTTTTCATTTTCTCGCTTCGGTCGTTTTGCATATTTTGATAATCCAGCGTATTCGTCCACTTTCAACCTCATTTAATTTTTTCTTTCCAACCAGCCTAAAGCACCGCAGGTTAAAACCGCTTGCGGTTTTCTCAATATCAAAGGCGAGCGGAGCGGAGACTTTGGGTATTGAGCCAAAATAATTAATTTTGCTTTTTCACTTTATAATATTCTTCGCCGTCTCTTGTGATAATTTCAAATTTTTCTTTATTAATTTCGTAATAATCGTTATTTTGATTTTCGATTTTTAATATTTTATCGATTGCTGTTTCTATGTCTTTATCGTTTGAAAATTTTAAAATGTTCGGATAGTGTTTTACTACTACCCCGCCCACTAAAAATTTAACGTGATTATTTTTACTACGTTGCTTTTTATTTTTCTCACGTTCGATACTTTTAATTTTCAGTTCGTTTAACTTTTTTTCCAGCGCCGATTTCTCTTTAAGTAATAATAAATACTCGTCTATCGCGACTTTTTTATCTATGCTTTTTATTTTGTCTGAAACTTCTTTGATTGAATTTTTAAGTTCGTTAAACATTTTCTTTGACTCCCGGATTTTTGTTTTGTTGAAGATAATTTTCTATTTCTTTATTTTTAAAGCGGTATTGACGACCGACTATATAATAATCTATCTCACCTCGCTTCATTATGCGAAGTAGTGTGTGTCTTTCGATGCCGAGTAGTCTTTCGACTTCCCCCATTGAATACATTTGTTTTTCTGTTTTAATCATAGTATTTTTTCTCCTTTTAATTATTTTATATTAATTTTATTTTAAATATACCACTTATAATGTAAAATGTCAAATATTTATTTTAATCATACTTTTTTATTACTGATAGTCATAAAGCTATGATTTGCCGTCATAATAACGTATGACTATTAATCATAATTTTGCTTGATATAGTGTTATAAATATTATAATATTATATATATAAACGGTATATTAGAATTGCAGATTTTGGAAAATTTATGCAAAATTATGCAAAATTTACCCGACGTTGCCATTTATGGTATAATCGAAAAAAAGGGGATTTATGAAAAAGAAAGTAGAGAAAATAGATAACGAAATTTA
>JAJYKQ010000077.1 GCA_021788495.1 bacterium | reverse complement strand
AATTATAGAAAAACCTTGCCCGCTTTTTGTACCTTTAGTAGAAGAAGGTTTTTTAAACGAAGAAATAACTAAAAATGTAATAAAATATTATTTAGCTCCCGTCGTAAAGAAAAGACCGGCATGTCTCGTCTTAGGCTGCACCCATTATCCTATTCTTAAGGATTTTATTGAAAAAGAAATGGGGAGTTATACCGAGATTATAGATTCGGGAGTCGAGACTGCGGGATCTGTTAAAAATTATTTGGAAGAATTTGGAATGCTTAAGTCAGGAACCAAATCCGGAAGCGAAATCTTTTTTGTCAGCGATGATTCCAAGAGATTTAAGGAACTTGGCGGCAAATTTCTCGGCAGGCCTATTGCTAACGTATATGTAGTTAATTTTTCGTAATAGAATCATTTTTATATATAATCAATTATATGCATAAAAGCGGAGTATATATTGTATGATAAAAAATTTCAGAGAGGAATTAAAAAAAAGGCTGCTACTTTCGGACGGAGCTATGGGGACTGTTCTTCAGCTTAAAAACCTTTTGCCCAAAGGGCTTCTTCCTGAAAGTTTCAATATTACCGAAAAAATTAAATATATAAAGGAAGTTCATAAAAGCTATTACAATGCAGGCAGCGAAATAATAGTGGCGAACACTTTCGGCGCCAACAGGCCTAAGTTGGCCGAATACGGTATATCGGACAAAATTTATGAGGTAAATTTTAATGCCGTTAAAGCAGTTAAGCAGATTGCGGGCGACGGTGCGCTGACGGCTATGTCATTAGGTCCTACCGGAAAATTTATTTATCCGGTAGGGGAAACTAATTTTAAAGAAAGCGTCGGGATTTACAAGGAGCAAGTAAAAGCCGGTTTGGATGCAGGAGCCGATATTTTTCAGCTTGAGACCATGATAGACCTTCAGGAGATAAGAAGCGCTATCGTAGCAGTCAAGGAGTTATCCGATAAACCCGTTATAGCAATGATGACTTTCGACGGGACATACAGAACCATACTCGGGACTACGCCCGAAGTTTTTGCCATAACTGCCGACAGTCTTGGGGCTGACGTTATAGGAGCCAACTGTTCTGTCGGACCGTCCGGAATTTACGAGATTTTAAAAAAAATGGCATCCGTTACCGACATTCCTCTGATTTCTAAACCAAACGCCGGAATCCCCAAGTTACAAGACGGCATTACTATTTTTCCAGGAAAACCAGAAGATTTTACCTCTTTGGTATCGGAGCTTGCTCTTATAGGCGTAAGGGTTATTTCCGCCTGCTGCGGGAGTAACGAAAATTTCATAAAAGCTCTGAGAAAAGAAATCGACACGGTTAACGGCGCAGGGTTACCTCCAAAAGGCATAAAAAGAGAGGATGGATTATTAATAACGTCAAGAACGGAATTCGTCCCTATCGGCTATAAACATCCTCCTGTTATTATCGGCGAAAGAATTAATCCTACAGGCAAGAAAGACTTTATTGAAGAGCTTAAAAACGGAAAAACAAATTATATAAGAAAAACGGCCGTCAAACAGGTAGAAGCAGGAGCCGCCGTTCTTGATTTAAATGTTGGCGTTCCGGGAACTGACGAAACGGTATCTATGAAAAACGGCATTAATGCAGTAACGAGCGTGTCGCACGTTCCTGTTTCTATCGATTCTTCCAATCCGGACGTTTTAGAAGAAGCGCTTATGCTTTATCCTGGTAAGCCGCTTGTTAATTCTATAAGCGGAGAGGAAAAGAAATTAACTAAAATTATGCCTTTAATAAAAAAATATGGCGCCGGAGTTTTAATTTTAGCTTTAAACGACGAAGGCATTCCGGAGACTGCTGAAAAAAGACTTGATATAGCTTACGGAGTGTATAAAAGACTTGTAGAGTACGGCATAAAATCTTACGATATCATAGTAGATTTTTTGACCCTGCCTATAAGCGCAGGGCAGGAAAAGTCTTTGGTAACAATAGAAGCTCTGTCTAAAAATAAAGGCATCCTTAATCTTCCGACAGTTTTAGGCGTCAGCAACGTTTCTTTTGGCCTTCCCAAAAGATCTTACATAAACTCTTCGTTTCTTTCTTTATGCCTTAAAGAGGGCTTAAGCGCCGCTATAATAAATCCTGAGGATGAGTATTTAACGGCTAATTTTTATGCTATGAATGCGCTTCTCGGCAAAGATTATTTATTTAAGAACTATATCAACAGATTTTCCGACTCCGCGAAAAATTATTCCTCTGATAAAACTGCCGAAAAAGAATCGGGAACGAAAACAAATAAAACCGAAGGAGAACTTTTGCGCGAAGCAGTAGTTCGCGGAGAAAAAGAACATATAACGCAATACGTCGAAAAATTATTGTCCGACGGAGAATCGCCGTTAGATATCGGCAATAAATATTTAATTCCTGCCCTCGAAGAAGTCGGCAGGCTGTTTGAAAAAAATATCTACTTTCTGCCGCAGGTAATGGAAAGCGCCGATGCTATGAAAACGGCTTTTAGCCGTATTAAACTGGAAATGCCCAAAAATTTGGAAATTTCTTCTGGACCGAAAATATTAATGGCTACGGTAGAAGGCGACGTGCACGATATAGGAAAAAATATAGTAACGATGCTTCTTGAGAATAACGGCTATGAGGTTATAGATTTAGGAAGAAACGTAAAAACCGAAAAAATAGTAGAAGAAGCTGTTAAAAATAAAGTCGATTTTGTGGGACTTTCCGCTTTAATGACCACTACCGTAACGGAGATGGAACATGTTATAAAAGAATTAAAGAAACATGGTCTAAAGGTTTTTTCTATGGTCGGCGGGGCAGTAGTAACCGAAGATTATGCCAAATCTATTAATGCCGATATATATGCGAAGAATGCCATGGAAGCCGTAGAAAAGGTTAAGCGCTTTGTTGCAAAATTATGATATTAACCGGCATTAACTTTAAAGTAACATCGCTATTTTATTACATTTTTATTACAATTTTACAAAGCCTGTGAATTTCTTTTGCGAAAGCCTTGTAATTCGAAAAAAGATTTTAGAAAAATTAAGCAGTTAATCAAAGTGATTAATTTTTAATCAATATTAAGCCTTTGATATTTAAAGTAAAATAAATTAACTAATTAATTTTATTATGTTTATTAATAAAAAACAAAAAGCGGAAATTTTTTTATATATTTTTTTAAAATTCATCATAAATAAAATATTAAGAAGGGAAGGCGACGTTCTTCCTGCTCACATTTTACGCAAAATGGATAAAAATGTTTTAGAAAATTTTGCAAAACATATAACTTCTCTAGGCATTCCAGTTATACTCGTAACAGGCACAAACGGAAAAACTACCACTTCCAACATTATCGCCGAAACTATTAAACTTTCAGGGAAAAAAGTATGTTTTAATTCTAACGGCGCGAATATGACGAACGGAATTTTGGGTGCCATTATCGGTTCTTATAGTTTATCGAAGTGGTCGGATACAGGCATTAAAGGCATTGCAATGCTTGATTTCAAATTTAGCGCAGACATTGTAGTAATGGAATGCGACGAAAAAGTTTTTCCGGCCGTATGTTCTATTTTAAATCCTAAAATAATAACGGCTACCAACTTTTACAGGGATCAGTTAGACAGATACGGAGAAGTAAACTCTACGGTATTTGAAATAAAAAAAGCCATTAAAAAAATATCCGGAGAGTTTAAAAATAATAATTCGGTAAGAATTTCATTGGTTTTACCTTCTTTTGAGCCTTTAGCGGCTTTTTTGGGATATGATATAAACGCGGATAAAAAATATTTCGGTTTCAACGAATCATTTTTTAATTCAAATTATTCAAACGATATTAATTCTGTCGAAAATTATACCGGAATGGAATTGTCCGATGCGGTAACCTGCCCTAACTGCAAAAATATGATGTTTTCTTCAAAAGGCCGCACGGTAAAGCGTTTTTTATATGATTTTAAATGCGAAAAATGCGGTTTTGCAAGTCATGAACCGGATATAAAAGCAATGCAAAACATTTTAGGCAGTATAACCTTAGAATTAAAAAAAGAAAAACCGCGTTTTTTTTCTTTTAAACCCGCTTTATCCGGAGATTATAACGCGGCGAACTATCTTGCGGCATATTCGGTTTTAAAGTATCACCTTAATATCGGCGACGATATTATAAAAACTTCATTCGAAAATTTTAAAACTAAATTCGGCAGGTCGTATAAAAAAAAAGCAGGGGATTTTGAAATAAATATAGACTTAGTTAAAAATCCGGCAGGATTTGCGAGCGTTCTTGATAAATTGACTGAAAGCGATTCTAAGGTTAATATTCTATTCGCTTTTTCCGACAGAGCAGCAGACGGAAAAGACGTTTCATGGATATGGGACGTAGATTTTGAAAAATATAAAGATTACATAGAAAACGCCGTTATTTCTGGTTTAAGGCCTTACGAAATGGCGTTAAGACTAAAAACGGCCGGTATGAACCCTAAAAAAATAACCGTAGAATATAATTTAAAAAAAGCGGTAGAGACTATTATGGATAAAGCGGAGGCGGCGGGTTTGAACGAAAAAAAAATATATATATTGCCTACCTATACCGAATTATTAAGGTTGAAAAAATATATAAACGGTATAAAATAAAATAAACGGCAT
>JAJYKQ010000076.1 GCA_021788495.1 bacterium | reverse complement strand
ATAAAAGAGGGGTGTTGTCCCGACCGACCGCCGATAATAAAAAGATAGAAATTAAAAATGTAATAACGAACAGGTTGAAAACTATAAATTATCCGCAAACATTTTTTACCTTAAAAAAAGAGAAAGGTTTCACTTATTATTATACCAAGAAATATCTTGGTTTCCTGCCGCCTTATATGCAGAACGATATTTACGGATTAGTTTACCGGATGATAAAGCCGGATATCGTATATTCAAAATATCTCACTATTAGAAAAATAGAGGATATTAAAAAAGAAAACGTACCGATTTATATACATATTAACGAAGGAATGCTTTTAGTGAGCGCCGGCGAACTTATAACGAAGTCGAAGGCGCTTGAATTAAATACTTATGATGCGGAATTTAAGCTAAAAAATAATATTCCGTCTCTTATAGGATTGTTTTTCGTCATAACGATGCTTTTATCGCTGTCTTATGTATTTCCTTACCGATATATAAAGAAATTCAGAAATTCCATAGATTTCAAAAATGTTGTTTTTATTATAACTATTTTATTGTCTTCTATTTTGGTAATTAAAGCCGGAATTATTTTTTCGAAAGCCCTTTCTTTGTATTTTCCTTTCATAAATAGGAACGATATTTACTATTTAATCCCCTTTGCGTTCGGACCTATGCTCATAAGAATAATATTAAATTCCGAGGTTTCGGTCGTTTATATAGCTCTTTTTTCTATTCTGACGTCGATAATTTTTAAAAACTCTATTTTTTTTATGATATATACATTCGCAGGAAGTTTTATAGCGTCATACGAGGTCTTCGACTTTTCTTCATGGAGCCGCGTCGTTAAAGCGGGCGTTATCACCGGATTTTTAAACAGTTTTATGGTGCTGGCATTTGCGCTGATAGGGCTGAATCTTATAAATATCCAAAATATTTACAGCATTATTCTTGCATTTTTATCGGGCGTTATATCTTCTATCATGGTAATAGGGCTTATACCTTTATTTGAAAAATTATTTGATTTTACCACCGATTTTAAACTCCTAGAACTTTCCAGCTCCAATAACCCGCTATTAAGGCAATTTTCTATTGTTGCACCCGGGACGTATCAGCATTCGATAATGACGGCCGCCCTTGCGGAATCAGCCGCCTCGTCGGTCGGAGCGAATCCGCTTTTAGCCAGAGTCGCAAGCCTCTATCACGACGTAGGAAAGATAACCAAGCCTAATTATTTTATCGAAAATATATCTAATTCGGAAAATCCGCACGACAAACTTGCCCCGACCATGAGCAGTTTAATTATTTCATCCCATGTGAAAGACGGACAGGAACTTGCAAAAAAATATAAATTGGGCGATAAAATAGAAAACATAATCGGAGAGCATCATGGAACTTCTATGATAGGGGCATTTTATGAAAAAGCTTTCAGCGAAAATAAGGACGGACATCTTTCAAAAGATGCGTTCAGATACAGCGGCAAAAAACCCCAAACTAAGGAAGCGGGTATAATTATGCTGGCGGATTCGGTCGAGGCAATATCGAGAACGATGACCAACATTTCCCCGTCAAGACTAGAACTTATGGTTAGAAAGACTATAAATAGAATTTACAGCGACGGACAACTGGATGAATGCGAACTTACTTTGAAAGACCTCCATTCCATAGGCGATGCTTTCGTAAAAGTTTTGAATTCCGTTTTTCACCAGAGGATACCGTATGCAGGCAAGCCCGTCGAGGAATATGACAAAAATGAAACAAATGAAATCGGTAATAAATATAGCGAATACCCAAAGAAAACTGAAAATAAATCGAAAGTCAGTCCGCTATATCGTTAAAAATTCGATAGAAAAGCTTTATTGCGGTTCTTACGAAATCGATATAATTTTTTGCTCGGAAAACTATATTAAAAAATTAAATAAGACCTACAGAAATCAAGATAAGGCTACGGATGTTTTATCTTTCGAAATAAAAGAATGGGTAGGAGATATTTTTTATATAGGAGAGATTTATATCGCGCCTTCCGCCGCAGAAAAAAATTTCATAAGATACCGGCATTTTTGGGAGAAAGCCGATTGGGTCTCTTCGGAAGGGCAGGGGCAATATGAAAATCCCAAAAATAGAGGAAAATATTACAAAAACGGGTTCGGCAAAGAACTTGCATTATTAATAATCCACGGAATTCTTCATCTTTTTGGATATGTTCATGACGAGGAGCATAAGCTGGATTTAGACGACTCCGGCTACGATAAAGACATGAAATATATGCAGAATTTTTTATATAAAGAATTATGAAATACGATAGGATATTATGAAACCTGTTCCGCAAAATCGATTGGAATCTTTTAACGCGGCTATAGAAGGCATAATATTAGCTACAAAGACCGAAAAAAATATGAGGATCCATTTCATCGTGGCGCTCCTTGCTATTTTTCTTGCGCTTTTTTTAAGGGTGCCTAAAATAGACGTTCTTCTTATATTTATTTCCGCTTTCTTCGTTCTGTTTGCCGAAACTTTGAATACGTCCATAGAATATCTGGCCGATTACGTATCTAAAGAATACTCTCCCGGAATAGAGGCGGTTAAAAATTTAGCGGCAGGCGCCGTTCTTTTATCCTCATTCGGTTCGTTTGTCGTAGGTTATATAATTTTTTCAAAATATCTGTATTATGTGATATACTATGTTTTAGACATGCTAAAAACTGCGGGTTCCGATATTTCAATAGTAGTAATCTCCATCGTTTTTGTCGGAATAATAATTATAAAGGCTATGTTTAATAAAGGAACCCCTCTGAGAGGAGGGTTCCCAAGCGGACATGCCGCCGTAGCATTTTCCATATGGCTGACGGTTTCCCTTTTAACTTTGAATCCGGTCGTTTCGCTTCTTACGTTCATACTTGCGCTTCTTATTGCATTATCCAGAATAAGCAGCGGTATTCATACTAAGATAGAGGTTTTAACCGGAAGCATTGTAGGTATTTTAATAACGGCGTTGATATTCAAACTGTTTTATTTTAGTTAAATGCAGATTGCTTCGCTAACGCTCGCAATGACGTAAAGGAATAATTTTATGAAAAACGAAAAACAAAAATATACGGAACTTCAAAACCTGATTGAAATCGTAAAGAAACTCCGTTCCGAAGAAGGATGTCCATGGGACAGAAAACAGACCGAAGAGACGCTGAAGCCTTATGTAATAGAAGAAGCTTATGAGGTCGTAGATGCGATAAGTTCAAATAATAAAGCGGAAATTATGGAAGAACTCGGAGACCTCCTTCTTCAAGTCGTGTTTTTATCGGATATTTATGAAGAAAGGAGAGAATTTTCCATAAAAGACGTTATTAACGCTATAAATCAAAAACTGATCAGAAGGCATCCGCATGTTTTCGATAAAGATTTTGCCTTAGAAGAAGGCGAATGTCTTGAAGACGTTATTCTTAGAAACTGGGAAAAGATTAAAGGAGAGGAAAAAAAAGAAAAATTAAAAAATATGCCCGATTTGCCGAAAAATCCTTCCGTTTACGTATCTGAAACCATGCCTTCTCTTCACAGGGCATATATGGTGCAGGAAAAGGCTAAAAGAATGGGCTTCGATTTTAAAGACGAAGGCGGCGCCTTAGATAAAGTTTATGAAGAAATTTCTGAACTTAAAAAAGAATTAAATAATAAAACCGATAAAGATAAAATTATCGAAGAATACGGAGATATTTTGTTTTCCGTCGTAAATCTCGGAAGACTTCTAGATATACATCCGTGCGGCGCTTTGAATAAATCCTCCGATAAATTTATCGAGAGATTCGGGTACATGGAAAAAAAAGCATCCGTCCCTGTTTCCAAACTTGACGCCGAAAGTCTCGATATATTATGGGAAGAAGCGAAAAAAGCGCTATGATGCACAAAATACGGCGCTCAGTTCTAATTAATTCCGCTTCCGCATGTTTGTCGGGCATACTCACCGCTTTTTTGTTTCCTAATTTCAATCTTGAATTTCTCGCATGGTTTTCATTGGTTCCTCTTTTATACGCGGTAAATAATTCTAAAAGTTTTAAAGAATCCTTTTTATACGGTTTTTTAGCAGGTATTATTTCATATATAATCATACTGTACTGGATAGCTTACACCCTTCATACGTTCGGCGACCTTCCTTATTATATGGCCGTTTTTGTCCTTTTGCTGCTCGCTTCTTATTTAGCCGTATATTTTGCTTTATTCGCAGGTTTCAGTAGAATTTTATTAAATAATTATAAAATATCTAATATAATTTTAATTCCTTCATGCTGGGTTTTTTTTGAGTTTTTAAAGTCCAATCTTTTAACGGGGTTTCCATGGGAAAACCTTGGTTCTTCTCAGTACTTAAATCTTCCGTTTATACAGGTTTCTAATATCGTGGGAACTCCGGGGCTGTCTTTCGTCATAGCGCTTATAAATTATTTAGTGTTCCATTTTATTTTTTATAAAAATAAAATTTCAAAAAAACAGGCGTTGTTCGAAATGATTTTTGTTTTATCGGTTTTTATTCTTGTAGTATCATACGGTTATTATAATATTTATTCCATAGATAAGTTGCTTAAAGGAAAAAAACCGGTAAGGGTTGCCTTGATTCAGGGAAACGTCGGGATGTTTCAAAAATGGAAAATTACTAAAAAAAGGACGACGAGG
>JAJYKQ010000075.1 GCA_021788495.1 bacterium | reverse complement strand
TTCAAACACCATCCCTTTGAGCGCGGGTAAGGACAAAGCCGCCATAATCGAAACGACGACCATGGAGATAATCACGCCTATAAGTGAAAATCCTTTATTATTTCCTGCGATATTATTTTTTGAAATTTGCATAAATTCTCCTTCTCTTTCTATATGTAGTCAAAAAAGGCTCAACGCCGCCGTAAAAAATCTAACGACCGCCTGTACCGCTCTATTTATTAAACCGCTTTGATTTTCGGTATTTATATAACTCGTTCCGCCGTTCGCATCCGGACTCGTAAGCGTCGAACTAACCGGAGAAGCGCTATCCGGATTGGATGCGAAAGATGGCGGATTTAGTTTAAGATTAAAAGAAATATCGGCTAAACCGTCGTCGGACGAAATTTGCTCCGTTTTTCCGGTAATGCCCTTGCTTATCTCGCGTACCGCTATATCCGAATAAGTAAAATCGTCCGGCATAAGAACATTCAGCGTTCCGCCCTGCAAGTTTACGCAGATATAAATATTTATTTTAAATAATATTTTCTTCACGCACCCTTCATTATTGAAGCCGTAAACCGGAATAGGGCTTAAATATGCCGGACTGCTTTGTTCAAGGCCTGCTATGTCCGCAAACCTTCCGTAGTTCGAGAAATATGCATGCTCCGCCTTTATTACGAGGTCTGCAGTATTTACTACATTCTGCGCCTCTAAGTTGTAAATCTGCCCTTTACTCAAACCGAAACATAATTTTGAGAATATTAACGTATAAAACAGGGTAATTCCGACTATTTCGGCTAATATAATGCAATGTTTCATAATTATTCATCCGTATAAACTTTTAACTTCTTTGGCTTCTTTGTAATTTAATTAAACGTAAAGGTTAAATTCCCCTGAAAATTAGAACTATCGGCCGATGAGGCATTGCCGTTAAATAAATCGCTCAAACAAGTCTGTCCGTTACCTATATTAAAAACGGCGTTTTCGCTTGCATCGACTCCGGATATAGAATTTTCTAATGAATTACATATATTTAAAGCCTGCGCATTGGTCATCTGAGGGGCATTTATGCCTATTATGTACCGATATTGTCCGGGATTGGAATTTGTCGAGATAAAATAGCTCTGTATAAAACCCGGATTAGGAGGAGCGACGTTATTTCCGTTGACCGTCCATGATGCAGGAAGAAGATTATCTTCCTGCATCGCATAAGGAAGAGATACTCCCGAAGGCGGCATAATGCTTCCTCCGTTTACCTGCATATAAGAATTTACGGCAGACTCAATTTTAGTGATAGATTGAACCGTGGCGGTAACGTTTGACGAACCTATAAGCCCGTTATAAACCATCAAACCTCCTGCAGATAGTATTCCCACCACTATCATTGCGACTATAATTTCCATTAAAGTAAAACCGTCGTTGCTTTTTTTAAATTTTTTTTTAATCATATTTTACCGCCTCCTTAAATTTTATTTGTTATGATTTGATTGATTTAATTCTGATTAATCGATTAATAGTTTGCCGGCAATCCGACCATTCCTTGGATAAGAGGCAAAAATAAAGAAAAAAACATTAAAAATAAAAAAAATACGACGGAAGCAATAGCTAAAAAAAATAATCCTTTTGCAAATAACTTCATATACCGGTTTGATTTTTCCTTAAATTCCAGCGATAATCTTAAGACCGTTTCGGACAAAAAACCTCCTATTTCCGCATAACCGATAGATTCTACGGCATCGTCCGATAAAAAATTTGCATTAACAATTGAATCATGCAGGGTAATTCCGCTAATCAAATCCGCGTAAATTAATTCAAATTTATTTTTAAAATATATCTTGGAAGTATTTTTCCTAAAATAATTAAATGCGGCGTTAACCGTAACGCCAGATGAAATCATTAGAGAAAATTGATAAAAAATCCAGTTCAGATAGCCGTAATTTACAATGTTTCTGATTTGAGGAATATCAAGCATAAAAGATACCGTTTTAGTTTTAATTCGAAACAAGTCAAAACCGAGCGCGGCTAAACCGGATGCGGCTAAAATTATGCAGTATATAAAGATATTTTTTAAATAATTAAATAAACTCAAAATATTTTTAGTTGACTGCGGTATATGCGGAAATTGACTGAAAAATAAAGCAAAAGTCGGAATTATATAATATAAAAATACCGAAAATGCGACGAATAGCAAGAAAAATAGAAAAGACGGATAGGCTAACGCTCCGGCTATACTCTTTTTATAAGAATTTTTTGTATCGAAATATTCCGATATTTTTAAAAAAGTCTGCGGATAATCGCCGGTTGAATCGGCTAAATCTAACAGCGAAAGAACAATTTCTTCAAAGTTGTTTGAAATAAAGATTTCTTTAAGCGTTTCGCCTTTATCTAACAAAGAAACGCAATTTTTAATAAGTTTAAGCCGTTTCCTTGATTTTGATAGTTTGTGATTGTAATAAAGCCATTTTACAGGGTATAATAATTTATATTTTCCGCTTGCGGCCGGCTTTTTATCCCCTTTATTCATATAACTCAATGCCTTGCCTACAGAGCCGGAAGATTTTGCAAGCTGATAAAATTCCGTAAAAAATACGGAAAGCTCCTTATCTTTCATACCTGCGTTGCGAACCGGACGCAATATATCTAAAAATATGTTGGGGAGCGCAACGGCAGGCATATAACCTTCCAGTATTATTGCCGATTTCGCCTCGGACAAGCTCTCCGCTTTGATATTTTTTATCAGGCTGTTGCCTTCCGGCGTATAAAATTTTATTAAATAATTTTTTATCATTTTAATAATCGGATTATTTCGACAGATTAAAATACGTTACGGGGTCTATTTCTCCGTTAATCAATTTATTAAAAGATTGAACTTTTAAAGATTCAAAATTAGACAAATTCATTAAAATTTCTTCCAGCGACGAAAGATTAAAAAGCGCAGCCATATTACCGTATATTTCTTCTTTTACGGCATCATTGAATTCTGCAATTTCAATTAACGGTTTTCTTTTAACGTATCCCGTCCCTCCACAGTTATCGCAACTTTTTTCACCCCTTACATATACGGAATCAAAACATGAAACTTCTTTAAAATCTAAGAATCTGTTGCACATATTAGTCTTAGACAACATGGAGGCGGTAAATTTTAAATTTTCCTCTAAAGCATATCTGTATATGGACGGTAATTTCTCCGAACCGATTCTTTTTTTACATTCGGGACAAAGCGGATTATAAAGCCTTTGTGCGGTTACGAACTTTAAAACCGAAAATAATTGGCCTGAATCTATATTAAGAGATTTAAATCTGCCGAATATCGAAAGGGAAGAATTGGTATGAAGGGTAGTAAGAACGAGGTGTCCGGTTTCTGCCGCGATTAATGCATGTTTTGCCGTTATTTCGTCCCTAATTTCGCCTATCATCATAATATCCGGCTCGCTTCTTAACATAATGCGGACGGCCTCGGAATAGCCGAAATCTTCCGATATATTCATCTGAGTGATGTTTGATTCTCTAAGCTCTATTTCTACCGGATCCTCTATAGTTATAATAGAACTTTTCTTCTGCGACAAAAGTTTTAGCATAGCGTAAAACGTCGTAGTTTTACCCGAACCGGTAGGTCCGGTCGAAATAATCAAGCCTTGCGGATGAATATAAGACTTCTCTAATAATTCAACTTTATCATCCGTAAATCCGATATATTTAAAATCAATAACCTTATTTAGTCCGTGAATTCTCAAAACCGCTTCAAAAAGCGCCGATTCTTTATCCAATTTTGAGGAAATAGGTAAAAATGCGACTCTTATATTGACTCGGACGCCTTTATAAAAATTAGAAATAAAAATAAATTTTGCATCCAATCCTTGCCCCTTTTTCAATGTTATTTGACAATTCCCCGCTATTATATTGATTATTCTCCGGCCTGCTTCTAAACTTAAAACCCTTATGTTTTCCTGACTTATTTCCGTATCCATTATAATCATATAAAAATTTTCGGACCGCTTGATTCTTAAGTTTGGAGAACCTTTTAATAAGGCAATTTCAATTGCTTCATCTAAAATTTCTTTTTCGGAAAATACGGCCTTGTTTATAAATATTTGATTAAGCGCTTCATAAATTTTTCTTTTCGTCGAAAATCCTATTTTAAATTTTTTTAAATTTTCGTCGAAAGCCATTTTTTCGGAAAGGCTTGCGGTAATTTCACTGCAAATTATATAGGGAATGTCCTCTTTTCTTACAACTATCGCCGGAATTTCGTAAAGAAAACTAAAACCGAGCTCTTCGTTTTCTTGTTTATCGATATATAAAGACAGGGTATTTAATTCCTTAAAAAATTCCCTGCCCGAATCGTAAGCAAGATAAGCGGATACATCCGAATCTGTAATGCAGCCGCTTTCTATTAAAATCTCGCCTAATCTTTTTTCGCTTATAGTTTGCACGAAAAGAGCGTCTTTAATCTGGGTTTCCGTCAATTTTCCTTTTGATATTAAATATTCGCCTATCTTCATAAAATCTTATCTTATAAAGTTATTTTAGGGGTCAGCATAATCAGGAGATCTTCCTTTTGGCTTAAATCGTTTATAGAGTTAAATAAGTTCCCTATCAACGGAATTTTAGACAATATAGGAATTCCATATGTATTTTTTGTTTTGTCGGCGGTCAATATGCCGCCGACAAGTACCGTAGAACCCGATTTTACGTTAACGGTGT
>JAJYKQ010000074.1 GCA_021788495.1 bacterium | reverse complement strand
AATAGTTCTTCTTTTTTTTCTTACTTTTTAGAAAACTCAAGTTTAACGTCGCCTCCTTCCAAATAAATTTTCGCTTCGTAGTCCTTGCCGGCTTTAGATACGAATTTCCCCGGAACTTTCTTACCGCCTAAAAGATCGAGGTATTCATCTTTTTTTAAAGGCGTTTTCTTATTATAAGGCCTTTCGTAAATAGAAAACGGGCAGCCTGAACTAGTCTTCGACTCCCTGTCGTAAGTTCTTTTCTCGCAATTAATTCCTTTAGGATTTATAACGACTTTTGCGCCGCACAGCGGGCATTTTACTCCTTCCAAATACTGTTTTTCCATACTTCCTCCTTCTTTTTTTAATGTTTCTTTTAAAAGCGATATATCGTTTGAAATGAACTTCTTAATTTCTTCCGTAAATTCTTCGTAAGAGAGTTTATTTTCCTCTATTAACTTAAGTTTTTCTTCCCACTGCGCGGTAGTAGCGGGGCTTTTTAAATTTTCCGCAATTAAAGATATTATTTTCCTTCCTTTTTCCGTCGAGATTAAAAGTTTTTTTTCTCTTTTAACGTAATCTCTTTTAATTAATGTTTCTATAATGTTTGCCCTCGTGGCTTCAGTGCCGAGACCTTGCGTATCTTTTAAAATTGCTTTTTGCGCTTTATCTTCTATAAATTTCCCTGCATTTTTCATGGCTTCTAAAAGCGTAGAATCCGTAAAACGCGCAGGCGGCGCGGTCTTTTTTTCTAAAATATTTAAGCCTTTCAAAGTTACGCTTGCTCCTTTTTCTATAAAAGGCACGGGCGGCTCTTTTTCGTCTTTTTCGTTTTGATAAAATACTTTCCATCCCAAATTCTTTACCTGCGTTCCCTGCGCTTTAAATATCTCTCCTTTAACGTCTATCTTTAACGACGTAACATAAGTAATTAAATGAGGATAAAACATAGCGGCGTATCTTTTATAAATTTCTAAAAAAACGTTTTTTTCTTTTTCTTTCAGTTTATTAATATCCGCTTTAATTAGCGTAGGAATTATGGCGTGGTGGGCGGATATTTTAGAATCGTCGAATTGATATACTTTACTTGCGGGATAATCCGTTTTAAAAGGCACATTCTTTAAAATAATTTCCGCCTCTTTTAGCTGGCTTTCGGGAAGATATTCGCAATCCGTTCTAGGATACGTCGTAAATTTATACGTCTCATAAAGCGCCTGGCAGATATCAAGCACTTCCTGAGCGGAATACCCGAATTTATTATTAATAAACTTCTGCAGGCTCGATAGAGAAAATAATTTAGGCGCCGGAGTCTTTTTCTCTTCTTTCTTGGAATCGGTTACGACCCCTTTATCCGCTTGAGATAGCTTTTCTTTAATAGCTTCTGCAATTTTTCTCTCGTAAATCTTATCTTCTTTATCGAGTAATGCTTTAAAATCTATATCCTTATTAAATAAGCCTTCTAATTCGAAATAAACTTTAGATTTAAAGTTTTCGATCTCTAAATCCCTGTCCACGACGAACCTTAAGGTCGGCGTCTGGACCCTGCCTATCGAATTTACGTTACCGTAGCTTGAGTAAACTCTCGTGTAATTCATACCTACCAGCCAGTCCGCAATCTGTCTTGCGTAAGCGCTGTAGTACAAACTTAAAGTCTTCTGTCCGTCTAAAAGTCCGCTTAAACCTTTTTTAATGCTTGCCTCATCTAACGCATGCAGCCATAGCCTTTTAACTTTCCCCTTATATCCTTCGCGTTCTAAAATCTCCCTTGCAATCATTTCCCCTTCGCGGTCCGCATCGGTCGCTATAACGACCTCAGACTCTTTTTTAATTAGTTCTTTTATCACCTTATACTGCTTTGCCGTTTCTTTACCCGCCGTTTTTATAAATTTAGAAGGTATGACCGGGATTTGCGACCAGCTTTTATACTTTTCGTCGTAGTAGTCCGGCGGGACTAAATTAAGAAGATGACCGTAGCACCAGGTGATTATAATTCCGTTTTTCTCCATAAATCCGTTCCCGCCTCCGGTAACTCCCAATACTTTTCCTATATCCTTAGCCTGCGACGGCTTTTCGCAAATATAAAGCATTTATTATGCCTCCTTCGGTTTAGTAAATTCGTCGAGCAAACTTTCTATATTGTTTTCTTTATCAATAGTTTTAAAAATATATTCTTCTCCGCCGGTCGTATAAATTTCGAAGTCATAAATCTTTAAGAGCTTTTCGTAAATGCCGCTATAAATTTTATAGTCGGCAAACTTGTCCGAAGGAATTATGACCTTATTAAAAAGATTAGATATTTTTAAATTTCCGTTTTCTATTTCTAAAAAATTAAATTTATACTTATAAAGTTCCTTCAGAAAGGAACCGAAACACGCTATAAGGCTTATAAAAAACCCTATTATATAAATGCCCCAGTCCTTAGTTAAATACCTTGCAAAAATAAAATAAAAACCCATAAAAATAAATAAGCTTATAAAAGCGCTTACCATCAAAGCTTTTTTCGAATGCCTTATTATCATAATTCCTCCCAGGCGTAATCTCCGTCGTATCCCGTTATTTTTTTTATTTCTTTTATGCTTCTTTTTCCTTCTTTATTCCTTTCTAAATAAATTACGAAATTTATAGTATCAGAAATGAACTTTTTTATTGCTTCGTACGGCCATCCCACCTGCGCTTGTAAGACCAAAGTTTCAAGCCTTATCAAAGCCTCCCTCGCTGAATTGGCGTGGATAGTCGAACCTCCCGAATGCCCCGTATTAAGGGCAGACAGCAAGTCGTAAGCCGAAGCGTCTCTTACCTCGCCCAGAATTATCTTATCCGGCCTTAATCTCAACGAAAGTTTGACTAAATCCCTTTGCGTAACATGCGTTTCCCCGGTTAGTTTCGCTTCCAAACGGACCACGTTCGGAGCTTCTATTTTAAGTTCTTTCGTATCTTCTATAACTACTATCCGATCTGCTGCGTCTATCTTTTTTAAAAGAGCGTTAAAAACCGTAGTTTTTCCCGAGCTCGTCCCTCCGGCAATAAGAAAATTGCTTTTTCCTTTAACGATATTTTTAAGTATTTCTATCACTCTTTCGCTTAATCCGTAATCTTCTATATCGGGATTAAATTTCGAGAACTTTCTAATAGAAAGGCAAGGGTAACCAGACACGGGGGGAATTGCGCCGGCCACCCTCGAACCGTCCTCCAAACGAGCTTCTAATATAGGATTTTTTTCGGTAAGTTCAAGATTAACCGCCCTTGCCAAAAGCTCCATCGACGCAAGGAGCATTTCTTCCGAAATAACTACTTGAGCTCTTTTAAGAACTCCTCTTTCTTCGACCCAGATATTATCGGGAGCGTTAATCATGATTTCCTGAACGTCGTCCTTCGAAAGGATCTCTTCCAAAGGGCTTAACGTATCTTTTAAAATTTCATACGGCGTTATCATATATTCTTATATTCTTTTTAATCATAATATATTATTACCATAATTCATATAAGAAGTCAAAGTTTTTTTAAAAAATGTTTTTGCTTAAATAAACCTCTTAAAAAAATAATTTCTTTAGAATTTAAATTTAAGGCCTCTCAAAAAAACGTCTGATATAAAACTACCCGAAAGAAAATTAATAGCCCTTAACTGTCAAATTTGGAAGTTTTTTTCGCCGGTATTTTTTAAATATCAAAAACTAAGTCTCCTTTTTCACCTGTCTAAAAAACTTAAAGAAGCATAGACCATCAACCGCTATTTAAAAACCAATTCATTTTTTAGAATTTCTCTTTAGTTATTTGCTTTACTATTCCGTCATTCGATTTCAGTATTTTGTCATTACTCTTTAGAGTAATGCAAGATAAGGCGCTACCGCTTTAGGGGGCAAGCCCCCTTGAAACTCCGTAATGGCTTTCTTATGACATATACCTAAAATGGTATATAGAAAAGTAAAGGCGGTAGATTTAGGGATAGGAAGCGGTAGAACATACGCAATTAGAAGCATTAAAAGCGGTATCTATTTTTACATTCCAATATTTTAGTTATAATTAATTGCAATATATTTTATTAATGTAATTATATAATTATTTTACTTTTGAAATTAAATTAATTTTAAATTGTCCTATTGACTAATTGCAATTTATATGATATATAAAATGATATAGATTATAAAATTAAATATTTAATCAACATAATATTAAAATACTAATAACATTTAAGAGGTAATTGGCTATGAAAAAAAATGGAATTAACGAAGAATTAACTATTTCAGAAAAGAAAAAAATATTATTGGAAGCGATAGAATCCTCTAGACCGGCGAAGAAAAAAGAAGCTCTTTTAACGCCATTTATTCCGGAAATAAAATTAATGCTCGAAAAGAAAATGCCGGTCAGCTCCCAGTTAAAAGCATTAGATTCTATCGGCATTAAAATTACGTATAAGACATACAAAACTTTTTTGGACTCGTTATCTTCGGAAGATAAAATTCCGGAAGCCGAAAAAGACTTAAAAGAACCCGGCGAAAAGATTACTATAGTCTTAAACGACAAAGGCGCCGTGAAGACTTACGCCGTCAAAGATACGATAAAAAAACTCGGCTTTTCATGGGCTCAAGACCGCAAGGGCTGGAAGAAGGAAGTAACCCCTGAAGAACTTGAAAAGGTTAAAGAGCTTAAGGTAGGGTATGATATAATATAATGTTATGGAAACTTTAAAAAGCACTATCACAAAAGTATAATTATAATATAGGGGATATCTAAAATGTCTATAAGCGAA